>JBNLAC010000005.1:0-59100 GCA_050301935.1 Methylophilaceae bacterium | reverse complement strand
GGAATCAATTGAGGCACTTAACACTGCTTTGGATAAGTATAACGGCACCCTGTTCTTTGTTAGCCATGACCGGGAATTTGTCAGCTCAATAGCAACCCGTATTTTAGAAATTAAAGATGGGAAGATTATCGACTTTACAGGTAACTATGAAGACTATCTTGCCAGTCAAGGGATTGAATAGATTTGTATTTAAAGCGCTACTTTTAGCGCTTTATTTTTATTGAAAACACATATCCAAATATAAGTGCAACTAGCATTGCTGGTAATCCCTCATAGATAAAGTGATGTAAATCAGCATGCCGCCATAACAGTGCAATCAGCACGCCAAGCGCCATTATGGCGATCGCTATTTTCTCTGTTACTTTGCGCTGCATTGTGAGTAGTATTAATAAAGGTCCAAATGCTACCGCCATGATTGACCAAGACATAATCACTAAATCAAACACGTTTGCGCTCGCATAGAGTGCGATCATCAAAGCAAGTCCAGTCACTACAGCTGTGGTTACTTTAATAACTTTTTTACTTTTGGCACCATTAGGTAGTAAATCATGTGTGATCGCCGAGGAGCAGCTTAAAACTAAAGAATCAGCTGTTGACATGGTTGCTGCAAAAATCCCCGCAAGCACAACACCAACCAGCGCTGGTGGCAACAACTTAACCGCCATTGTTGGTAAGGCTAACTCTGGATCCAAATCATTCAATTCTGGCAGGTGTAGGCGTGCAAGCATCCCAGCAATAGTGGCGAGCGCATAAAACACAATAAAAAAACCGTAATAATAAAACCGTGTCGCTTTAAAACTGGCGTCATGATTAAGCGCCATAAAACGCACCATGATATGTGGCTGACCAATAACACTTAATCCAGCCACTAACCAACCTAAAAAAAATAACAGCACACCCATAAAACCTGGCAATACGACACCTTGTGGAGCTAAATCAAAATAGCCTGGTATGGATTGCCATGCTTGTATGACGCTAGCGACACCACCATAAGACATAACACCTGAAACTACCAAGATAATCATTGCAGCCAGCATGACAAAACTTTGTGCTACGTCTGTCCAAATAGATGCGCGAATACCCCCAGCAACACTATAAGAAAGTACCATAACAGCAACCACCCACGCGCCAGCGGTTCTATTCCAGTTCAATACTCCTTCCAAGGCTTTACTTCCTGCCGCTATCTGGGCGGCCGCATATGCACCTAAAAAAATTAACGTTAATACTGCAGCGATTCGGCGCCAATAAACCATATCGCTTCCAAACCATGTAGCTAGAACACCAGAATAAGATGCTTCGCCAGTTTTTGATGTAGCCGTATGTAATTTCTTGTGGATAAATAATGACGCTAAAAAATCTCCTAGTATCCAGCCAATCATTAACCAAATAGATGCCAATCCAGCAGCATAGGTATATCCAATAACGCCAATAAACATATAGCCACTATTATTGGTTGCTACTGCAGAAAGCCCACTAAACAGAGGGCTGACAGATTGGTTAGCTAAATAATAATCCTGGCTGGTCCCCTTGCTTTTTACAACTGAGGCCAAACCAATAGTAAAGAATAAAACTAGAAAAATGACGAAGCTCACCACTGTAATCAAGTTCATCTTTGGTTTATCTCTAGCGGCAAGGTCAGGCCACTATTAAATTTGAACTATATGTGAGATGGCCAGAAACAGGGGTTATCACTTTGGATGACCGACTAGCAATAAAATCTGGTCTAGGTGCTTTTTTACCATAGGGCGCTTCGAGTTTATTTGTGAGCGCATTGTAAACAAAATAGGCATTCGACCGAGACATTGGCGTAATGTTACTGTTAGAGCCATGCATGGTGTTGCAGTCAAAAACCAAAATTGAACCTGGTTTAGCTGTAGGGCTAACAATACCTGACGCATTGACCATTTTCTCCAAATTATCTTGATCTGGAACACCATATTCCTGCTTTTTAAGTGACGTTTTATAGTGATTTTCTGGCGTTTCACCAATACAACTCAAAAACTGTCGATGTGATCCAGGCACTAACATGAGCGATCCGTTGTGTACTGTATTATCTGTTAACAACACAGACATTGATATAGCACGCATACGTGGCATCCCGTCTTCAGCATGCCAGGTTTCAAAGTCAGAGTGCCAATAGAACTCTTTCCCTACAAAGCTAGGTTTATAATTTAGTCTGGACTGATGAATATAAACCTGGTCATTTAGTAAAAAAGAGGCAATATCAACGAGCCTGCTGTCTGAAGACAAACGTTCCATGACGGTAAACTGCCGATGAATATCAAATATCGATCTTACATCCCTACTTGTCAGTTCTGTAATAACTGTTTCTTGACGGAGCTCTTCCGTATTCTGTAAGGCATGCTTCGCTTCTGATTGTAAGTAAGCAATTTCTTCTGCTGTGAAGATATTATCCAGTAGCAAATATCCATCTTGATCAAACTGCCGCGTTTGTGCCTGTGTTATGGGTGCTGAATGATCCCACTCACTATACACCACAGGATCGATTCTTTTAATCAGGGCTGCCTGTGTTGACTGTCTTGTCGGGTAAAAGTCATGCATATTAGAACAATAGTATCTATTACTTTAATCAATATCTGCTGGGTAAGAACCGTTTTCATCATGTACTTCCCTACCAGATACCGGTGGATTAAAGACACAGGCGCAAACGATCTCTTCTTCTATTCTGAGTACATGATGATCATGCTCGTCTAGGGCATACATCATCCCGGGATATAAGTCATGTATTTCACCTTTTGCCAAGTTCTCTATCGTTCCCTTGCCCTGCATAATATAAACCGACTCAAGATGATTAAGGTACTGCATTTTGATCTCAGCGCCAGCGTAAAGCGTTGTAATATGGAAGGAAAAGCCCATGCCGTCTTGCTTCAACAACATGCGTGCACTCTCCCAACCTGTTGACTTCACGTTGTGCTCTGAAGCTTTTATTGTTTTTAGGTCTCGCACTATCATTTAATAACTCCTAAGCTGCGGCATCGACTTCTTCTGAAAAAGCATCTCGGATGCATTTCTCCAGAATATCCAGTCCTTTTGTTAACTCAGCTTCCGATATCGTCAATGGTGCTAGCACTTTAACCACTTCATCAAAAGCACCGCTTGTTTCAATAATCAGCCCTTTATCAAACGCGTCACTAGTGATTTTAGAAGCCATTTCGCCTGACCCAACATCAATACCTCGCATCATGCCTTTCCCTTTTGTAGAAAGCCCATGTTTGTCAGCAATTTGTTCTAATCTTATGCGTAGTGACTCGCCGCGCTCATACACTTCTGACTGAAACTGGCTATCAGCCCAAAAATGTTTCAGAACTGCTGTGGCTGTCACAAAAGCGTGGTTGTTGCCTCGGAAAGTCCCATTATGCTCGCCAGGTGACCATATATCTAAATTTGGCCTAAATAAGGTAATAGCAAATGGCAAACCCATGCCTGACAAGGATTTTGACATGGTGACAATATCTGGCGTGAAGCCCATTTCTTCGAAACTGAAAAAACCTCCTGTACGGCCACAGCCAGCTTGAATATCATCAACTATTAGCAATGCACCGTGCTTTTTCGCAACCTCAGCTACTTTACGTAGCCAATCGCTAGAAGCGGCATTTAAACCACCCTCACCTTGCACTGTTTCCAATAAAATCGCTGCAGGCTTGTCTAGGCCACTTGATGGATCTGATAAGCGTTTATCCAGCATATCAGCCGTATTAATCCCTTCACCAAAATACCCATCAAATGGCTCATGAATTACATTATTAAGCGGCACACCTGCACCATTACGTTTTTCTGCATTACCCGTGCAAGCTAGCGCACCTAACGTCATACCATGATAGCCATTAGTGAATGAAACAATTAACTCGCGTTTAGTCACTTTCCGGGCTAGCTTAATCGCAGCTTCTACTGCATTAGTGCCAGTAGGGCCTGTGAACATCACACGGTAATCTAATTTTCTTGGCTTTAAAATAATGGTCTCGAATGTCTTCAAAAACTCTGATTTGGCTTCTGTGTGTAAGTCTAATCCTTGCGCAATGCCATCTTTTTCAATGTACTCTAGCAATGCCTCTTTCATAATTGGATGATTATGCCCATAGTTCAGTGATGCACACCCAGATAAAAAATCTAAGTATTGCCCACCGTTACTATCCTGCATCCAAGCACCTTGCGCTTTGATAAATTTTCTCGGCATAGAACGCGCATAGCTTCTGACATTTGACTCCCTGCGCTCAAAGATGGCTGTATTCGTTTGACTTTGACTGGGACTAGGATTTTTCGACATGTTGTACTCCTTAATTATTGTAGACCTCTGTAGTATTGAATGGGCCGATTTTTACTAAAAACTCAGTTTCGTGTGCGCCTTGAAAGTGTCTGTCTTTCTCAAAGTGTGGCGTACTAGTTAGATTTAATTGATGTGCATTAGCAAAGCTCTCAAACAACGACCATGATGCTTGGTTATCTTCTGTAATGGTCGTGATGAGATATTCAACCTTTGCTAGCGCCTTACGTTTTAATAATGTAGCCAAGAGGCGTTTTGCCAGACCTTTTCCTCTTGCTTGTGAATTAACTGCTACCTGCCAGATAAAAATATGATCTTGTTGTTCTGGTGGAATGTATGCTGAGAGCCACGCTAGGATTTGATTGTTAGATTCAGCTACAACACAAGTTTCTGCAAAATGTGAACATTGCAATAAATTGCAGTAAGCAGAGTTAGTATCTAATGGTGGTGAGTTTTTAATTAGCGCAGTAATGGCACTGCCATCAAGCGCACTTGGTGAACGGAATTTGACTGCAGAAGCTACATCAAATTGGTGATTATTTAAGTTTGATTCTGGGGTGTTTCCGACATTTTTTAATGTCAAACCTTCTCCTTAATATATTAACTACCCACCGGCACTATTTAGCGTGATTTAAAGTGTTTATATAATTTTTCATTAAAAATCAGGCGCTTATGATATCACACATTCACACCCCCATCAACTTAGAATGGGTTTTAAACAAAAAACCTTTCTAATTAAACTGGTATATATCACATAAGCAACTGATTTAACTGTCTTTTAAAGTTGACATGTGAAGTTTACTTTTCAAATGGATTTGTTGAATTTTTAATATACCCTACCTGCATTTTTTATATTCTGCTATTTGACATAACCTAAAAAAAAGCGCCTATAAAGGCGCTTTTGAGCTTAGGAGAATAACACAGGCACAACAGTAAAACTTTAATTAACCCAACACACGTTTTGTTTGCATGACAATTTCATCTGCAGTAGCGGTGTCATAGCTGAAAACTGACTTTTTAGCTTTGACACTGATACGCGTTGCATTTTTACTAATCGGTTCAATTTCTACTTCTATTTCACGCTTTAGCGTCCTAGCAGAAATTAGGTACATGTCTTCTTCAACTTGACCTTTAGACACGACTTCAATATTCATTCTATGCAATGCAGTAAACGCAGCTCTCTTTACTTTGCTTACTGGGGCTGTAAAAGTGCGCGTGGCCACCCCTGACATGGAGTGATTAAGCGCTGCTGAGCCGCCGATACCAGCCGCCGTTGTTGCAGCTGCTACACAGCCGTACATAGAACATATTGCAATACAGAGTACTGCACCCCTGAATAACTTAATCATAATTAACTTCTTCGAGTTAACTGAGTATGCAGAATCTCAAACAAATAAACGTGAGTCAATATTTTTGAAAAATAAAGTATATTACTGTTTTTATATATAATGAAACATAATATAGAATTTGTGTTAAATGCAACTTTGTTGCATATTAAGCAAACATTCGTAATAAAAAACCCGAGCCAGATGCCTAGCTCGGGTTATATTTAGTAACTTCTCTATTGATTATGCTTTTGCTGCACGCTTTCTCTCGTGTTCAAGTAAGTAACGTTTGCGGATGCGAATATTTTGCGGCGTAATTTCAACAAGCTCATCATCATCAATAAACTCAACTGCACTTTCCAATGTCAATGCAATTGGCGTGATTAAGCGGACTGCTTCATCTGTTCCTGAGGCACGTACATTTGTAAGCTGTTTTCCTTTAATCGGATTAACAACCAAGTCATTGTCACGACTATGGATACCAATCACCATTCCTTCGTACAATTTATCACCAGGACTGGAGAACATTTTTCCACGATCTTGTAACTTCCATAATGCGTATGCAACAGCCTCACCTTTCTCTGCTGAAATAAGTACCCCATTGCGTCTGCCTGGCATATCTGCTTTGGCTGGTGCATATTCATCAAAAATATGTGCCATCAGGCCAGTACCGCGTGTGAGCGTTAAAAACTCCCCTTGGAAACCAATCAAACCGCGTGCAGGTATTTTATATTCAACACGGGTACGTCCATTACCATCTGTCTCCATATTTTGCATTTCTCCGCGTCTACGCCCCAACTCTTCCATCACTGCACCTTGATGTTCATCATCCACATCAACGGTTAATATCTCGTAAGGCTCACACTTAACACCGTCTATATCACGATAGACAACTCTTGGCTTACCTACAGCCAACTCAAAACCTTCACGACGCATATTTTCTAGCAAAATTGTAAGATGCAGCTCCCCGCGTCCTGAAACACGAAATACGTCAGCATCTTCTGTATCTTCTACGCGTAGTGCAACATTAACGAGAAGCTCTTTTTGTAACCTGTCGCGAATTTGGCGAGAAGTAATAAACTTACCTTCTGTACCTGCTAATGGGGATGTATTCACCATAAAGTCCATGGTCAATGTTGGTTCATCAACACCTAAGTGAGGTAGGCCTACTGGGTTGTCGCGGTCACAAATAGTGAAACCAATACCCACTTGCTCTATACCAGAAATAATAATGATGTCTCCAGCCTCAGCCTCGGCCACTTCAACGCGTTCAAGACCTTGAAAACCAAGCACCTGACCAATCTTACCCGTTGCAATCTGTTCAGTTCCATTCATCACAGTAACAGGCTGACCTGTTTTGACTCGGCCATTCAATATGCGTCCAATCGCTAGGCGCCCTGTATAAGTTGAATAGTCAAGAGCAGATATTTGCATTTGCAATGGCGCATCAGGATTTCCTTTTGGTGGTTCTACATGCTTAAGAATTGTTTCAAATATTGCACGCATATTGTCCGTTTTTTCGTTTTCGTCCAACATTGCAAAACCATTAAGAGCCGAAGCATAAACCACTGGGAAGTCTAACTGTTCATCAGTAGCACCTAAGTTTGCGAACAAATCAAAAGTGTGATTAATGACCCAATCTGGTCGAGCGCTTGGACGGTCTACCTTGTTGATGACAACAATCGGCTTTAAGCCAAGAGCTAGCGCTTTTTTGGTTACAAAGCGCGTTTGTGGCATTGGGCCATCGACGGCATCCACCAATAAAAGCACACCATCCACCATACCCAATACCCGTTCAACTTCACCGCCAAAGTCTGCGTGACCAGGGGTGTCCACAATATTAATTCGTGTCCCCTCATAGGTTAAAGCTGTGTTTTTGGCGAGAATTGTAATGCCACGCTCTTTTTCTAGATCATTACTATCCATGGCACGCTCCTCAACTGCTTGATGAGAAGCGAATGTACCTGATTGCTGTAATAACTTATCGACCATGGTGGTTTTGCCGTGGTCAACGTGAGCGATAATTGCGATATTTCTTAGATTGCGTGACATAAGTTAAGCTGCCGATATGTTTTGAAGGGCGCGATTCTAACACAAAAACAAAAAGTTATTATTTGACATTACAAAATAAGTCGTTATACTGCGCACAACTTAGAACTTTAGCTTAAAAACATTTAAGAAGTTTTAGATTCATCGCCCTGACCTATCGTAACGCATGAACTATAGACGTTACATCTCATTTTATCGGTTAGTGGCTATGCCAGTGCGCCGGTAAAGAAGCTCCTACTCAAATTGACTTCTGCGTTTATGTTTATCATTTAGTGATACCAAGCTATCCATTAAATGACTCGTTACGTCATTGCTTGCGCCCTTTTATACTATTTAGAAAGGGACATACATTGTCTTTAATTACATTTGAATCATTAGATTTACATCCATCCATCCTAAAAGCGGTTGCAGAGGCAGGCTATATCAACCCAACGCCTATTCAGGCACAAGCTATTCCTGCCATACTAGATGGCAGAGATATTTTAGCCTCAGCACAAACAGGAACAGGTAAAACAGCTGGATTCACATTACCTGCACTTAACTTGCTCGCCACGCCTCATGAGTCCAGAAGCCGTGGCCCACGTATTCTGGTCTTAGTTCCAACACGTGAACTTGCAGCACAAGTCAATGATTCAGCAAGAAAATATGGCAAATACTTACGTGCTCGCACGGTCAGTATCGTGGGTGGTATGCCATATCCGCTTCAAAACAAACTACTATCACAGCCATTGGATATATTAGTTGCTACACCTGGTCGTTTTATTGATCATATGGAGCGCGGACGTATCGATTTAAGTCGCTTGCAAATGCTTGTCCTTGATGAAGCAGATCGCATGTTAGACATGGGCTTCATGCCCGACGTACAGCGTATTTGTGATGCCTTACCAAAAGAGCGTCAAACACTTTTATTCTCTGCAACGTTAGACGGCAACATTGGTAGTATCGCGCAAGATATATTAAATAATCCAGTGACCATTCAAGTGGCTGCACAAAAAGAAAAACATGAAAACATTGAGCAGCGCTTGCATCATGTGGATGACTTGAATCACAAAAACAAATTATTAGAACATTTGTTGATTGAACCTGATGTTAATCAAGCCATCATCTTTACAAGTACAAAACGCCATGCTGACATATTAGCAGAAGACTTATATGCGGCTGGCCATAAAACAGCCGCTTTGCATGGTGATATGACACAAGGCGCTCGTAATCGCACCCTCACAAAGTTACGTCATGGTGATGTAAAGGTCTTGGTAGCAACAGATGTAGCTGCTAGAGGCATTGATGTAAAAGGTATCAGTCATGTTATTAATTATGACTTGCCTAAGTTTGCTGAAGACTATGTCCACCGTATAGGACGAACTGGACGCGCAGGACAAAAAGGTATTGCAATCGCATTTGCCTCAAACATGGATAGACATGCTTTGCGCAAAATCGAACAATACACAGGTCAAAAATTACACGCATCAGTCATTGAAGGCTTTGAACCAAAACGTCCTTTCAATATGGATGCGCCAGATGGCAAGCGTGGGAAAAGCCGCAACAGTCGCAACGGCAATGCGCGTAGTGGTGGTTACAAAGGCCGCGGCAGTAATGACACAGAAAAAGGTCGCAGCTTTGGTGATCGTGCTGCAGCAGGTCGTCCGTCAAGAGGCAAAAGTAATGTTACACACTTTAACGACAAACCAGCTAGAAACCGCTCTCAACGCAACGATAGCCAAGTACCAGAAGTCAATGGTAATAGCGTGCACTACACCAAAGATACCAATCTTCAGTTTGCGAAAGAAGTGGCTCGTGGTACAGGTAATGGTCGCCATCAAAATAGCCGAAATACTGGTACTAACAAAGGCTCTGCAAGAATATCAAATGAAAAATTTGGTAATCCACGGCCAAAACGCAATGGTAGTGCTGCAGGCAACCATGCACCACGTCGTGCAAATAATGATGGTGCAAGACGTTCACGTAATTTTGCTTAATTTCGCATATGACAGATAAAAACGAAATCATACAAACAGAATTAAACTTAGCTAACCAGACTGAAGTTGTTGCGTTTGACACGCTTGGGCTTGCTGCGCCAATATTACAAGCCATTGCAGATACAGGTTATACAACGCCAACGCCAATTCAAGCAAAGGCGATTCCGGTTGTATTGACTGGTGTTGATTTAATGGCTGGGGCACAAACGGGTACAGGTAAAACAGCGGCTTTTACCCTACCCATACTTCATCAATTATTACCAGCGGCTAATACGAGCACATCACCAGCTAAACACCCAGTTCGCGCACTTGTTTTAGCCCCGACACGTGAGCTGGCAATTCAAGTTGAAGAGAATGTAAAAACCTATGCTAAAAACACATCTTTACGCAGTGTTGTGGTTTTTGGTGGTGTTGATATAAAAAAACAAACACCATCACTAAAAGCTGGTGTAGAAATTTTAGTCGCCACACCAGGTCGCTTGCTAGATCATATAGAGCAAAAAACCGTTCAACTTAACCAAGTCCAATACTTAGTATTGGATGAGGCCGATAGAATGCTTGATATGGGCTTTATGCCTGACTTGAAAAAAATACTAGCCTTGCTACCTAAGCAACGTCAAACGCTAATGTTTTCAGCAACGTTTTCGAAAGAAATCAAAAAACTATCAGATGATTTCCTTAAGAACCCTGCCTTAATCGAGGTCGCTCGTAGCAATGCCACCTCTGAGAATGTTTCACAAATAGCCTATGAAGCTGATCAAAAGCTGAAACAACGTATTCTCGTTAGCTTACTTAAAGAGCAAAAAACACAACAAGTAATTATTTTCACAAAAACAAAACTCACAGCGAGTCGTTTAAGCCGTGCACTGGAAAAAGAAGGTATCAAAGCTGATGCCATTCATGGCGATAAAAACCAAAAAGAACGTATTGCAGCACTTGATGCTTTCAAAGAAGGCGAGATTACTGCATTAGTTGCAACTGATGTTGCAGCAAGAGGTTTAGATATTAGCGACTTGCCGATGGTTATTAACTACGAGATTCCTTCTGCACCAGAAGATTATGTCCATAGAATTGGCCGAACTGGTCGAGCAGGTGCCAGTGGTATTGCCATTTCTTTGGTTTCAGACGAAGAAGAAAAATACTTTAGTGAAATTGAAAAACTAATCAAGAAGAGTATCCCTAGGGAAAAAATTACACAAAGTGATGTAACTAATCCAGCACAAAAAGATGCTAGTAAATTTGATAATAAACAGAGAGCATACAAAAAAAGCTCAAGCCATAAAAGTCACGACCCGTGGTTTGATAAACCTTATGTGCCAGAAAGAACCGCAAACAGACAAAGAGAACTTGATTCAAAAATTGCCGCCAGAAACACTAAGAAACCAGTTGCTACACTCTTGGGTGGCCTAAAAAAATAAGGGTTATTTTTTTAACGATTTTTCTAACTCTTTTGGTGTTAATGGTAAAGAGTAAAAATAACCCTGCATTTTATGACAACCACTACTAGCAAGTAGTGTACTTTGCTCTTCGCTTTCGACACCCTCCGCAACTAGTCCCAGCTGCAAAGCATTTCCCAGCGCAGTAATTGCCCTTACGAGTTGTTGGTTTTCATCCCCATAGCCCAAACCAGAAACAAATGCTTGGTCAATTTTTATTTCATCAACGCCCCACTGCATTAAATACAATAGTGATAGATGACCCATACCAAACTCATCCAAAGAAACTTTAAATCCCGCTTTTTTGATGTTTTGCATATTTTGTTTAACCTCATCAGAACCTTCTAACAAGGCATGCTCTGTTATTTCTAAGCATATCATTTCGGGGGCAATTTGATATTTTTCAGCGACTGATCTCAACATTTCACTCATTTGCCTTGAGCGTAACTGTCTAGACGAAATATTTATCGACAATCGAGGAACTTCATAACCCGAATCGAGCCATCTCCTTAATTGAGAAAAACTCTCTTCAAAAACAAACTCACCAATTTGGTTGATGAGAGCAGATTGCTCCGCAACTTGTATAAACTCTAATGGTGGAATGAGTCCATGTTCTGGATGACGCCATCTCAATAAGGCCTCTAAACCAACCAATTGCTTTGTTTCATAGTTATATTGCGGTTGATAAGCTAGGAAAAGTAAACCATCACTAAGTGCTTGTCTAATTCCTTGCTCCATCTCTAGCCAACGGTGTGCAATAAAGTTGAGTCCTGATGTATAAAACTCAAAATTATTGCGCCCATTTTGTTTCGCTCGATACATTGCTAAATCCGCATACAGCAATAAATCCTCAGGATCTTTAGTATCATCAGGATAAACACTGACACCAATACTTACTGTACAAAAAACATGTTGTTGATGTATTTCAAATGACGGCTCAAATGCTGCAATAATCTCTCTAACGATACGGTTACCATCTTGCGGCGATGCACCTTCCATCACCATAACAAATTCATCACCGCCTAACCTGCAAAGTAAATCAGTAGATCTTGCACAGCCAGATATGCGCTCGACCGCTTCAATAAGCAGCTTATCACCAGCATCGTGACCTAGTCTATCGTTTACCATTTTGAAATAATCAAGATCGAAAAATAATAGCAGCACCTGCTTGCCTGAGCGCTCTGCTTTCGATAATGAGTTTTCTAGCCGCTGTCTAAATAAATTTCGATTTGGTAAGCCAGTCAACTCATCATGCGTTGCTAAAAACTCGACTCTTTTATCCGCAGAAACAGCTTGTGTGACATCTCGGCCAGCACCGCGGTAACCAATAAACTTACCTGCCGTATTGAATATTGCTTTAGCAGAAATACGTATATATCGGGGAGTATCGTCATCTGAAGCGTTCACGATGACGTCAACTAATTTTTTATGATCTTCAATTAATTTACGTATTTCATTAGGAGTATGACTATGACAACTATTTGGGAAGTCTTTCAAATTGGAAAAGCCAAAGTTATTTGCATCACCCTCAATAGATTGAATATTGAGTTGACTATCTGTTTCCCAAAACCACTCTGCAGAGGCTTCTGCAAAATCTCGATAACGTGCTTCACTCTCCAGCAACTGATTTCTTTCTTCGTATGACTATCAGATTTTTATATTCATTCACTCGCCAGCATCTACAAATATCCATGCGGCAACTTTACTATTACTATCTATGAAATTTCATTGGAAGTACATGAAAATAACTACTTATTTCGCATAAAGTCAGCTACGCCATATAATTGTGTCGCTAATTTGGTTAATAATGGCTCTTCAATACCTATTTTGTGCATTGCGCTAATCATACAATACATCCATTGATCTCGTTCTGATTCACCAATTGCAAACGGCATATGCCTTGCTCTGAGCATTGGATGACCATAACGCTCTATATACAGCTGAGGGCCACCTGTCCACCCTGTGAGAAACATGAACAGTTTCTCTCTCGCTTCAGTCAAGTCAGGTTGATGAATATCTCGCAGTCCTTTCACTTTTGGGTCGCTATCCATAATGTCGTAGAATGTTTCGACCAATAAACGAATGGTTTCAATACCTGATGTATCGCCACCAAGTAAGGTATAGAAGGTCGATTTGCTAGACGCCACCTCTTCAATTTTATCCAGCATCAATCCCCTTTAGTCTGAACCAACTCAGCAATCTTTTGCGCGTTACTCCTGGCATCAGTTACATTCTCTGCTGCAGCTAAAGCCACACCCATACGGCGGCGAACAAACGAAACTGGTTTACCAAACAAACGAATATCGCTATTGGGTACTTGTAACGCAACTTCTAAATTTCCAAATTGTAATGCGTTACTCTCGCTACCACCATATATTACAGCACTAGCGCCTGGCTGCGTTAGGCGAACATCCACAGGCAAACCCAAAATGGCACGAGCGTGTAGTTCAAATTCGCTTAGGCGTTGGCTGCACATAGTCACCATACCAGTGTCATGTGGCCTTGGACTTACCTCAGAGAACCATACCTGATCTCCCTTGACGAATAACTCTACACCAAACAATCCCAAGCCTCCCAGGGCTTCTGTAATTGATTTAGCGACAACTTGAGCTGCTTTAAGTGCTTCAGGTGTCATTTTTTGTGGTTGCCAGCTTTCTACATAATCCCCTTTTTCTTGGCGATGGCCAATTGGTTCACAAAAGTAAGTTTCTATTGCGCCTTCCGCATTTTTAGCGCGGACGGTTAGCAAGGTGATTTCAAAATCAAAATCAATTTGCCCCTCGACAATGACAACACCTTGATTCACACGCCCACCTGATGCCGCATAATCCCATGCAGCTTTTACTTCACTGGCATTGGTTATACGAGACTGACCTTTACCAGAAGAAGACATGGTTGGTTTAATAAAACAAGGATATCCGATGCCATTATCGATACAGGCTTGAAGCTCGGCTTCACTTCTGGCAAAAGCATAAGTAGAAGTAGGTAACTTAAGTGTTTCAGCTGCTAGACGGCGTATACCTTCACGATTCATTGTGAGTTGTACCGCTTTCACCGTTGGTATCACAGTGGCGATACCTGACTTTTCAATGTCTGCTAATGCGTCAGTATTAAGCGCCTCTATTTCTGGAACAATAAGATTTGGTTTTTCTTTTTCCACTAACGCTTTCAATGCTGCAGCATCGGTCATGTCAATAGTGTAGGAACGGTGAGCTACTTGATGTCCTGGTGCATTCTGATAACGGTCTACCGCAATAACCTCTACACCCAATCGTTGCAATGCGATAATTACCTCTTTGCCAAGCTCTCCACTGCCTAGCAACATAACCTTGGTTGCAGATGCTGATAACGGGGTGCCAATACTGACCGATGCGCTCATGAATAACTCCAGTGTCTAATCACTGAAATCATACCACGATGCCTAAAAGATGCTAAACGTTGATACCGTGTTTTTCCATTCTATAACGCATTTTCATGCGTGTGATTCCCAAATGTCTCGCTGCTTTTGAGACATTATTATGAGTTGCTTCTAGCGCAGCAATAAGCATTTGTTTTTCTGCATCATCCAGCGTAGGCGCTAGCTTGTTCTCTTGGATTACTGAATTTGACAATTTTGCTTGATTGTTAGGTAATGCCAACTCAGCCGATGAAATGATAGTTTGATTACTAAGCAAAACAGCACGACTGATTTGATGCCTCAACTCACGGACATTACCTGGCCAGTGATACTGTCGTATGGCATCAATAGCACTCAAACTGAGATCATGCGCATGCAAACCATAACGTTTTTCTGCCATTCGCATAAAATATTTAGCTAACTGAACGGCATCATCTTCACGCTCCCTCAAGGGAGGCATGATTAGATTGATGACATTCAGCCTGAAATACAAATCAGAACGGAACTGACCAGCGTTTGACATTTCATGAAGATCGCGATTTGTTGCAGCAATGATTCTAGCTGGTACTTGACGCTCTTTTGTCGAGCCTAACCTTCTTACCCGTCTCCGCTCTAATACATTCAGCAGCTTTGCCTGTAAAACTAGCGGAATCTCACCTATTTCATCCAGAAACAACGTGCCGTCTTCAGCCGCCTCAATCAGGCCTGGCCTACTACTGACTGCGTTCGTAAAAGCGCCCTTATCATGCCCAAACAGTTCACTTTCAATTAATTCAGCGGGTAAAGATGCACAGTCGACATGAATAAATGGTTTATCTTTTTGTGCATAGGATAGATGTAGCATGCGAGCAGCCACGTCCTTACCAGTACCTGTCTCTCCAGTGATTAAAACAGTCGGCGGAATAGCGTCCATTAGATGCCCCAATTGAGAGACTCTCTCTATCTGCATGCGTACACTCTGCATAGCGGGACTATCACCAATTAGTTCCACCCCTTCACTGGCATGTGAGTTACGCTGTTTGGAATAATCAACACTGTCTTGCAGCGCTAGTTTTTTTTCGTTTTTCTGAATGACTAAAAGCAACTCATCTAGATCAATTGGCTTTTTTAAATAATCGTCAGCACCGAGTTTTATGGCTTGCACGGCATCTGCCAACTCGCCATATGCTGTCATCACAATTACATTGATATTTTTGTCTACTAGCTCTGCAATCAGGTCTAATCCATTGCCATCAGGCAACCGCATATCCAGTAGAACTAGGTCAGGTTGAAATTGTTTAAAAAAAGCGCGGGCATCAGCAAGATTACCCGCGCATTCACATTCAAACTCAGACTTAGCTAAATGTTTGGCAACTGCACGCGCGAATAAAACCTCATCTTCGACGATAAGGATTTTATTCTTGCGGTTATCATTGATACGCTGAACATTGTTTTTCGCTTGTGCAGTCAATTGTTTTTACTCAATTAGTCAACATCATAGCTAGCAGACGAGTTCTTTCCACCAAATTCATAACGCACGCCAATCCAGCCTGCTAATGGAGCCCCAGGAGAGACTAAGAACGAGAATTCATCTTCACCGCCATTGAATGCCCCTGTCTCATCAAAGAAGTTTTCGCCTAACATACCCGCTGTGTAATACTCTTTATCAAAAATATTATTCACACGACCAAACAGTTGCCAACCTGTATTGCCAAATTTATAACGGGTATCCAAATTTACAATTGTATAACCGCTAACTTTAGCGCCTTCCCCCTGATGTTCATTGTTCTCATTACCAAAAGAATATTGATCAGAGAAAGCAAGTATATTGGTACCAATGACCCAATTCGGTGTTGCTTGCCACTCACCACGGAATTTTAGTTGATGATTCGGGATACCAGGTAACTCATCACCGCTTCTGACCTGAATTTCATCATTAACAGCGCTAGAGTTAACCTCACTCGCAATTTTGAATGCTGACTGATAAGTTGCTTTTACATAGCTATAGCCTACATTCCAATTAAATTGTCGACCTATTTGACCATTCAAGCCCAAATCAAGACCTTGGCGACGTGTTTTACCAACATTCAAGAAGTTCCCGGCACCAGTGCCTGGGTTTGAAGAAATGAATTGAATATCATCTGTGTTTTGAGAGCGATAGATACTAGCGCTATAGCCTATATTGTTAGCCAATCTGCCGCGTATCCCCGTTTCAAAGGTTTTTGAAACGACTTGCTCTAATGGCGGGTCACCTGCCATTGCATTTGGAAGTCGACAGGGGGTATCACCAATACCATCACCATTTAAATCTTGGAAAGCACAACCCAGTTCAATTGCTGTAGGAGCCCTGCTACCTTCATTGTAACTACCATAGATTGACATATTTTTACTTGGGGTAATATTTAAACCAATAGCTGGATTAAAACGATTAAAAGTAAAATCTTCGGTCAATGACTCTGGATCGCCTTTTGCAATCAACCCATCCTTGTTATCCACTTTTGTATAGTTATAACGGCCTGAAAAGGTTAAATGATAGACATCATTTAGCGATAATGTGTCTGTAGCAAAAATACTATAAGTTTCTGTTTTTGCTTTCAAATCAACATCTGCTTCATCATTAAACTCACCCACACCTAGCACACCACGATTAGCCGTAACATTACCTAACTCACTATTTTGTTTAAATTTGGTACGTCCATGGTCATAGCCAACCCCAGTAATCAACTGGTTTTTCATGCCCATTAAATCTTGGCTAAATGTCATCTGCCCTGTCAAACCAAAACTATCTCTATTTGACTTACTACGATTTAGTGCACCACCGCACTCCTCTTCTGGATTTGCACCGCCAGCACAATTAGCTAAAAATTGTGCATCATCAACATCATCATTCACATCACCATTTAACGTTCTAGTACGTGCATTCCTGTAATAAGCATTTCCGCTAAATACAGTATCGTCATTAAAATAATGGTTTAGGTTGAAGTTCAAAAATGCCATCTTGTTTTCTGTCTGATCTGGCTTCGTATTAATGGACTCATAGCCTAATTGGCTCAAAAACTCTTTCTGCACCAAACCATTACCAATTAGATCATTGTCTGCTAATGTTAGACTTAAATTAGCATCAGTAGAATCTCCTTGCCAACCAACTTTACTGAATACTTGGCGAACATCAGATGGTGAATAATCACGCCATCCTTGCTCATGAAAGACATTACCTGAGATAAAGAAATCTACGCCGTTTTCTGCAACACCACCAAACTCTGCGTTCGCTGCTGCACGCCCCCATGAACCGCCTAAAACCTCAACTGCACCACCTGGTGAAGTACGGCCACTTTTCGTTTGCACTGATAAAGCACCACCAAGTGTGTTTAAGCCAAAAACAGGGTTTGAACCTGGAATTAAACTAATACCAGAAATAGCATTTAACGGAATCAAATCCCAATTGACAACGTCGCCAAACGGCTCGTTGACACGAACGCCGTCAACAAACACGGACAAACCTTGCGGTGTACCCAACAGAGGTGAAGCAGTAAAGCCACGATAGTTTACATTTGGTTGGTAAGGATTATTTTGCACCTCATTTACATTCACACCTGTGATGCCAGTTTTTAGCGTATCAGCGATGGAAAGATTATTTTCATCTTGAACATCTTCCATTTTTATCGTTTGGATATTGGAAGGAATAATATCTTTTGACAAGCCAATACCCTGAAGCGGAGTGTTACTAATCACTTCAATTTCTTCCGTCTGGAGCGTTGTCTCTTCGGCGGTTACCATCGCTGGCATAGCATAGACTGATAGTACAGCTAGTGCGATTAGTTTTGGTTTGATATTTGTTTGTGTTTGCATGTAGCTTCCCTTTAATTTTGTTAATACATTGTTTTAGTTATCTATGCTTATATGCAAATCGCGTTCCAAGACTTGAAAGTGCAAAAATACCATTAAAAATCATATAGAAACAAAAATTAAGAGTGGTTAGCTAGCTATTCTATTCTAGGTTTTGGCTGAATACAACCACCAATATCGGCTATATTTAACCAATTAAACACTATTGAGTACTTGTTTTGGGGGTTGGTTTAAGTAATCGCGCACGACAAACCACGCAGCTGTTGGAATAAGTATTATAGCGATTGTGTAGGCATACAAACCCAACATCCTGTTAATACTATAGGAAAGTTCAAACATTTGAGTACTTACGTAATATGCAATTAGATTAGCAGTCAGCAAAGCAACGGAAGCAGCAATCATAGCAATACCAAAATACTCGGCAAGTATCACAAGACTGACTTGTTTCTTGGACGCGCCAAATACTCGTAACAACGAAGCTTCTCTTGCACGCGCATCACGGCTAGCAATGAGTGCTGCATATAAAACTACCAAGCCTGCTACAACACATAAAACAAATACATAGGAAACAGCTAGACTCATTTTTTGCATAATACCTCGCACCTGCTCCATTAAGCTGGCAACATTAATTATGGTCAAATTAGGGTTCGATTTAATAACTTGATCTAACAGACTCGTGTCCTGACCTTTCAAGAAGAATGCTGTCATAAAACTTTTAGGGTACGCATCAAGTGTATTGGGCGGCGTAACAGCAAAAAAATTAGCCCGCATACTGTCCCAATCTACTTTGCGTATACTCGTCACATGTAAGTCTATTTTGCTACCAGCGATATCATATGTCAGCACATCGCCTATTTTTATATTTAGCGCACTCGCTATATCCTGTTCTATCGACAACATGGGCTTTCCAACATCTTTTTCCTGCCACCAATCTCCCTCAACAAGGTGATTATCAGCTTGCATTTCTTTTGCCATTGATAAATTAAACTCACGTGATACCAGCCTTTTCGCACGTTCATTCTCATACATATCAGCTGAGATGCTTTGACCATTTTTCTCTTTTAGCCGACCTCTTATCATAGGAAAAACTTGTGGTTTGTTAACATCAAGATTCTTGAGAAATGCTTCTATGGATGATACTTGTGATGGTTGAATATTTATCGCAAAATGATTAGGGGCATCTTGAGGTAAAGCTTGCTGCCAAGTATCTAGCAAATCATTTTTAACAATCGTTAATAAGATAATAACCATGGCGCCAATACTAAAACCAACAGCTTGCACAACCGTTAATATTTTGTTGCGCTTCAAGTTCGCAAACCCCATCTTTAATAGATTAAAAAATCCATGTTGGGAGTGCCAGCCTGTCTGTGTAAGCTGGTAAATTACATTTGCAAATAAATAAGCAATACCGGCACTTAATAGACATACAGCTAACATGCCAGCTGTGACAGCAATCGCTAATTTAATAGATTTTGCCAGCACAAAAATAATGATTACCACCAGAACAACAACGGGGATAAATCTAGAGGCAGAAATGGATACTTTTGCATCTGCATCTGCTCTAAGAATATTTACCACTGGGCTATTTTTAATCGCTTGAATATTAGGAATCATCAAGGCAAGCAAAACTGAAAAACTTACCCCATAGCCGATGAAAATAGGCGAGTAGCTAGGTTGTGGTAATGTATCTAAAAATAGTGTGCCTGCTATATTGGCGAGCAAGGCTTGCAATAAGTAGCCAAACAAACAGCCTATACTCGCCCCCACTAGCGCTATCAGCATACATTGCCAAAGTAATATTTGTTGTATCTGATTTTTACTCGCTCCAAAACAACGCAGCAATGCTGCTGTCTCTACGTTACGTGATATATAAGGCCCGCTTGCCAGCAGCATGGCAGCAATAGATAACAAAATACTCACCATTGCTGACAACCCTAAAAACGTTTCTGCTTTATCGAGGGCACTTTTAATCTCTGGTCTAGCCGTCTTTAGATCTTGTAGCCTTTCCCCAGGCTGCAAATTATCTCTCAATAACTCGCCAAATGAATTAACAGATTCTGCATCGCCCGCTACCAACAATTGATATTTGACACGGCTACCATACTGAATAAGCTCTGTTTTAGCTAAGTCAGCCGCATTCATCATTAAGCGAGGTGCAAAACTGAACATATCCCCACCTCGTGAAGGTTCGCGTGTGATAATGCCAGACACCTTAAGTTGTGTAGAGCCAATTTCGACTAAATCACCAATTCCGATTGATAATAAACTAGCTAACCGCGGCTCTATCCAAGACTCTCCGGGCTTAGGAATCGTCTTAATTGTTTTTGGCTTTTCATTCGCTTGAAATTGAACCGTTAAATCTCCACGTAACGGGAAGCCTGGATTCAAAGCTTTAATTTCAGCTAGCTGACTTTTATCACCCACAATCGCCATGCTGGGAAATTCAGCTGTGGAGGTATAGCGAAGGCCTTTTGCTTTAGCATTATCAATTGCACTTTCTGGAATAGCATGGTCTGTTATTAGCACCATATCGCCACCCAATACCAAGCCACCCTCAGTATTCAGATGCGCTGCTATACGACTAGTAAAGAAAGTAACTCCCGTAATAGCAGTGACAGCCACAATCAGCGCCAATAGTAATACACGGACATCTCCAGCTCGCCATTGCGCCCAAAATTGTTGCCACGCCAGCCTAATTACCATCATTCTATGTCTTCCAATTCAAGTTTACCGTCCCGTAGCTCATAGACCTTCATGCAACGTTGTGCAAGCTGATAATCATGCGTCACCAGAACGAGCGTTGTTGAAGACTCAGTATTTAACTTAAAAAGTAAATCGATGATTTGCTTACCTGTTTTTTTTGTCAAGATTACCTGTTGGTTCATCGGCAAATAAAATAGCTGGCTGCATTGCAAATGCACGTGCAATTGCTACTCGCTGTTGTTCGCCGCCAGACAATTGCTTAGGATAGTGCGTTACTCTCTCACTCAGACCAACAATTGACAATGCTGATAAAGCAATAGATTTTGCGTCTTTCTGATTATTAAGTTGCAAAGGAATCATGACATTTTCCAGAGCAGTCAAATTTGGTAACAACTGGAATGATTGAAAAATAAAACCCATTTGCCTGCCGCGCGTTGCTGCACGTGCATCCTCATCCAGCTTGCTAAAGGCTTCTCCGTCCACTTCTACCATACCATCAGTCGGTATATCCAGACCTGCCAATATGCCTAATAACGTTGATTTGCCACTACCAGAGCTTCCGACAATGGCAACACTATCTCCTTTTCTTACCTCTAAATTTAAATCCTGCAATATGCTAATTTTGCTATCTGCCTCACCATAAGTTTTAGAAAGGCTGCTTGCTAATAATGCTGGGTAGGTCATCGAACTCTTTGTTTGTTGCGTTATCATTATTAAATCCGTTAATTATTGATTGGTGATGTAGGTATGAGTTATGGCAAAGGTTTCGTTAGATGTATTTTTAGTATTAGTGTTATTTTATCGACTTTAGTTGCCTCTCCTGCGATAGCCAAGCAAAAAATACTTGTTTTTGGTGATAGCCTTTCAGCTGCATACGGCCTGGATGAAAAATCAGGCTGGGTACATTTGTTGCAAAATAAACTTGCTGAAACACATCGTGATTACAAAGTAATCAATGCCAGCATTAGTGGAGAGACAACCTCTGGTGGCGCAAGTAAAATTAAACAGACCTTAGAACGTCATCAACCAGACATTATCATCATCGAATTAGGTGGTAACGACGGATTGCAAGGCCTTAACTTAGAAAGCATGCGGCAGAATTTAACTAAAATGATAGAAGAAGCTCAGCAGCGTCAAGTAAAGACAGTCCTTATTGGCATGAAAATACCGCCTAACTATGGTATCAAATACACCAAGGACTTTAGTGAAACATTTAAAGCACTTAGCAAACAATATCAGACGCCGTATGTGCCATTCTTGCTTGAAGGAATTGGCGGTAACCCTACACTTATGCAGCAAGATGGCATTCATGCGAATGAAACTGCACAACCAAAGATTTTAGAAAATGTTTGGCCCAGTCTAGAGCCATTGCTCGACGTCAAAAAACATTAATTAACCTGTATAAGGCTCCCAAGAGACTACCAAGCCCATTTCATGGTCTCTTGCAATCATTTCAGCATCAACGCCAACATTTGGGATAATAACTAGTTTTTCACCCATAAAGATCAGTGGTAAATTTGCGCGTTGCCACGGTGGTATCATACATGTCTGCATCACTGTTTTCAGCTGTCTTCTTGGTCTACCAACTGCTGGCTTAAATAATTCACCGCCTTCTCTATTTTTAATACGTAATTGAATGGCCTTCCCTTTGCGCTCATAAGCAAATCCCTTACCTAATTGCTTGGTAAAAGACAATCGTGACTGGTCAGGTAGAACCAAGGTCTCCTCACCTTGCCAAAATTGGTTAATACTCGCTGCTTTTTCCATTTCGCGCACTAGGAATGCATGACGTTGATAACGCATCACCATCAAATCTTTGGAAACCTTTATTTTTATTGCAGCATCTGATCTATTTGATTTTAATTGATGCAAAATCTGGTTTAGCAATGCAGTGCTGGGCATATTAATTTGATTCTTTGCTAACCACCAACGGATTAAATTACCTTGTCTGGCTTCACTTAGATCAAGCAGTGCATCCAATCGAATTGCTCCGAATTGGCGCTTTTCGTCAATTACTAAGTTAGCATCTATTGCTGCTAGTTCATCTAATAACTGGCTTGTGTCAGCCATATGCATAGCTGAACGTGAAAGTGTCGCTGTAATATCCTTGTACCGCTCATTAAATGCAGGTATTAAAGAATGGCGCATAAAATTGCGATCAAACTTTGTATCGGCATTACTTTCATCCTCTATCCATTTCAGATGATGTTCTTTTGCATAGTTGATTAGTGCAGATCGGTTTGTTTTGAGTAACGGTCTGAGTATGCGTCGCTTTGAATCGACCTGAGCCATAGAGGCAAGCCCCTTAGCACCTGCACCTCTAGCAAGCTGTAATAAAAATGTTTCCGCCTGATCGCCCTGATGGTGGCCAAGACAAATATAATCTGCTATTGCATGATTTAAGGCTTCGTAACGCGCATGGCGAGCAGCAGCTTCAATTCCTAAACCACTATCTTTATCAACATCCACACGAATAACATCTACAGGCACTGCCATTTGATCACACACTTTTTGACAAAAGAGAGCCCAGCTATCTGCATGGAGACTTAAGCCATGGTTGATATGCATAGCCTTTAAATCGAAGGGCATTTCTTGCTGCATTCGATACAACAAATGTAACAATACAGTTGAATCAAGCCCGCCGCTGTATGCAACTAGAAGTGTAGGATTATTAAGCTTTTGGTCTTGAAATAATGTCTGTAAAAGTAGCTTTAACTGTTTATCAACTGAATCATTGCCTTGTTTTGACACACTATTTTTTGACTGTTTCTTTGAACTTGCCATAGCTCATTAAACGCGCATACCGTGTTTCAAGCAAGTTATCCAATGGTTTCTTTTTAAGGGCATTCAAATTGCTTTTGATCGCCTTTTTAAGGGTTTCCATCATACTTTGAGGATCACGATGTGCGCCTCCGACAGGTTCAGGAATGATTTGATCCACCAAACCTAATGTCTTTAGCCTTTCAGCCGTAATTCCCAATGTTTCAGCAGCTTCTGGTGCCTTGCTGGCACTTTTCCATAAAATAGACGCACAGCCTTCTGGAGATATAACTGAATATGTGGCATGTTGTAGCATAAGCAAATGATCGACCACGCCCAAAGCTAGCGCGCCACCAGAGCCACCCTCGCCAATGACCACACCAATAATTGGTGTTTTTAACTCTGTCATCACATAAAGATTTCTTGCGATTGCTTCTGATTGCCCTCGCTCTTCTGCACCAATACCTGGGTAAGCACCTGGCGTGTCAATTAATGTGATAATCGGTAGTTTGAATTTTTCTGCCAGTTTGAATAAACGCAACGCTTTACGATACCCTTCAGGCCTTGGCATTCCAAAATTACGATGCTGACGTGCTTTAATGTCTCGGCCTTTTTGATGGCCGATGACCATCACAGGCATGTCATCTAGTCGGGCTATACCCCCAACAATTGCAGGATCATCCGCAAAAGCACGGTCACCATGAAGCTCTTGAAAATCTGTAAATATATTTTTGATATAGTCTAGCGTATAAGGTCTCTGTGGATGCCTTGCCACTTGAGAAACTTGCCATGCGGTCAAGTTTTTATACATGTCAGTTAATAGCTGCTGATTCTTCTTTTCTAATTGCGCAACCTCTTTACCGATATCTAAATCATCATGCTCATTATGTGCCTCTTGCAAGGACTCAATTCGTTTTTCCAGCTCAGCAATCGGCTGTTCAAAATCCAAATAACTTACTTTTACATCTGCTGCGTTTCTAGTACCCATAGTGATAACTCACCTAAACTCTAATTTTAGAACATTGCTAATTATAAAGGATTTTTACATTTTCTTTAGATAACCAGCTTTCTAAATTAAAAATCAACTCGTCCTGCAACTCAACACGCCATCTATCTCCTAACATCAAACTAGCCTGACTCGTTGCATTATGATACTCAATCTTAACTGGGCAACCTCTACGCCCATCACTATCATGCTGACAATATGGTCGTAATATCGCAGTCAATTTAGCTGCATCAGATTGCCCATTACATGCAATTTTCAGCATACTAGCGTAGGCACTTCTTGCAGCAGGTAAGTCATAAATTTTATTTGCACTCACACGATTTCCACCAGAAAAATCATCATGACTAATACGACCCTCAATGATAAGCAATTGGTCCTCTTTAATCATCTCCACGCATTCTGTCAGCAGTTCACCACTGACTATAACATCCACTCTGGCAATCGCATCATCCAGCGTAACAATTGCCATTTTTCCACGCTGTGTCATCCTAACCCTGACACCAGTAACCACACCTGCTATTAATTTAGGTTGTTTCTGTGGCGACAGGTCAGCTAGTGAGCCTTGAATAAATCTTGAAATTTCATGTTTATATCCCAAGAATGGATGACCGCTCAGATAAAAGCCAAGCGCAGCCTTTTCCTCTTGTAATTGCTGCTGAGTAGTCCATGCTTGCTTTTCAGGCAATTTATGTTGAGATGTCATATCCTCACCAAATAAGCTATCTTGCCCTACGTGGCTGCTAGCTTGCTCAGCCGCACCAATTGCCAAACTAACACCTGCAAGCAAGGCCGCACGATTCGGCTCTATTACATCAAAAGCACCCGCTCTGATGAGCGATTCAATCACCCTTCGGTTTACTTTGCGCAAATCTAGTCGACTGCAAAAATCAAATAAATCTTTGAATTGCCCCTCTTTCTCACGCGCGTCGATGATGACATCAATCGCTGCTGAACCAGTGCCTTTAATTGCCCCCAAGCCGTACAAAATTTGTTTGTCGTTGAATGATTTGAAACGAAACTCGCTTTGGTTAATATTTGGTGGCAAAACCTCAATTTCATTAGGAGCGCAATCCTCAAAAAAGATACGTACGCTATCCGTATTATTCATATCAGCCGACATGGTTGCGGCGAGGAATGCCGCAGGGTAATGTGCTTTTAAATAAGCAGTTTGGTATGCCACCAATGCATATGCGGCCGCATGTGACTTATTGAATCCATAGCCAGCAAATTTCTCTAGTAAGTCAAATAAGTCATTTGATTGCTGAAGCGTAAGTCCATTTTTCTGTGCGCCCGCATTAAACACTTCACGCTGCTTGACCATTTCTTCAGGCTTTTTCTTACCCATCGCTCGACGTAACAAATCCGCAGCGCCGAGACTATAGCCTGCAACAACTTGGGCAATTTGCATCACCTGCTCTTGATAAACTGCAATACCATAAGTTTCTTGTAAAATAGGCTCAGTAGAGGGATGTGGATACTCTACACGCTGCAAACCATGTTTACGCCTGCAGTAATCAGGAATTAGATCCATAGGGCCTGGACGGTAGAGCGCAACCAAAGCAATAATATCTTCAAAGCAATCAGGTTTAGCTTGTTTGAGCATATCCTTCATGCCTTTAGACTCAAGCTGGAATACTGCTGTCGTATTTGCTTTTTTTAGTAAGTTAAATGTCGCTTTATCGTCTAAAGGAAGCGTATCTAGTACCAGTGGAGGTAGATTTTCTGCAATCCTTTGCGCATTTGCATTCTCTACAGCCATATTCAGGATAGTAAGTGTGCGCAAGCCCAAAAAATCAAATTTAACCAGTCCTACAGCCTCAACATCGTCTTTATCGTATTGGCTGACTAAACTCTCTCTGTTCGCCTGGCAATAAACAGCTGAATAATCTGAAATTTTCCCAGGAGCAATTAACACACCCCCTGCGTGCATGCCAACATTACGCACTAAACCTTCTAACCTGAGTGCTAATTCTAATAACTGTGCAACTTCTTCTTCCTTTTCACGGCGCTCTTGTAGTTGCGGTTCTTTTTCAAGCGCACTTTTAAGAGTAATACCAAGCTCCAAAGGAATAAGCTTTGCAACACTATCAACAAAATTAAATGGTAAATCCAATACGCGACCGACATCGCGAATGACAGCTTTTGCCGCCATCGTACCAAAGGTAGCAATTTGAGAAACTGAATCTAAACCATATTTGTGCTTAACATAATCAATGACACGATCACGGCCTTCTTGACAGAAATCGATATCGAAGTCTGGCATGGATACACGCTCAGGATTTAAAAATCGCTCAAAAAGTAAGTTATAAGCTAAAGGATCGAGGTCTGTGATGCCTAAACTGTAAGCGACTAATGAACCAGCTCCAGAACCACGACCAGGACCTACAGGCACTCCATTATTCTTGGCCCAATTAATAAAATCAGCAACGATTAGAAAATAACCAGGAAAACCCATCTGATTGATAATGTCACATTCGAAGTCTAAACGACGTTTATAAACTTCGAACTTCTCTGCTCTGATGGTTTCATCTGGATACAACAACTGTAGTCTAGACTGCAATCCTTTTAGAGACTCTTCTGCTAAATAGCTCGGTAAATCTTGCTGATTAGGTGTAGGGAAGTCTGGTAAATAGTTTTCCCCTAATGTTAGAGTTAAATTACAACGCTTTGCAATTTGTACAGAGTTTGCCAAGGCCTCAGGCATATCAGCAAACAGCGCTTCCATTTGTGCCTGTGTCTTAAAATACTGCTCCTCACTGAACTTTCTTGGCCTTCGCTTATCAGCCAGCATATAACCTTCAGCAATACATGTTCTTGCCTCATGGGCCTTGAAGTCATCCGCTGATATAAACTGTATTGGTTGTGTAGCGACAACAGGAATATCTAAGGTAGTTGCAATGGTAAGCACCTGCCGTAGCAGCAACTCTTGTCGCGACTGATTATCTGCACTAGCTGCTCTTTGTACCTCTAAATAAAAACGGTCAGGAAAGCGACTCGACCAATCTGAAGTGAGTTTCTTTGCTAATTTGATATTGTTTTGCTGTAGTGCATAACCAATATCGCTATCAGCATGACCTGACAGTAGAATCAACCCTGATGTATCTTCATCAAACCATTCAGGTTTAAGTTCAGGCCGACCATTTTTTTGATTATCTAAATAAGCCTTACTTAACAGTTCACATAGCAAATGATAGCCTGACTGATTTTGAACCAGTAATAAGAGTCGCGTAGGTTGTTGTGGTTTTTTACTGTTTTCTATCCAGACATCTGCACCTAATATTGCTTTAATGCCTTGCTTCCTCGCAGCTTTATAGAACTTAACCGCACCAAATAAATTACTGAGGTCTGTCAGCGCTAAAGCAGGCATCCCATCTTGACTGGCAGCATTAATATAATCATTAATTCTTACAATGCCATCAACAATCGAATACTCGCTATGACATCGCAGATGGACGAACTTGGGTGACTGACTGAAATCTTGCATGGGAATATTTTACCCTTGCTACTAAAAAAATCATGCTAAAAATACAAAAAAGCCGCTAAAATTTAGCGGCTTTTATATAAGGCTTTAATTACATTAAGGTTTATTACTTAATAGCTCTTTCATCTTCGCAACTAACTCCTCATCTTGAACTGGCTTACCGAAGAAAGCATTAACGCCAATTTCTTTTGCCATATTTTGATGCTTGTCAGCGGTACGCGAGCTAATCATAATCAAAGGCGTATTTTCAAAGCGTTTGTCATCACGAATATTTCTTGAAAGACCAAAACCATCCATTCTCGGCATTTCAATATCGGTCAGAATGATATCAGGCACACTGGCTTGCAATAGCTCCATTGCATCCATACCATCTTTGGCAACCATGACTTCGTAACCTTCACGTTCTAGCAATCTACCTAATACTTTACGCATCGTTAGTGAATCATCAACAACCAGCACCCTGTCTTTCTTAGCAACTTTTTTAACTTTAGTCTTAACATGTTTAACTGTTATACCACCAGCTGAAAGCACATCTCGGTTCGCAATTTGTACTGGGTTCATAATTAGAATGATATGTCCATCACCAGTAACAGTTGCACCGACAATACCTGGAACACGTGCAAGTTGAGGACCAATTTCCTTCATCACAACCTCTTGATTGCCCACAACCTCATCAACATGTAAGGCAACTCTGTGTGCACCACTTCTCAGTAAAATCACAGATGCATACAGTGTATCTTCAATCTGGTGCTCTTGATGATCTAATAGCTTAGCCAAGTGATGCAATGGATAATCATTATCAGACCAAACAACCTTTCCTTCTGCATAGGCAGCGACCAGATCATTACGCTTTATCTTCTGCGCTTGCTCAATCATAGCCACTGGAATCGCATAAGCATCTTCCCCAGCACGCACAACTAAAACTTGTGCAACAGATTGCGTAATTGGTAAGTAGATATTAAATATTGATCCTTTGCCCGCCTCACTTGAGAGATCAATACGACCACCTAGGCTGCTAATATCGTTTCGAACAACGTCTAGCCCAACACCGCGACCAGCAATTTGTGTGACGTCATCTGCAGTAGAGAAACCAGGCTCAAAAATTACGGATAGTAATGTATCTTCTGTAATTTCCTGATTTTCCTGTAGTAGGTTTCTATTGATGGCTCTTTGTTTAACCTTTTCTAAATCAACACCACCACCATCATCGCTGACTACAATGTTGATTTCATCATTAAGAGTTCGCACATTGATGTTTATTTTACCGACTTCGTCTTTACCATTGGAATGACGGTCTGATTTACTTTCAATACCATGCGCGACAGCATTACGCAGCAAATGCTCTAACGGTGCACCAATCCTATCAAGAACACCACGGTCGATTTCAGTCGCTTCACCTTCAATAACAAGGTCTACTGTTTTATTAAGCTCGCGAGCCGTTTGGCGTACTATACGTTGCATTCTTTCGGATATTTGTTTAAATGGCAACATACGCACACCTAGCAAACCTTGTTGTAGGTCACGATTCATGCGGTTTTGTTGTTGTAGTGCTGCCTCAGTTTGGTCAAGGTTGCTAAGCAAGCCACTTTGGATAGTACTGACGTCGTTCACACTCTCTGCAATCATACGTGTCAATTCTTGCAAACGCGTAAAACGGTCAAACTCTAACGGGTCAAATGATTCATTCGCCTCTTGCAGAATATTCATACGAGACTGCATCTGTGTTTCTGCTTCTATTTCTAACTCACGTAAATAGCTACGTAAACGTATCAAACTGTCTGTTAAATCATTAGATGATTGCTTAAAACCCACCATCTCTCGATCAATCCTAGATCGAATAATAGAAACTTCACCTGCCTCGTTAATTAAGCGATCAAGCACCTCTGCTCGCATGCGTAAAAATTGTGATTTCCTATCTATCGCTCTTGCTACATGTAAAGCTTCATCGTCGTCCGCAACTACATTAACTGCTTCTGTCCCTACCGTTGGCTCATCTGGAGCATCTTGACTATCAAAGTAGGCGGCCATCTTATCCAATTCGACAAACATGGCATCAAAATCACTATTAGTAGGGGTTTTCTTACTGATTTTAAGAATGTACTCTTCTAGTTCGTGCGCTATGGTGCCGATGTCAGGCTGAGAAGCCATGCGCGCACTACCTTTTAATGTGTGTAACGCACGTTGCAATGCATCAGAGTGTGTTTTAACTTTAGGCTTCGCTTTCCAGGCGCGTAGCTCTGTGCCTATCTCAGGCAGCAGCTCATTAGCCTCTTCAACAAACATCTCTAACAACTCAGGATTAACATCCTTTGTATTGATTTTGCTATTAGGATCAATATGCGTGATTACAGGCGCTTCTTGACTTTGCGTTTCCGTTAAAGTTGAGTCTGGATGCTCTTCTTGCGTATCAAGTGCTATATTTCTTGTTTCTGCTGGTGTGCTATCAATGTCTTCAGCTATATCTTCATCAATTAGCTGCTCATCATACAAAACATGATCTACGACTTCTGAGACTTGTTTATTTTCAGTTGCTCTTTCTGTTGCCTCTTTTAACAAGTTAATTAGCGCTCTCTGCGCTCTTGGCATTTTGAGCTCAGATGCACTTTGCCACATCTTGGCTATTGCTTTAGTCGTGTTTGCATAAAGCTCTAACGAGTCTGGTGTCCAGCTCTGCGCAACCTCATCTAACCAATTCTCCAGTGCTCGACAAAGCTCGCCCAAAGGTTTAAACCCAGCTGCCAATGCATTGCTCGCTAGGGTATGTACAGCGTGTCTTGCCGCTTTCTCAGGTGCAGATGTTGTATGGTCAGTTAGCTTGACAATATCTTGCTCAACAAGCGTCAGATTATTCATACTTTCATTAAGAAAAATCTCATATAGTTGTCGGCTTATTTTATGTTTACCACTCACCAATACATATGGATCAGATTCCTTGCTATTCTGCTTCGCATCATCTGTCGTTTTGTCCTTAGCGTCTGCTAGCGCTTTAGCTTGCTCTAACCAATAAGCTTGGTCTAAATTAGCTATATTATTTGCTCTTAGTTCTGCTGCCCACTCCGCAAAAGCAGCAGTGATTTGCTCTAAAGCTTTAATTTGTGCAGAGTTTAAAATCTCTTTCTTATCTAAAACACCATTCAAGAATTTCTCAACGCTAGCAGCCACCTCTGCTTGTGCAACCAAACCAACCGTACGGCCACTACCTTTCAGTGTATGAAAGCTGCGGCGCACTTCAACTAGAGGCTCATGCTCTGTTTCATTCACACGTAGGGCTTGAAGGTTTTGCGCAATTAGCGCTAATACTTCTTCTGCTTCTGTTAAATAAATATCTTGTAACTCTTCATCAAAAGCTTGATCAGCGACTGTATTGACAACGCGTTCTGGCTCTTCGGTGGCCTCTTTAGCAAGCTCATGTTTTTCTTCTGCGATTTCCTCTGGAACCGTATCTTCTTCAAACTCGATACCAGTAGATGCTAAAGCAATGTTTAATCTCTCCAGCGCACCCTCAAGTGCTTTGGTAGATTCTGCTCTGACATTTGGCATTTCATTGGCATAAAGGCCAATCATGCTCAAACTTTCTGCGATCAGTTCAAAGTCATCTTCTTTTCCTTCATAGCTATCTTGTTGAAAATAATGAATATATTGACTACACGCTCTTATGATTTTTGTTGGCGTTGGAAGATTGAGCATATCAAAAATTGCTGCTACTTGTTTTAATGGCGCTGGCGTTAATGATAAAGTCGACTTGTCTTCTGGCGCTCTAAAGTATGTGTCTAGGGCCTGCTCAACCACTTTTAATGATGCATTGATATCTTTAACAACGGCTACTATCGTATCCCTATCAAGCACACTTGTTGCGCGCCCCTCTTTCAGCACCTCATCTAGACCAGTTGCAATCGCATCTAATCGTTTAATTTCGGATTGGAGGTGTTGTATAGTGTCAGCATCTAGATTTTGATAGTGCGTAAGGGCACTATCCAACTGATGTAAAGCTGTAGCGACTTCAATCAGAGCCACTTGCGTTGTTTTCGATTTGTCATCCCGTAAAATAACACTAGCTTGCAATAATGCATTAAACAAACCTACGACTGCTGGTTGGCTCAGTTTAGCAGTTAGTTCCTGGCTATCATTTAATTTGTCAGCGAATTTTGTGATTAATACATTATCTAAATCGACCAAGGCATGATCAGCATTGATATCAATCTTTTCAAAATCGATACTATTTGAAACATCTTCCCAAATTTCGCGCAAGGCTTCTAGTAAGCCTTTCAGCTCTTCAATTACATTTAATTCATTCTCATCAGAAGGTGTTTGTGCAGACAATACGGATGCTGTTTTGTCCACAATATCATCCAATGAAAACACTTCTTTTACTTTTATGACTGTTTCATTATCAACATTGCTAATCGCAATAAAGTATAAAAGATCACGCAAAAGTGTATTGTTGGGTTTATTGTCGCCCGCAAGTAAACTCTTGAACTCCTGATCTAACCTTCTACAAAGTTTTTTTGCAGATAGGTTTTCTGCAATTTTTGCTAAGTGTAACGTCTGTGCAAAAGCACTTGCACACCACCATAAGGTTTTCACGTTAGCTTTATGCTGTGAGGCTGTCACGTTACTCAGCGAGTCATACATACTGTTGACTGCATCAGCGTCTTTAGACTGCATCCACTTTAAAAGTGACTTCTGATATAGCAGCCGCTGTTCTGCAATAAATTTATGATACTCTTCCTCACTGTATTCTGTACTTGCCACTTCCTTTGGCACAGTGTTACTTGTATCTGGGAAAAACAGCTCACTCTCTTCTACGTTTTCTCCCATAATTTTAGCTACGGGCTCAAGAACAGGGTAAAGCCTCATCGGAATGTCTGGTGAACCGTTTAATAGTTCTTGAATATAATACTTAAGTGTTTTTATTGCTTTGGTAAAAGCTTCAATCGTTTCTGTAGATACTGGTAGTTCTTTCTTCTCTAGTCGCGAAGCAAGTTGCTCTAAATGACTACAAAATAATTTACATCCTGCCAAACCAACCATATCCAATGCACCAGATGCCTGGTACAAATGTGTTTGCGCAAAACGTAAGCCCGATGTTTCTTCTGGGTTCGCGTTTAGTGCATCAACACTTTCCAATACTGAATCTAGCGATTGGTTTATGTCATCTTTTACCCAAGTTAATGGGCCTATATCAAAGCTTTCAGACACCTAAAATAAACTCCAATTTGCTGATACAGATTATGACAATTTAAAGCCAGCAACTGATTTACGTAAGTCATCAGCTAGCGCCGTTAATTGAACAATAGACTCTGTTGTTTGTTTAGTACCATCCGTAGTAAGTGTCGTAATCTCTTGAATTTGCTGCATATTTTTTGTCACTTGTGACGCAGCTTCAGTCTGCGCTTCTGTGGCAGTTGAGATTGACTGAATCAAACGTGCTAAGTTGTTGGTAACCGTTTCAATTTCTGTCAACGCCTGTCCAGCAGCGTCAGATAATCGAGCACCCTCAACCACACCCTCGGTACTTTTTTCCATAGCGGCAACCGCACTGTTCGTATCAGTCTGAATAGTTTTAACAATTGCGCCAATTTGCTTCGTCGCTTCTGAGGAGCGTTCAGCTAATCGTTGCACCTCTTCCGCAACAACAGTAAAGCCCCTACCAGCTTCACCAGCTGATGCTGCCTGAATCGCAGCATTCAACGCTAGAATGTTGGTTTGTTCTGTAATATCAGAAATCAGTTCAACAATCTCACCAATTTCTTGTGAGCTCTCACCTAGTCGTTTAATTCTTTTTGAAGTTTCTTGAATTTGCTCACGAATACCATTCATACCTGCAATCGTGTTTTGTACCGCTTGCGAACCTTGTGATGCTGCTTGTAACGAACGTTGCGCAACCTCAGCAGCTTGGCTAGCGTTTGTAGAAACTTGCAGAATAGAATTGGTCATCCCGTTGACCGCTTCAGTAGTTTCTGAAATTTGTTGCGATTGCATTTCGGCAGCTTCCAACAGTGCAGTTGAAGTACCTTGCGCCGCACCAGTCGCAGCATTCACCTGCTCAGTAGCACGGTTAATCTCCGTCACCACATCGCGTAAACTATCAATCGTATAGTTCACCGAGTCGGCAATCGCACCTGTAATATTTTCTTTCACTTGTGCACGTACCGTCAAATCACCTTCTGAAAGATCACCCATCTCATCCAATAGCTCCAAAACGGCCAATTGGTTGTTTTGTCCATCTTCTTCCAACAGTTTCATTGCCGCTTCTGTAGCAGCAACTTGTCGTTTACCAATCAAATAAATTGCGACCGCAATAACTAGCGCTAAAATACCTAAACCAATCAAGAAGTTCCTTAATAGGCTGTTCGCATTATCAGCTGTCTGTTTACTCTCTTTTTCTAGGTTTTTAACAAAAGACTGCACCAAAGTGTTGTTCGTCACATAGGCCTTTTCCATCTCGACAAGTGCACGTGAAGATGTTCCAACGAAACCTGACTGCAACGCTGGGAGCAACTGATCCTCGTATACAGTGAAGAAGCTTTCTGCTGACGCCACAACTGACTTGTACGATCCAATTAGTGACTTAGGCAACGCCGTATTGTTCCAGCGCTTAACACTTTCTTGATAACGCAATTTATTTTGTTCAAATTGCTGTTTCAACGTTTCCAAACGGGCATTGTTACCGTCAACCAAAGCCAAGTGCATGTTTTGCGCTAACGCGTAAGGCTCAACAATAAATAAGGTTGGTGGCGATAAGCTACTACGCAAATCATCAACGGTTTTAATTTGGTTAAAAATCGGACCATTAACTTGTACCTGCGTAATCGCGTAATAAGCAACCAACACGAAAATAATCAAACCTATAATTGGCGTGATAATTTGCATAATGTGGCTGTCTCCACTTCCTCCGCCAGTATTTACTTTATTGCGTGTAAATTTAGCTTTTAACTTTTCTAACCAATCATTAATTGCTGCCATGTTATTTCCTTTAGCTCAATAATCCGAATACCACCAAGCATAAAATTATCGTTTTTAAATTCTTTTATTTTTAAGTCTAATTATTTAATTACAGCGCCATGTCATCAAGTGACATATGGTGTTTCTAGCTCTTTAGAACTTACAAGCTTTTCACAATCCAATATACGCCATACTCTATTTTCACTGTCCTCATAAATTTCAGGTGCAAAGCATATACTTTCTTGTACTTCATCTTCTCTTATCGTAAATGCATCCATTTGTCTCAAGCCCACTAGCCGATCAACCAATACACCAACATTTGAAGAAATACTATTGTTAATCAACAGTATTCTTGTATCTGATGATATTTCTGTGAGCTGGTTATTTAACATTTGGCCCAAATCGTTAATTGCATACAGTATGCCCCTTACGTTCGACATACCCAAAAACCAAGGCTTAACAAGAGGTACTGGCTGTATTTCAGTAACCACCAGCGTTTCACTAATATCTAAGAGATTGACGAGCACATTATTGCCCCCGATTTGCACCCCCAAGTAACTCTCGACTACGCTAGTAGCGCCAGACCGAACAACATCCAACCGATCCAATATACTTTTTTGGTAGTCTCTTAATTTTACTTTCTCAGCCATACTAGTTTTCAATCAATCACGATTACAAGTTAGCAATCATTTCTTTCAACTCGGCAATTGCGATTGGTTTTTGAATGCAATTCTTAGCGCCCATTTTTGCGGCCCATGTATGATCTGTCACTTGCAATTTTCCAGAGCATAAAATCACAGGTATGTTAGCTGTGGCGGGATCTTTACTAAGCGAACGAGTAGCTTGAAACCCACTCAGTCCCGTCATGATAATATCCATAATAATCAAGTCTGGCTTAATATCTGCAGCCTTCTCTACGCAAGCCTCACCGCTTTCTAGCGCCACAACCTGAAAGCCATCACTTTCTAATAACTCAGTAAGATAAAACCGATCAGTTGTTGAATCATCTACTATTAATATTTTTTCTATTGCCATTTTTTCCTCCTGAAAACCTAAGCTAATTGGATTAGATGCAATCTATTCTTTTTTCACGTATAGATTAACTGCCTCTACCAAACTTTCTTGTGTGAAAGGTTTAGTCAGATATTGATCTGATCCAGCCATACGTCCACGCGCCCTGTCAAACAAACCATCTTTACTGGATAGCATAATAACAGGTGTAGTATTGAAGCGATCATTACGCTTGATTAGCGCACAAGTTTGATAACCATCTAATCTAGGCATCATGATATCGACAAAGATGACATCTGGATGCTGTTCGGCAATTTTGCCCAACGCGTCGAAACCATCTTCTGCCAAGATAACTTCACAGCCTGCTGCCTTTAGAAATAGCTCCGCACTTCGTCGAATCGTATTACTGTCATCAATGACCATCACTTTAATGCCAGTCATTTCTGCTTGTGCCAATTTAACATTCCCCTTAAATCAAAATTGTTACATTCAGTTAACGTTTGTTACATTTATGTTGATTTCAACACCGTACCAAGCTATTAATTGCACATAATATCTTAAAAACGCTTTACTAATAATACGCATATTGTAATACTTTGCAATACATTGCAAGACCTTAGCGTACATTTGTGATAAGGTACTTTAATAATAAGACATAAAAACGACACTTTAGTAACATTTCGTAATACACCATATTTAATGTGTCAAAAAAATTAAGAGAATGAAATAGAAGGCGAATTTTCGCGATACCTTGACTAACATAGGGATGATAGAAAATGATTATTGTTCAAGAGTCGATAGATTCAAAATCAACAGTAAAGGATTTACCAGGGGCGTCACCATTAGCTGCGGCTAATTTAGTACTTGTATTCAGCTCAGTCAAAAGATTTCAAGAAGGAAAATTACAATCCGCATTGAAACAACGCTATCCTACAGCGCAAATTATCGGTTGTACCACCTCAGGAGAAATTAGTCCAAATGGCGTTTTTGACGACAGCATACAAATCACTGCCATTCAATGGCAAAAAGTAATGCAACGTGTAGCCCAGAGTAAATCCTCAAACATGCAAGACTCTTTTGAAACAGCGGTTAACTTAGCTAAACAATTAAAAGCTGACACTTTAAAAACAGTACTCGTAATTTCTGATGGTTTAAATGTCAATGGCTCTGAATTAATTAGTGGCTTCCAATCTGTATTGGGTGATATACCAATCATCGGTGGTTTAGCAGGAGACGGTGGTGAATTCGTCAAAACATTGCAGTTATTCAACGATACTATTTCAGACCATATGGTCATCGCTGTTGGCTTATATGGTGATGCCTTAGTCACCGCCAGTGGCGCACTTGGTGGATGGCGTCCATATGGTCCACCACGCAAAGTCACCAAATCCAATAAAAACGTCGTTTATGAGCTTGATGGTAAGCCAGCGCTATCACTTTATCAAATGTACATTGGGGCAGCCTTCTCCAAAGGCTTGCCTGGTAGCGGCTTAAAATTTCCACTAGCTGTCATTGAAGAAGGGAAACGTGATGTGGAAAGAATACGCACATTGTTGGCAATTGACCCTAAAGAAAATAGCCTAACTTTTGCGGGCAATGTTGAAGAAGGCATTACAGTGAGGCTTTGCCAAACTAACCATGATAGATTAGTTGAAGGTGCTGGCGCAGCAGCAAATTTAGTATTAGATGGTTTGGATGCGCAAAAAACCAATCAACCTGGTTTGGCTCTCTGTGTAAGTTGCGTTGGTCGCAAAGGGGTTATGGCGGAGCAAGTAGTTGACGAAGTTAAACTAGTGCAACAAATTTTAGGTGCGCAAACGTCTGTCACTGGTTTCTATTCATATGGTGAGATTGCGCCAAGACCCAATACTACTGATAGCGTCCTGCATAACCAAACGATGACCATTGGCTATTTAAGCGAATCACTATAGAAGCGTAATTCTGCTTATTTGTAAAAAGCACCTGCACAGCAGGTGCTTTTTGTTTTATGATGCTGTATACACAACACAAGTCATATAACAATTTAAAAGGAGGCGACAATGTCAAGCTCAGTTATGCTCAAGGGTAACCCTGTCGATGTTGCAGGAAATTTACCTCAAATCGGGAGTACTGCACCAAATTTCACCCTAGTTAATTCAGAATTAGCAGACGTTACATTAGACAGCTTCGCAGGCAAACGCAAAGTGTTGAATTTATTCCCTAGTGTTGACACGCCAACTTGTGCTAGCTCTGTACGGGAGTTCAACAAACGTGCCGGCAGTTTAGATAATACTGTTGTTATCAATATTTCAGCCGACCTACCTTTTGCACAAAAACGCTTTTGTGCAGCCGAGGGCATTGAAAATGTAATCAACTTATCCACGATGCGTGGACGTGATTTCTTGATGAATTATGGCGTGCTTTTATTTAGTAGCAAGCTAGCAGGCCTGGCTGCACGTGCTGTCATTATTCTGGATGAAAATGATGTAGTTAAATACATTGAACTAGTACCAGAAATTACTCAAGAACCAAACTATGATGCAGCAATTGCAGTACTGAAATAATAGATATGCATAGTTATAATTAAGCCCAGCCATGCTGGGCTTTTTTATATACTGAATGCTTATGAAACTTATTCTGCTTCTTTAATAAACTGCCCCTGATCGGCATGCGCGAGCAATGATTTCAAATCGCCTGCTTTTAGTGCTATGGCGTAGCCAAGTACGCCACTACCAATGACGACCTTATCAAACTGATTTACACTGTCATCTACTAGCACCTTGATCTCCTCAGGTAAAGCTATCGGCGGGACTGCCCCAACAACATAGCCTGTTTTCTCTGGCACTTCATCAAACTCGGCCATTCTGAGTTTACGTTCCCCAAGGTGTTTACGTAGCAAGCCCCAGTCAGCGCGGCCACCACCTGCAAGTGCCAACATAAAGAACTGTTCAGAGCCTCCACGAAACAATACACTCCTGACAATTGATCCTGAATCTAGCCCCATGGAAGATAAAAGCTCTTCTAATTGCCTAACAGGCTTTTTAACGTCAGTGAGCGGTATCTTGATTACATCAAATGCAATTTGATGCGAACTTAATAAATCTATAACGGGAGAGTTAATGGTTTGCTGCACTTGATGTCACCTTCTTGCGTTTAAAATATTGATTTACTGATATTCAGTGTATTTTGCATTATTGCCCTTGGCTTTATCAACTGGATATTTTTTAGCATTTAAATCAATTTTATCGTTTGTTGCGGCAATTAAGTCAATACCACACACCTCAGCAATGCGAAGCAAATAAACAAGTGTATCTGCTAACTCTTGTCCTACTTGTACTTTTTTGTCAGCAGCAATATTTTTGCTCTCTTCCTCAGTCATCCACTGAAAATGCTCAACCACTTCTGCCGCTTCTACAATCATTGCCATCGCTAAATTTTTAGGAGAATGGAACTGTTCCCAGTCTCTCTCCTCAACAAACTGATTAATACGTGCCTTTAGTGCTTCGATAGTATCTGTAGTCATAATAGTTTATGCCCAGTTAGTCTTCATAATTTATTAAGTGTTAATTTTTGCAGTTGTTTTTTTCTCTTTGCGATTACTTCCTGCAACCATTTTAATTTCAAACAGCCGACACTCTAAAGGTCCGTTAAATAAAGGTGTCTTCTTGCTTGGTGCTAAGCGCATCAACTTTGGCATCTGCAAGTCATTCGTCAAAAAGTAGGTATTCCAACCAGCAAATTTACGTTTTAACGCTTCGCCTAACTTAGGATACAAAGCATTTAAACTCTCCCCTTCACCAATACGCACCCCGTAAGGTGGGTTAGCAACTAAAACCCCTGTCTCAGCAGGTGGTGACACATCTAAAATATCAAACTGTGAGAGTTGCACAGCATCCAAATAGCCAGCCTCTTCTAGATTTTGCTTAGCAATACGAACAGCGCGTAAATCTGCGTCACTTCCATAAATTTTTTGAAAAGTAACGGGCTTTACTAATTTTTGTGCAGCACTCTTCACTTTTTTCCATGTATCTGACTCAAAATTTTTAAGTTTTTCAAAGCCAAAAGCTCTATTAAGCCCAGGTGCAACGTTTAGCGCCATCATCACAGCTTCTAGTAAAAATGTTCCGCTTCCACACATCGGGTCTAGTAACGGTTGGCCAACCTGCCATCCACTAAGCTTCAATATGCCTGCAGCCAAGTTCTCTCTTAATGGCGCCTCAATGCTTGCCTTTCTGTTACCACGTTGATACAAGGCATTACCAGAAGTGTCTATGTATAGAATGTAGTGCTCAGCTGTTAAATAGGCATGTATACGCACTGCGGGGGTTCTTGTATCTATATATGGCCGGCTGCCAACCTTTTGTCTAAATTTATCGCAGACTGCATCTTTAATTCTCAGTGTGACAAACTCTAGACTTTTAAGTGGGCATTTGACCCCAGTCACCTTAACCATAAAGTCATGTTTAACATCGAACCAGTTAGGCCAATTGACTCTATAAGCAGCTTGGTATAAGTCCTCTTCATTCACATATTGTCCACGCGTAACTTGCCATAACACCCGTGTTGCAACACGGGAATGTAAGTTGACATGGTAGCAAACGCCTAAATCTCCTAAGAAGGAAACACCGCCATCAGTTTGCTTGATATTTTTTGCCCCACTTGACTCTAGCTCGCCGACCAGCATGGCCTCCAATCCACGCGGACAAGTGGCAAAAAATTGTTGATTCATAAAGATTCCAATGTTTGATAAAGCTTCTGATAGCCATTCTGTGAATGTAGCTTATCTAAAAACTCTGTAAAGTTAATAATATGCTGCTGGTTTAGCATTGCCGCACGCGCTTTTAGTTTTTTCTCAGTTAATTTAATTGGGTCTTTAAAGCCAAATACAATGATGTTGCCAGGTTTGCCTGTTGGCAATACTAGCACTCTACCAATAAATGCTTGCTCAATGCGCTGTAAATAAATATCAAAGTTCTTATCCGAGCCCCATAGGTTAATCACAAATATACCGTTGTCATGTAGCACGTTATAGCATTTATCGAAAAAGTCTGGCGTACAAAAACCATCAGGGATACCATCAGCGTCAAAGCCATCAACAATCAGGCAGTCTTGACTACTTGGGTAATCTTCCATATATCGAATACCATCAGCTTTAATCACGTTCAGACGTTCATCATTTTCAGGTAAAAAGAAATGTGTTTTTGCTACGTCAATCACTTGTTGATTAATTTCGACAACTGTTTGTGTGATTTCTGGGCAATAACCGTGAATGTATTTGGTGACCGAGCCTCCACCCAGCCCTATGGTTAACACACTTTTAATGTGCTCCGAAAATAACAAAAAATACATGATGGCGCGAGAATAATTAAATACCAGAACAAGCGGAGATTTGACTAACATGCCACTCTGCACTGTTTTTGAGCCTAAATGCAATTGCCGAATTCCATCGACCTCTGTTACCTCTACAATATTATCTTGTGCTACTGCTTTATGAATTTTTTTGCTAAATATCCGCATGATTTTCTTCTAGTTCCCCTACCTCTTCACCCACACCCTCAAGTACGGTCTTAAACTTGCATTGTAATTCCATCAGAAGAGGGTCAATATGCTTGACTTCCAGACGCACTTTTGTGCCCGCTTTTAAAACCGGCAAACTTGGCACTTTTGTCACATAAAACATGCCATCAATACGAACTAAATTTTCACGCCAAACCGTTGCGTCGACCTCTTCAAATTTTTCTTGTATTAAATATTGCAAACACCAATAACGTTCCATTCGCGTTTGAAACTCGCTATAGCTTTGATAAGTCTGATCAAAGTTGCGTATTACTGTCTTCAACTCGTCACCTTGACTTGTATAAGGTGCTGGTTCTTGATTAAGCAAGGCAATCAGTTGGCGTTGATTAATTAAATCTACGGCGCGTCTAAGAGGCGAGGTACACCAAGCATATTGCTCTAAACCCATGCCCTGATGTGGTGTAGCTTCTGTAGTCATGAACACCTTACCACCCGTCTGTGCACGGTAAACGCCGGCAAAACCTGCTTGCTTAAGTATATGGCCCCATGTGCTGTTGGCATAAATCATCAGTTCTGCAACCAGCTTATCCATAGGTGAGCCACGCTCTCTAGCTACAATTCGAACCTGACCATCGTTAACGTAAAAATTGTAATCAATTTGTGGCGCACGATTTGGGTCATATTTGCCACGCGCTTTTTCCAAAGACTCCGCAAAGTCATGTAAAAACTTTAAATCTGCCCATAGTGGATGTCCGCTATCAGCATCTAATGTGCTTGCATTAAATAAAGGTTCAAGTGTGTCGTGGCGTAAGTTTTCCTTTATCTTTACTCGCTCAAGTTTGGATTCGTAAGACACTACAGTCATATCTGGTGCTACTTCACAATACAAACTTACTGCTGGTTTTAATTCGCCTTCGTCTAAACTAAAAGGACGAACAACAGCCTCAGGCAGCATGGTGATTTTATTACCGGGCATATACACTGTGGAGAGTCGCTGCAATACAATCGCATCTAACGCGCCGCCCTGTCTTACTGCTAACGCAGGCGCTGCAATATGAATGCCGATGCGTTTATTACCATTACTCATTGCTTCTAAACTAAATGCATCGTCAATCTCACTTGTGACTGCATCATCAATGCTAAAAGCCTCTACTTGAGCAATGGGCAAAGTGTTGCTTAATTCTGATAACAAACTTGCTGCGTCCTCATGCTCAGGAAAGTCGATACCCTCGGGAAACATCTCTCGTAAAAAAGCGCCTAAGTGATAGTCATGTGCACTCGCAATTAGACCTGCATCAGACATCACGCTTAATGCCAGCCGACCAGAAGACTTAGCTGCTTCTTCAATCGCCTTCCATTCCAGACTATTTTTATCAGGTTGATAGATTAGATGGTCCGCTTTCTCGGTAAATCCATCTGGCAGCTCATTTTTATTGAGTAGCTCCACCCATTCCGCCATTTGTATCGCTTGCAGTCGTTTCTTTTCTACAGCTGCTAAAGCTAGTTTTAAGGTTTCTTCTGGGGCGGCTTTATAACGCCCCTTACCTTTACGGTAAAAATACACTGGCGCAGCATGAATTTTTATTGCGGTGGCTGCCAATTGTACGTTTGTTGGATTATCTCCATAGTAGGCTTTTGCTAGCTCTTCAAAACCAAACTCAGACTCTTCACAACACTCCCATAAAAAATCAGTGTCCAAGCTATCTGCTTCGGCTTGAACCAAATCCATAAAATCATCTAGAGGATTATCAAAATGCAACAGCACATTAGCTGTTTTGATTTTAGAGCGTTTACCTGATATCGCTTCTACTTGTAAGCTGCCAGGGTTTTCTGACTTGATTGTAGCGACTTTAAAACTGCCGCTTTCTTCATAAAATACGTTCATACATCTCGTTCATTGCAGGGATAGTCGCCATGATACATGAGTGCAAACTTAATTTCTGCGAGAAATTGCAACTTCTACCAGATAATGCGTCTAAAATAATGACATGAAAAACCTGCAATTTGATAACCGCTTTACACTTGAGCTACCGCAAGATCCGATTACTGACAATTACCAACGACAAGTATCGAATGCATTATGGTCACTTGCTCAACCAACGCCAGTAAAAAACCCACAGCTCCTGGCTTACAGCCCTGATGTTGCCGCTATGCTAGGGTTAACAGATGAAGACATGCAAGAACCTGAGTTCATTCAGACATTAGGCGGGAATGGTGCATTGGATGGCATGATCACCTATGCAACGCGCTATGGTGGCCATCAATTTGGTCACTGGGCTGGTCAATTAGGCGATGGTCGTGCAATTTTACTAGGCGAACTTGTCCACGAAGGAAAACGATTTGAGTTACAACTAAAAGGTGCTGGCGAGACACCCTACTCACGCAGCGCTGACGGACGTGCTGTGCTACGCTCAAGCTTACGTGAATTTTTATGCTCTGAAGCTATGCATTATCTTGGCATACCTACCACACGTGCATTGAGCCTAGTCAGTACAGGCAACTTAGTCAGGCGCGACATGTTTTATGATGGCAATCCAAAAATGGAGCCTGGCGCAATTGTTTGTCGCGTCGCACCTAGCTTTACCCGCCCTGGCCACTTTGAGCTATTAGCCAGCAATGGTGAATTTGACTTACTCAAGCGGTTTATAGGCTTTACCATAGATAGAGATTTTACTGACTGGCTAGCCACTAAAGACTTACCTTTAGATAAAGATAATCCTTCAACTGAACTGATTGAAGCTTGGTTTGAGGAAATATGCGAACGTACTGCCATCTTGATGGCCCATTGGATGCGTGTGGGTTTTGTACATGGGGTGATGAATACTGACAATCTGTCAATTACTGGCCTCACCATTGATTACGGGCCTTATGGTTGGATAGACAATTTTGACCCTGGCTGGACACCAAACACGACGGATGCACAAGGACGACGCTATTGCTACGGTCGACAGCCTGACGTTGCCCGCTGGAATATGGAGAGACTTGCCGATGCGCTCGCCACTATATTACCTAACACAGAAGGGCTTGCTGATGCGATTAGCCATTATGACAACACCTACATGAAATGCTTAACACAATCGTTAGCAGGAAAATTTGGTCTGGATAGCTGGCAAGATAGTGATGGCGAACTAATCAACCGTATTTTCGAGCTCATGACACGGGCAGAAATTGATATGACATTATTTTTTACCTCACTCGCCGAACTCGATATCAACGAGCCAAGTGTCAGCAAGATAGAAAATGCCTTTTACTCTCTTGAGAAATCAAAACAATTTTCCGAAGACATACAACAATGGCTTAGCGCTTATGCAAAACGGGTACAAAACAGTAAGCTGTTGCCAGAACAACGCTTGGCAAAAATGCAAACACACAACCCTCGTTATGTATTGCGTAATTACATGGCGCAAGAAGCGATTGACTTGCTAACAGAGAAAGGTGACAACAAACGCTTACTTACCTTACTTGAATTGCTCAAAAACCCTTATACCAAGCAGCAAGGCATGGACCAATTTGAGCAAAAGCGTCCTGATTGGGCAAGGCACAAAGCTGGTTGTTCGATGCTGTCTTGTAGCTCATAACACAGTAAATTTCAATGAAAGTTAAAAAATTCCAAGTAAAGGATAATTTTCGATTACGTAAAATCATTAGGTCATATTGCGTGAACTACATAGGTTGAAAATGAAACATCGCTGTATTATTTCAGTCATACAAACACATCACTAATGATTGATGTTTGAACAAATAACTAAAGGAGAAATATTATGTGGACAACACCAGCAGCTACTGAAATGCGTTTCGGTTTTGAAGTTACAATGTACGTAATGAATAAATAAGTTACTTGCACGAATAAAAAACCCAGCTTCGGCTGGGTTTTTTATTGCCTACGCTATTCATCAATTCAACATCCATCGTTTAAAATACGCTAATGGATCACCGTATACCCGTTACCCTACTCACTGGCTTTTTAGGCTCAGGTAAAACCACACTGCTAAACAAACTACTTTCTCACGCAGGCATGAAGAATACTGCTGTGATTATTAATGAGTTGGGAGAAGAAGGGCTTGACCATATTCTGGCACAAAATGTAGACAGTAGTTATGTGGCCGAAAATGCCGTGTTGTTACAAAACGGTTGCCTGTGTTGTACACTGAGCAATGAGTTAGCCGACACCATGCGTGATCTATATTTTAAGCGCTCAATGGACGCCATTCCGCAATTTAATCGCTTGGTAATTGAGACAACAGGTATGGCTGACCCAGGACCTATTATGGCAAATTTAATGAATGAGCCAGTGATTGAGTCGGTTTATCGTTTAGATGCGGTAATTGTAACAATAGATGCTATGTATGGATTGCAGCAACTTAACGAACACGAAGAGGCGAGCAAACAGGCAGCAGTAGCTGACGTATTGCTGTTAACTAAAACAGATATTGCATCACCAGAACAAGCAAGCGCACTAAAAGAGAAGTTGATTAGCATTAACCCTGGCGCAACACAGCATAAAGTTTTACATGGTGAAATAGATGCCGACTTCATTATTGATGTCGGTTTATTTGATCCATCAGGCAAACGTGCTGAGCCTGAGCGTTGGTTACGTGCACCTCTAAAACCAGCTAGTCGTCTGGGTGGTAAGTTACTAGTGCCGCACCAAGATGAAATTAGCAGTTTTACTGTGACCTTGCCAACAGATATTACTTGGAAAAGTTTTAAACCGGTATTGCTCAAGCTATGTCAAATACATGGCGAACATCTGTTGCGACTGAAGGGTATTTTACATGTCTCTGATCAACCACACCCTTTGGCGATTCATGCTGTGCACTTCACCCCCTACCCCGCAACATTACTAGTAGATTGGCAAGAAGAAAAACCAATAAGCCGCGTAGTTTGTATTGGCAAAGGCCTGGACGAAGAAGCAATTAGGAAATTTTTAACGCACATTTAAACGCCAATTTCACTTTATTATTCATAACATCCGCAGACCTCTACAAAACTTACTTTTTAGTAACTAGCATACAAAAAAGTGCCGTCTTGTGAACAACACATGTCACATTTACTATCTGTTTTTTTGAATTAAACAGGAGCAAATAATGTCTGGAAGGCTAAGAAATAAAGTGGTTCTTATTACGGGTGCAGGTGGCGGACTCGGTAGTGAACAAGTTAAACTGATGGCAAAGGAAGGTGCTAAAATTGTTGCAGCTAATTTGCAACAAGACCCGATTATTGCAAATAATCAACCGGCAGATGGTTTATGGCAAAAAACGCTCAAAATGATAGAAGATATCAATCTTAATGATGGTGAAGCGATTGCAATACCATTAGATGTAACGCAAGAGCAAGACTGGAATGCTGCAGTCAACGCAACAGAAGAACGGTTCGGCCGACTAGATGTATTAGTTAATAATGCTGGCATTTATTATCATGCAGGCTTATTGGAACATACTGTTGAAAAATTTCACCAGATAGTCAATATTAATCAACTTGGTGTCTTACTAGGCATGAAAGCAGCTGTACCAGCAATGAGAAGAGCAGGCGGCGGTTCGATTATTAACTTTGCATCGATTTATGGTATAGCAGGAGCTGGTGTATCTACCGCATATCAAAGCACTAAAGGTGCAGTACGCATGATGACAAAATCAGCCGCAATAGAATTTGTTGGTGACAATATTCGTGTAAATGCGATTTGCCCAGGAATGTTTGATACGAACTTGTTTGAAAGCAGTGTCCCTAGAGAAGCATGGGAGCCTTTAGTGTCTATGGTACCAATGAAACGTTTCGGCAAACCGCATGAGATTGCCTATGGCACGATATTTTTAGCATCAGATGAATCTTCATTTATGACAGGAGCTGATCTCGTGATTGATGGCGGCTACACTTGCCCATAGTAATGATGCCTTTAAAAAGCATTTAGTTATTACACCAACTGCGACCAGATTTTATCTAACCGCTTAGTTGAGACAGGGAAAGGGGTTTTTAACTCTTGCGCGAAGAGCGAAACCCTCAACTCCTCTATTAACCAACGGAAGTTTTGTAGCTCTGGCGAAACTGTATCTAATTTTGCTTGCTTATCCATTTCACCTTGCCATTTTTGCCATAACTCTCCAATACTGGCAGCATGCTTACCATCCCTGTCTGGATTATTTGGTTGTTTCTCGATTCTCAGCCTTAATGCTTTCAAATACCGTGGTAAGTGCTGCAACTGATCCCAAGGCGTTTGGCTAAAGCAGCCTTTGTATAGCAAACTTTGAATCTGGCTTTCTACATCTTTGCTAAGTCGGTTGGCTCTGACAGGCATTTTGGCTTGCGCGTCAGCAAGTGCAAAGTACTCCATGCCAATCTGACTAACCGTGCGGAACAGTGCGTCTTTCACAGCAGGCAGGCGCGTTCTCGCACGTTGTTTAAGTGCCATAAACGCATCATTGGTGCGCGGCAAATCATCTTCACCCACAAAAGCACGATCTGCCAATGTCGTGACTAAATCTTCTTTTAAATCATCTGGCGAGATGACGTTACGCAGTTGCAGCGCGTATTGATTGAAATTGGGCAATGCCTTTTGCAATTGCTTCATTTGTTCTTTGAGTTCGAAGCGCATTAAGCGACAAACGCCAGCGCGATGTGATAAATAAGCGGCTTGCTCGGTATCGAACAGTTTAATCGACACACTCTCAATATCATCCACCAGCGCAGGGTAACCTGTTAGCTGATGACCTTCTTTGCTAAAGGTCAGTGTGGCTGGTAAGTCGCCAAAATCCCACTGTTTAATGCCTGATTTTTCTATTTTGTTGCTTGTGCCTTTTCTAAAGGTAAGTTGCGCAGCATTACCAAGTTGGTTTTTTAATGCATGCCAATCTCGTCCCATACCTAATTCGCGCTGTTTTTCATCAATGACACTAAAATTCATAAAAAAATGCTCAGGTAACTTATCTAGCATAAAATCATCAACACCCAGCTTAAGCTTAGTTTGTTGCTGAATATAATCAACCAAAGCTACTAAAATTGGCTGAACACCTACCTTGGCTTGCTCTAAGAATCCAGTCACAAAGTCTGGCACTGGCACGCAGACGCGGCGAAAGGTTTTAGGTAAGATTTTAATCAGTGCGGTGACCTTTTCTCGCAACATGCCTGGCACTAGCCATTCCGCTCGTGTGGCATCTAATTGATTGAGCAAAGCTAAAGGGATGGTTGCGGTTACGCCATCTAATACATGACCAGGTTCAAAGCGGTATTTTAGATTAATTGTCACACCATCCATTTCCATACTTTCTGGAAATTGTGTCTCAGTCACACTATCTGCGGTGTGACGCATTAAATCATCTTTAGTTAGAAACAATAGCTTGGGATTGTCTTTTTCCGCCTCTTTACGCCACGCTTCAAAGCCAATGCCGTTGACGATTTCTTTTGGCACAATCTTGTCATAAAAAGCAAATAACGTATCTTCATCGACCAACACATCTTGCCTTCTGGCTTTATGCTCTAATTCTTCAATTTCGGCGATTATGCGCTTATTTTCTTTTAAAAATGCAGCATTAGTTTCTAATTGCATATTAGCCAACGCTTCTCTTACAAAGATTTCATGAGAAATCTCTGTATTAATCGGGCCATAATGTACGCGCCGTTTTGGTACTACGGTGAGCCCATACAAGCTTACCCGCTCCCATGCTGTCACTTGTGCTTTTTTTCTGTCCCATCTTGGGTCGCTATAGTGGCTATTAGTTAAATGTCTAGCTAATGGTTCTATCCAATCTGGTTCTATCTTTGCAACACAACGAGCATAAAGTTTGGAGGTGTCGACCAATTCTGCTGCTACTACCCATTTTGGACGTGATTTCTTTAAACATGATCCAGGTGCGATATAAAAGCGGATACTACGCGCACCAGAGTAGGCATCGTTATCGCCATCCTTAAAACCGATGTTACCTAATAAACCTGAAAGCAAAGCCCGATGTATTTGCTCATAACTAGCTTCCTTTTTATTCAGTTTAAAATCCATTTCTTCTGCTATTTCTTTCAGCTGAAGATATAACTCGCGCCACTCTTTCAAGCGCAAAAATGATAAGAAATTTACATGACACTGATTGAGTAAATCTTTGTTAGATTTCTTGTTCTTAAATGCATGTTGAAACCAATCCCATATTTTAAGAAAGCCCATAAAATCCGAGCCTTCTCCATCAAATTTGGCATGTGCATTTGCCGCTGCTTCACGTTTATCCATAGGGCGCTCACGAGGGTCTTGAATGCTCAGCACGCTGGCAATAATGAGTATTTCCTGTAGACAAGCCTCTTTCTTAGCCGCCAAAATCATACGCCCTACTCGTGGGTCTAATGGCAATTTGGCAAGTTGCAAACCTATATCGGTAATTTTGCGATTTGCATCAACAGCGCCAAGCTCTTGTAATTGCAAGTAGCCATCGGCAATCAATCTTGAGCTAGGCGCTTCTATGAATGGAAACTGGTCTACATCCCCCAAACGCAACGCTGCCATGCGCAAAATAACACTGGCAAGTGAGCTGCGAATGATTTCTGGATCGGTAAATTCAGGTCGGTTATTAAAATCTTCTTCTGAGTATAATCGTACGCAAATGCCATTTGATACACGGCCACAACGTCCTGCACGTTGTTTTGCTGCTGCTTGTGAGATTTTCTCAATTTGCAACTGTTCAACTTTAGCCCTTGTGCTATAGCGATTAATTCTAGCTAAACCAGCATCAATCACATATTTAATACCTGGCACAGTCAATGAAGTTTCAGCAACGTTTGTAGCTAACACAATCCGTCGATGCCCATGTGGCTTAAATATTTTTTGCTGATCAGCAATACTTAAGCGTGCAAACAATGGCAATACTTCAATATGTTTAAGCTTAGGTGAACGTCCTTGATATTTACGCAAATGATCTGCTGTATCGCGTATCTCACGTTCACCTGGCAAGAAGACCAAAATATCGCCATCGCCCTGACGAAGTAAATCATCCGCAGCCGCTAAAACTGCTTCTTCTATAGCCTCTTCTTCATCGTCTTCAGCTAACCAGCGCGCTTCTGTTTTACCTTTAAGTTGAATACCATGCAGTGTCGTGTTTGGCGACTCGTCTTCTTCTATATCGTCATCTTCAGCTATAACCTCATGTGAAACATAGCCTGCTTTTCCTAAAGGACGATACCGCACTTCAACAGGGTAGGTTCTGCCACTAACCTCAATAATCGGTGCTTTGACTTGCTCACCAGCTGCATTGATAGTAGCAAAGTGTTTGCCAAAACGCTCTGCATCGATAGTTGCAGAAGTGACAATAACTTTTAAATCTGGACGCTTTGGTAGTAATTGTTTGAGGTAGCCCAGTAGAAAATCGATATTCAAACTGCGCTCATGCGCTTCATCAATAATAATCGTGTCATAGGCATTCAGAAACTTGTCGCCTTGTGTTTCAGCCAACAAAATACCATCAGTCATTAGCTTGATATAACTAGCCTCTGATGATTTTTCGTTGAATCGGACTTTATAGCCAACAATCTCACCCAACGACGAGTTCAATTCTTGTGCAATACGAGAGGCGACAGACCTTGCAGCAATACGCCTTGGCTGGGTATGGCCAATTAAACCTGCAACGCCTCTGCCAAGCTCTAAACAAATTTTAGGTAGCTGTGTAGTCTTACCAGAACCTGTTTCACCACAAACAATCACTACCTGATTTTCTGCAATTGCTTTGGCAATTTCATCGCGCCTAGATGAAACGGGTAACTCTAAGGGGTATTCTGGTTTAGGTAATTTTGCTAGACGCTGTGTGTAACGTTGCGATGAACTTTGCACTTTACGCGCGATATCAGTCAGTATTTTCTCAGCTGGTTTGTTTTGCTTAATTAGGTCTTTCGCACTTTGCAGTCGACGCTTAATTGGGAAGCGATCCAACAGCATACAGCTGGATAGCTGCGTTTCTAATTGCGAAATGAGTTGTAGCGGGTTATTCATTAAGGCGTGATTTTAGCACGCAAATGAATCCACGATTTTTTGTCTGTTGTTGAAACCAACTTAAAAACCAAATGCTTCTTCCATCACATAATAAATATAGCTCTGATCTTGTACGCCATGAAACAAGTGTGCTTGTGGGCCGCCTGCATAGATTGCAACGTCTTCTGCTGTGTGCGTTTCATGTTTGAGGGGAACGAGCGCCTCTTGATGAAAATTTGGGTCTGTAGTGTCAACATGACTCATATCTTTTATACGCCCGACTTGCGCATCTGTCGCTTCCTCTATATGTTCATGGAAACCAAGTCCATTAGCGAATGTAACCGTTGTATATGGCATACCATCTTCTGCGAGAGTCTCTTGGGTTTCATCTGGCGCGATTACTTTACCCAGGATAGGATTGCCACGCTTAGGGTAGCCAGCCAGTGTCAGTGAATGACTGTGGTCAGCAGTTACAATAATCAGCGTGTCTTGCATATTTACCTTATCCAAGGCTGCTTTTACAGCATCAGATAAAGCGGCTGTTTCTGCAAATGTCCTGTAGGCATTGCCAGCATGTGAAGCATGGTCAATTCTGGCACCTTCCACCATCAAGAAGTATCCTTTATCGTCCTGACTTAATATATCTATCGCTTTTGCTGTCATTTCAGCTAATGAGGGTTCGCCTGCTTTATCCTTCTGCCGATCATACTCATAATGCATATGTGATGGCTGAAATAAGCCCAATAGATGCTTAGTTTTCTTCGGATCTACTGCATCAAATTGCTGTTTGTTCCATACGTATTCTCCATGGGTTACACGCTGATACTCTGCAATTAAATCGCGTCCATCTGTACGTTTACCTGATTTTTTGGGATGCTCTGGATCACGTTGAGACTCTGGCATCAAGTAAGTGCGGCCCCCACCCAGTACCACGCGCAACCCTTTTCTATCATTGATGTGATCTATTAATTGCACAGCAATATCTTTAACACCAGAGGCTGCTGCTTCCACTGGTAACTCAGCATTATTTTCCCAGTCGCGGTTTGAAATGTGTGCATAAGTAGCAGCGGGAGTGGCATGGGTAACGCGAGCAGTAGAAATAACGCCAGTCGATAGGCCTTTCTTTTCAGCTAACTCTAATATCGTTTGCATTTTATTCGCTTGAATAATGCCATTATTTACTTCCCCACGTTTAATAGATTGATTCAAGGCAAGTACGCCGTCATTGGTTTTAGCCCCTGTCACGATAGCCGTCATAGTAGGTGCAGAATCTGGCGTTTGTTGATTGGCTGAGTAAGTTTTTGCAAGCGCTAAATAGGGCAGCTTCTCGAATGCGAGTTGGTTGCGCTCACCATCTGCACCTCTTTGTTGTCCTTCAAAAATACGGCCACCTGTTACCGTGGAAACACCCATGCCATCACCAATAAATAAAATCACATTTTTGGCTTTACCTTGAATAGGTTTTAATTTTTTAGCAGCGGCAAGCGCAGCCTTACCCTCATCAACCCAGGTTTGCTGATTTTCAGCTGCAACAACACGCGCAGTCAAACACAAGGTAACCAATGCGATAACAATTAATCGATTCGCTTTCATCAAATATCTTTCTTGCTGAATTATTGTGAATACAACACTATGGAATATTTCTTATATGGACAATTAGCCAAATACTAATCACGCTTCGTGCAATCTTCTATACCTGTATTGCCACCTTTGTATTCTGGCTCAAAATAGAACTTACGGAAGCTAATCTTGCCATCTGCATTATGGTTAAATCGAGCAATACCTGTGCCGTAATCCTTGGCAGTACTATCAGTCAATGCGAAGTGCATAGCGGCCACGTTACCGTTCGCGGCAGCATGGCCTAAATAGACACCGTAGCCTGGCACTTCCAGCTTAAAGTCATAACTAGCATCATTGCCTTTACTGTGCTGCGGTATTAATTTCATAGTCACGATGCCACTATACTTTCCCTCGTGTGCGTCATCACCCTTGCAATCATAAATGCCACTGTAGTCAGTATATTCGACCTCATCAGCTAATGATGGCTGTAAGGATATAAAAAAACCAATAGCCATCAATGTACAAGTAATAAGATGATTTTTCATACGAAATGCCTTGATTAAAATTGCTTAAATGATAGTGTGCAATATCTTACCAATCAAGCGATTTTGGCACCTCTGTACCATTCAATTGATGTCGATAATTAGCGCTCGCTTTATAAACAATTCTCCTAGCACGATTTAATGCGCCAATAGGACGGTGCTCTGCCAGCGCATTCCAAGGAGAGAATGATAAATTTTCACAGAAGGCTTGCTGCTCTGGTGTGTCGAAAGACTGTTTCAGGATTGAAATCGTCGCAACAGGTACAAATGGTGAGTCCCCCTCTTTCCAAAGCACTGTTGCATCCTCAATCGGCATCTGCTTGCTTATATCTTGCAATTGAACTGACAACTGCATACAGGCTGCACCTTCTGCAAGCTCATTTGCTAGTCTATGCCGTAAAAAATCAGGCCCTTCCGCTGGCTGCTGCTCTGGTATTTCAGATTGGCATGACTGCATCTTAAACTTCACGTTATTCGGCCCTAGCTTATAGGCGGTATTACTAAAATACGTCGTCCACAAAGGGCTAGGAGGCGGTGGTGCATACGCTGTTACCAGCTGCCAAAGTTCTCTCAGCCGCCATTTGAATGGATTGTAGCCTTGAATAAAATACTTGGGACTTCCCTTCTCTTTAACAAACTGATTGTAGTCCTTGACGCTTGTAACAAAGAATGCAGGGCTATTATGGGCAATAAACTCTTGTGTATTTCCGCCATTTAAATTTGTTCCCACGTTTAACAATTTGATCGCCATGCCGCGCGCATCTCGTGCACGGTCATCTGCTTTTGCCATATTGGAGCCACTATTTGAAAAACGAATCCACGCTTTATATTGTTGTCCCGGGTCAGCAAATACTCCATGTTGTAATTGTGCGTTTATGTCCTGATTAACATCTACATAAGCTTTTACACAAGCATGGCCTTTTGCATGCACACCGCGCGCTGCATAAGTTGTTCTTAACTGATCAACAATATTAACAGCCAAGTCTGCGGCCTGCTCTATCTCTGCTTGCTCGTTTAGTGGAATTACCTCTTTTGTCGTGACTACTGCATGTGTTTGCAAATGATAGGCTAAAAAGGCAGCTAGTATCGCCACAAGTATTATCACCAGCACAACTATCTTTTTGATTAATTTCATGATGTGTTGTGCTATAGGGTTTTCATATACTCGACTAATGCCCAGCGCTCATCTTCTGTCAGTGCAGGCTGCCCATAGGCACCAGTACCATACTCATGACCTGCATTACTGTTCCCAGGCAAACTGGTATCAAACACAAAATCATTTTCTTCTGAATCCAGCACGTATCCGACATGTTTAGGATCGAACTCCCAGGTACCTAAGCTGAACTGCTTAACTCTATCTTTAGCTGGTAATAGTAATTGATACAAGTTAGGTACTGAACCGTTATGTAAAAATGGTGCACTGGTCCAGACCCCATTTAATGGCCGTGCCTTATAAGCAAACAATGCATGGTCAGAGACTTCTTGTCCTTTTTCTATTATCTTGCCATCGACATATTTGGGTGGACGCGTGACATCTGGGTGACCCAACTTTTTTGCATCTCGTTTGGCAAGATAGGCTTGTAAAGGATTATTCTTAATGATGCCCACCATAATATTGTTAGCAATATGAATAGCAGGCGCCTCTTCTGGTAAGGGATCGCCCGCAAAGTAATAGCGAGGTCGTCCCTTAAACTTGCCAGATTGCCCTGTTAGTTTAATGGCATTCTCCGCCATCAAAGGGTCTGTCTTAATCTCAGATACTGTGCTCATTCGGACTTGAATAGTACGTTTGGGATCTGTCCTATCAATATCTAAATGGCATTGCACACAATGCTGCTCATACAAGCGACGCCCTTTTTCTGCTAACTTGTTGTCAATTTTGGGAAAGCTATCTGGCCATTGGGGCGAGTGCAATTGACTAACGACACGTTCTAGCTTTCGTAACTCACTAGTTTGGATGGATGAGGCATACCCCCCATCAATAAAGCCGAGCCATTTTGTTGGCTCAGTTTCTATATCACCAAACACACCAATCACTTCTCCAATGTTTCTAGCTAATGCACCAACACCAGTATTTGATTGCGAACCATTCCACTCCACATAATCGTGCTGTGGTGTGTCCCAAATATAGGGAATGCTAGTTGGCGCATTCGGTGAGTTTCGATTACCCTCTTCGCCTGTTGCAAGTAATGCTTGATTCAAAATGGCGCCAAATGCATCTAAACGCGTATAACCAGCAACAATATCTGCGTGGTTATGCTGCATGTGTGCCTCACGTTTTTCATAAATATTATTTAAACTAACACGTAATGCTTCAATTTCCTTTTCTGATGCCTTTTTACCCAGCACCTGTTGTTGAAACCTGCTGAATTTATCTGGTTGCGTCAGTGTGGCCTTAAGTGCAGCCGTTAACTCACCCAAAAACTGGTTAAGATGAATAAAGGATTGTCCACCATCAATATGGATAGTTTCGCCTTGATATGTCACTTGTTGTGTATGACACGCTGCACAAGTAGGTCCCATATAATCACCGTTACGTGTCAGACCAATTGGTAAAGCATCTGGATTGTTTTTGCTTTTTTGCGCTGGGATTAAACCTAGGCGCTGCATATTTGCATCGCTGCGGAACAAATTATTTGAGTCAGCTTGCTCGAGGTATAAAAAGTAATCATATGGAATAAGACGAGAACCTTGATCGGCAAAGAAAAAATACTCTCGGTCTTCATTGGTCCAATTTTGCGCCAAATAGGTTATTTTTTGCTTATTCGCGTAAACATTAGACATTAAAAGTAAGACTAGACCGCCTATTAGGACACTAAGTACTGCTGTTCTTTTATCTATTTGCATTGTTCGTTCCTTTTATTCAAGCGCATCTCTCGTTAATAAGGTATTTAATAGGTTATCTTGGAAGTTGAGATTTCCAGTCAAACTATTATGTGACTCGCATAAAAAGAAGGATTGCTTTATCGGAACATGAATGTATTCGCTGCGTTTAACGCTCGGGTCTAAGGTGTTGCGTCCCAATAAAGAAGCTTTTGTCACAGAACCATCACCTGGCTCTAGTAATAATGCGTCGTAATCAACCCCCTTAACTGGCTGCGTAATCTCTTTAGGAAACATACGCACCATTGATTCTCCTTTTACTTCTTCCACAATAATTCTTGCGGGGGTCAAATTACAGCCACCACCAAAGATAATAAGCTTGGTATGATTTTCTGGTATTGGAATACTCAGCGACCAAACAAAACGCCTAGCGCGCTCGAGATGTTTTTCAAAATACTGATCAAAGGTCAGCAAGTATTGCTCACCCGCTTGTTTGTCTTCAAAGCGATCCAGTATTCGTTGTCTCACATGAGGATCAAAAATTGACCATTGAAATCGCTTCCAAATATTCACATCAAATAAATCACGCTCCAATGGAGAGCCATCATTTTTGACAATCCAATCAACGAGAGGATGCGGAAACAATTGGTACAAACTGGGCATACTTGCTAGTGTTTCAGTGCCAATTTGATTGATACCGATATCCACACCCTGTATGAATAAATTGAGTGTCTTCACTGAGCCCAAATTCGGTGTGCCAAGCAATATCACTCTGCGTACACGCTCTGCTCCAAACATGGTGAGCTTTTGATCAAAATGATTATCACCAATTACATCTTGCTTACCATAACGTAGGTAGTAACGTGTAATAAGCCCACCCATGCTGTGCGCTACAATATCAACTTTTAAATTTGGGTTTTGATAGTCAACTCTAATCTGTTCAATAAAGTCTGCTAACTGACCAGCACTGATTACATTATCTTGTCGCCAATCATAATGAAACACATAGTAGTTTTTTTGTTTTGGATTAATTTTTTCCCCAATTTTAGAAAGCTTATAACCGCCCGTATCAGACAAAGTTCTAACAATCTTGCCATAAAAATCCTTACCTGCTGCACCATCGGATATTGCATAGGCAAACGCCCTGCTAGGTAACGGTTGTAGTGTTTGCGGATCAATTTCATAGGCAATATCTGCATAGTTATGCAATAACAATCGGCGAACACCACCAGGCCATAGGTCTTTCTTGGTATCGATATCTCTGAGCTTACTACCTAATACCCCGTGAATAAAAATGACAGGTGGCTGATCTTCAACTGCCATTGTCTCCATGTAGAGCCGGTGTAAATCAGGCGCAAACACATGGCTTCTAGCAATGATCCCTGCTACAAAAACAATAGCCAGTATCGCTATTGCAAGTGTATATTTACTAAAAAAAGTTTTTCTTAAAGCTTTAAAGGTCAGTCGCAACATGGATGATCATCATTATTCTCGTTAATCAAGCTCGCGCTTAGCGAGTCTAATCTTAGTCAACGCAAGTACGCTGACATTACAAAAACTTATACACTTCCAAAAACTGTTACACTTTTAGTCAAGCAACAAAGCGAGTTTGTATTTCTGTTAAGTTTAATTCCGCCAGTATAGCCAGCAAACGTTCTTTTGAACTTCTGCGCTGTTGCCCCGTATATTGCGCAATAATCAGTTCATTTTTCATGGAATGTTCCCAGCCTACTAGCTCGGTAACGGTTAGCTTATAACCTGCTGCCTCCAATTGCAAACAGCGTAATACATTGGTGATTTGACTACCAAACTCACGTGTATGTATGGGATGTCGCCAGAGTTCTGATAACGGCGTTTTGCTTAAGCTTTCTGCTTTATGTTTTCGTAGTGCACTTGCCACCTCAGCCTGGCAGCAAGGTACTAGTATCATATATTGCGCTTGCTTATTAAGCCCGAATTGAATCGCATCATCCGTAGCAGTATCACAAGCATGTAAAGCGGTCACTATGTCAACCTTGTCTGGAATGATTGGTGAGTTCATCGATTCAGCAACCGTCAAGTGTTGAAATACCATCCGTTCAAAACCACATGATAGCGCTAATTGTTGCGACTTGCTGACTAAATCAGCACGACTTTCAATACCAATCACCTTTCCTATTGGTAGCTGCTTAAGCAGCAAATCATAAAGAATAAACCCGAGATAAGATTTACCTGCACCATGATCAACCAGGATTAAATCATCTCTTTTTTCTAGCACGTCGTTGATAAGCGGTTCGATAAAATTAACGAGATGGTAGACCTGTTTAAGTTTGCGCCGACTGTCTTGGTTTAACTTTCCATCACGCGTCAAAATATGCAGCGCCTTGAGTAACTCTGGAGATTGATTAGACTTGATTTCTGGAGGCAAAGACATAACCATCATTCTATATGGCAATGCCCTTGATCAACAATAATTTTAATCAGCTTGTTACCAAACTGTCATGTTATGCCTATGAGGTAGTAAAAATAACTACTAATACAAGGTGATAGCATTAAAAACAAAACTAAAA
>JBNLAC010000004.1:17448-65100 GCA_050301935.1 Methylophilaceae bacterium | reverse complement strand
TGACCAACCAAGCAACTATTGTGATCGGTGAGAAGCTATTTTCTACATTACGAGATAGAAAAGAGATTGCTTTTGTACAAGGTGCTGATACTTCGCTTGACGCCGGTGAAGTGATTGAACGGGTATTGATTGAGATTCAAGCGGTGCAAAAAAAAATTGGCAAAACAACAGGGGTAGTTGCTTGTTTTCGAGATGAAGATGGCCCGCGCATACAGCGACTGCTTCCAATTTCTCTTCCTAAAGTCGAAATAAAGGATGTACCAATGGTACATACCCCCTCTGCAGATGTGGCTAAAGGAGTAACTGAGCACTACTTATTCCATTTGATTTTATCTATACAACTTTTATCTACTCGAATAGAAAACCATATGCGATTGATGCAAATGGAGAATGCTTTGCATCATCTAGAACAAAGTGAGGATGAACTCAATCGAATACGTAATCGAATGCGACAAGAAGAAATTGTTGAGGAAATTGAGTTGATGTCACGAAAGCATGTAGGAGTGCTTTGATTTGGATTGGTGGCCCGAACTGGAATTGAACCAGTGACACGCGGATTTTCAATCCGCTGCTCTACCAACTGAGCTATCGGGCCAACTTTGCAACTGTAGAATTAATTTGCAAGTCGCGCATTATATCAAAGTTTGTACTCAAAGAAACACTTAATGATATTTAATATTTCAAATAGTGCAAAAATATTTAGTTAGACTAGTATTGTAGTATGTAAATTAAGCATATAATTTGCGTTAAGCAAAACATCATCTAAAAAAGGAGAAGAACAGTGGGTTTATTTTCATTTATTAAAGATGCAGGCGAAAAGTTATTTGGAATTGGCGATGCAAAAGCGGAAGAAGCAGCAAAAGCTGAAGCTTCTGCTGAGAAGATAGCTGCTGCAAATCAGGCAGCCGCAGATGCTATTAAAGCATATGTTAAAAAAATGAATCTAGACGCAGAAAATTTAGAAATTGGTTTTGATGGCAAAACGAGTACAGTAAGTGTTGCGGGCATTGCAGATACGCAAGAAACAAAAGAAAAGATATTGTTGTGTTGCGGTAACGTGAGAGGTGTAGAAAATGTAGAAGATAATATGACAGTGACAGCAGTGGAAGCTGATGCACAATTCCACACAGTTGTAAGCGGTGATACATTATCCAAAATAGCTAAGCAACATTATGGTAATGCCAATGCTTACATGAGAATTTTTGAAGCAAACAAGCCAATGTTAAGCGATCCAGATAAAATCTATCCTGGGCAAATGCTTCGCATTCCAGCACAGTAACAATTTTTATTTTTTTATTTTAATTTTGAAAGAAGAGTTTGAATGAACACATTATTACGCGCATTATTAATCGGTTTAGTAGCAGCAACAATGACTGTTGCTTGTAGTCAAAAAGCTGAAGAAGCAGCTGATGATGCAGCTAGCAGCATGAGCGATGCAGTGGAGTCTGCGGGTGAGGCTGTAGAAGCAACTGCTGATGAAGCTGTAGAAGCGGCATCTGATGCAGCTGACGCAACAGCAGAAGCAGCAAGTGACGCAGCTGACGCAACGATGGAAGCAGCAAGTGATGCAGCGGATGCAACGATGGAAGCTGTGGAAGAAGTTAAAGAAGAAGCTGCTGCTGAATAATTTTTATTTAGTTACGCTTATATCCCGCTATGCGCAGCAGTATAGCGGGTTTTTTATTTGCATTTAATCGCTTATAGTTATGTTGTATGCAAAACGTTCAGTCTTATAGTGTCCCTATTGATCCAATCAATCCAGACATCAAAAAACAATTACAGTATGTTATTGATAACAAGACCAAGCCTTTAGGCGCGCTTGGTTTGTTAGAAAAAATTGCATTACAAATTGGCCAAATTCAGTCGTCACTGACACCACAGTTAAACCGGCCTGCAGTATTGGTGTTTGCTGGAGATCATGGCATTGTTGAAGAGGGTGTAAGTGCATATCCACAAGTCGTTACGTCTCAAATGGTAATGAATTTTTTATCTGGTGGTGCTGCAATCAATGTTTTTGCTAAACGACATCAGTTCGTTATCCGCGTCATCGATAGCGGTGTTAACTTTAACTTTGATAATGCCCATAATTTGGTGCATGCCAAAATTGCAAATGGGACAAAAAATTTTTTACATTTGCCCGCGATGACCGATTTAGAGTGTGAACATGCACTGACATTAGGGCAGGCTTTTGTAAATAAGGAAATTGATGCAGGTACTAATGTTTTCGCATTTGGAGAAATGGGGATTGGCAATACTTCTTCTGCTAGCTGCTTGATGAGCATCCTCTGTGAGTTGCCTATTGCCAAGTGTGTTGGCCGCGGTACGGGTTTGAATGATGCAGGGCTAATTAAGAAAACAAAAGTATTAAGAAAAGCTTTAGCAAAGCATTCAATCGATAAGCAGGATGTTCTTAGTGTCTTAGCCACGTTTGGAGGCTATGAAATTGCGATGATGGTTGGTGCGATGTTAGGCGCAGCTCATAAAAAATCGGTATTGTTAGTGGATGGGTTTATTGCAACTGCTGCATTACTTGTTGCATCTAAAATGCAGCCAAATATTACCCAGTATTGTATTTTTTCTCATAGTTCACATGAAGCTGGTCATGCGTTATTGTTGCGTCATTTGGAAGTAGAGCCATTATTGAATCTAGGTTTACGCTTGGGTGAAGGGACTGGGGCTGTATTGGCATATCCATTAGTAAAGTCGGCAGTTGATTTTCTCAATGATATGGCAAGTTTTACTGAAGCTGGTGTCAGCAAAAAAGAACATGTTAGCTAAAGAGTGGCGCTATTTTTTGTTGGCTGTTGGATTTTTCACCAGAGTCCCAGTGCCACAACATGCTGACTTTGATGAAAGCGATCTAAACTATGCTTCAAAATATTTTCCTCTAATAGGTATTTTTGTTGGTTTCATAGGTGCTTGCATTTACTTATTATCAGCGTTGTTTCTTCCACTTGCTATCGCGATTTTGTTGAGTATGGCGAGTACTATCTATTTAACAGGGGCTTTCCATGAAGATGGTTTAGCTGATAGTGCAGATGGTATGGGTGGAGGCTGGAGTAGAGAGCAAATACTCACTATCATGAAAGATTCCAGACTTGGTACCTACGGTGCAATTACATTGTGTTTGGTTTTGTTCTCAAAATTCCAATTATTATATGCGCTCAATAATGAATGGGTTCCAATTGCAATGGTGATGGCGCATGCCATCAGCAGACTTTGTGCCGTATGGGTAATGGCAACGCTCAATTATGCAAAGCAATCAGGAAAAGCGAAACCACTGGCAACAGAAATTAGTGGGACTGCATTACTAATAGCAAATGCTTTGGGACTTTTGCCTTTGTTTCTTGTCATGATGATGCTAGTCATTAATGATCATTCTCTAGTTAAGATCGCAATACTTATCTTAATGGTAGGCTTACCTGTTATGTTCAGCTGGGTTTGGTGGCAAACAAAAGTTAAAAAATGGCTTGGTGGATATACTGGCGATACTTTAGGCGCAATGCAGCAAATCACAGAGCTGGCATTCTATTTTGGCTTAGTTTTATGGAGCGTTAATCATTGAAGCTTACTTTAATAAGGCACACAAGCCTGCAAATTCAACCTGGTGTTTGCTATGGGCAAACTGATGTTGATGTAGCTGTCAGTTTTGTGGATGAGGCTGCAGCAACGAGAGCCAAAATTCAGCATTTAGCTGTGGACGCTGTATTTACTAGCCCGTTACAGCGCTGTGTTAAATTGGCGAGTGCTTTAGGTTTTGTTGATGCAAGACACGATGATCGATTAAAAGAATTACATTTTGGCGATTGGGAAATGCAAGCATGGGATGATGTGCCGCGCGAGTATTTTGATGTATGGGCGGAAAACTATGGTCATATGGCTCCGCCAAATGGTGAAACTTTTGCACAATTACAAGCACGTGGTCTTACATTTATTGATGAGCTGCTTAATCAATATCATCGTGGACATGTGCTAATCGTGACACATGGCGGCATGATTAGGGCTTTAGTTGCTCATGTGCTTAACATGCAATTAAAAGGCTTATTTAGAATCAATGTCGATTATGGCAGTGTCACAGAATTGGACTTTAGCGATAACATCCCCAGAATTAACTATGTGAATCGATAGCTAATTTGTTTAAAGCGCTTTCTAATTTATTCCATTGATTGTTGTCAGGCAGACCAAATCGCAAGGCAGCTCTATTCTTGAATAAACGTACCCAAACTCCTTGCTTTGCTAAGGCCTCATGAATTGAAATCGCTTGCGGGTGAGTTAAATATAGGAATAAGTCTGTTCCACCATGAGGGTTCAGACCATATTTTTGCAGTATCTTTACTAGCTTACGGCTATTTTCTCGCAGTGTCTTGCGCGTAGCGTTTTGCCATGCATGATTTTTTAATGCGTGAATGGCAAGATGGCGGCTAGCCCCTGATATAGTCCATGGTCCTAACATTTCTGCAGCAGTAGTCAGCTTATCTTTTTGACCTAGCAGAAAACCGACACGAGCACCTGCTAATGCGAAAAATTTACCCAAAGAACGTAACACAAATAAGCCAGGTAAATGCGTCTCGGATGAAAGGCTTTCATCTGGTGTCGTATCCATAAATGCTTCATCAACAATCAACCAACCACCACGCGCTGCTAAGTGTTGATGCCAAGAGAGTAGCTGCTCCTTACTGTAGCGGTCGCCAGTTGGATTATTAGGGTTGCACAGCAATAGAACATCCACTTTTTCTAGTATATCTGTATTCAGTGTTTCAAAGCGTGTAACTAGATGACCATTAAGTTGCCATGCAGATGCATGTTCTTGATACATGTTTTTTGGCATAGCAATTTTGCTGGCGGATCTTAATCTCGGCAATATTTTAAGAGCGGCCTGTGTGCCAGCTGTTGGTAGCAAGTACTGACAGCCATAATACGTTTGGGCTGCTTCAACAAGTCCATCATTCATTTCTGGTAACCAATGCCATGCGCTCATTGGAATACTGGGTATTGGGTATGGATTGGGATTAATGCCTGTAGATATATCAAGCCATGTATCAAGTGGAATCCCATATTGTTGAGATGCGTAGGTTAGGTTGCCCCCATGTTCAAGCACAGCATATCTCCACAATGATGCAGGCAACTAATACAAGGCTCAACCATATATATAAGCCATAGCGCACTAGCCGTAGTGCTTTTTCAATATCTTTTTGCGTTGGTGCTTTACCTTCACCTAATATTGGTCGTTGATGCCATTCGCCCTGATAACATGCAGCGCCGCCCAGCCTGACTTGCATAGCACCAGCTCCGCTCGCCATAACAGGTCCTGCATTGGGGCTGTCCCATAATGGAGCCTGCTTTGACCAGCAGCGTAATGCACTTCTCGTATTACCGATGAGTGCATAGGTGAGCGCAGTCAGTCTTGCTGGTAGGTAACTCACTAAATCATCCAGTTTTGCTGCAGCCCATCCAAAATAGTAAAAGCGCGGCGTCTTATAACCCCACATCGCGTCCAAAGTATTGATGAGTCTAAATGCTAAAGCACCCGTGCCCCCTGCGATATAAAACCAAAACAGTGCACCAAATACGCCATCATTGCCATTTTCTAATACAGACTCCACCGTTGCTGAAATCGGTTCTATCGCTGCAGAATCGCGGCTGACCATATAAGAGGCGGACTCCCTAGCACCCTCCATATTTTCATTATGCAAAGCATGTGTTACTGCTCTGGCATGATCATGTAAGCTCTTATGCCCCAGCGCAAAATATAACAAGAGCGAATCCGTAATGAATCCCAATGGTTTGATGTGCACGAGAAAAAATGCAGCATAAATCAGTGGTGTGATCAATAACATCAGACCAATGAAGCCAACGAAACGCTGTTGTGTTAATAACTGGTTCTTGTTATTAAGCTGTTTTTCAAGACGACTGGCAAACCAACCAAAACCTACAAGTGGGTGGTAGCGTTTTGGCTCACCAAGCATAAAATCTAGTGCAACTGCGAGGCATGCACTAATGGGCAATGTGAGATAATCTGGATATGAAAACATTAATGATTCAGGGCACCACATCTGATGCTGGAAAGAGTACGCTCGTTGCAGGAATATGCCGGGTATTGTACCGCAAGGGGATAAAGGTTGCGCCATTTAAACCACAAAATATGGCGCTTAATTCAGCTGTAACGGCAGATGGTGGTGAGATAGGGCGTGCACAAGCAGTACAAGCGCAAGCCTGTCATATTGAACCGCATACCGATATGAATCCAGTACTGTTAAAACCTAATTCTGATACTGGTTGCCAAGTGATTATCCATGGCAAGGTTGTTGGCAATCAAGAAGCTGCGGCCTATCATGATTATAAGAAAGTTGCGATGGCAGCAGTAATGGCTTCTTGGCAGCGCTTAACTGAGCAGTATGATGCAGTGATAGTTGAAGGCGCAGGTAGCCCAGCGGAAATCAACTTGCGTGAGGGTGATATCGCGAATATGGGCTTTGCTGAGGCGGCAGATTGCCCCGTGATTTTAATTGCAGATATTGATCGTGGTGGAGTATTCGCACATATTGTGGGTACGCTTGCCTTGTTATCTGAAAGCGAGCGGAATCGGGTGGTGGGTTTTGTCATTAATCGTTTTCGTGGCGATATTGCGCTTTTACAATCAGGTTTGGATTGGTTAGAAACAGAAACAGGGAGGCCAATATTTGGGGTGCTGCCTTATTTACACAATTTTCACTTGGAAGCTGAGGATGCAATTAATCGAAATAACAGTTTAAAAAAATCAGATGCTTTAATTAGTATGCAAAAACTGAAAGTAATCGCACCTGTTTTGCCGCACATCGCCAATCATACCGATTTGGATGCATTGCGACTGCATCCAAATATAGAATTTCAGTACATCAAATTAGGCGACTATATCCCGCGAGCAGATCTCATCATATTACCTGGTAGTAAGAACACATGTCATGATATTCAGTGTTTGAAAGAGTTTGGGTGGCAGCGAGCACTGACTAATCATATTCGGTACGGTGGAAAAGTGTTAGGTATTTGCGGTGGCTTTCAAATGTTAGGTAACACCATAGAAGACCCTGATGGAGTTGAAAGTGGCACATCACAAGATGGATTTGGCTGGTTGATGATGCAAACGACATTGGAAAAAGAAAAGCAACTAAAACAAGTAAAAGGTCATTTAAGTTTTGATAATCAACAATTCGTAGGTTATGAGATTCATATGGGCAGGTCCTTTGGCCCAGCACTAGCAAAACCAGCATTATTGATTAATGAAGATAATACATTACGCCCAGAAGGTGCGATTTCTGAGGATAATCAAATTGCAGGAACATATGTGCATGGCTTGTTTGACCATCCTGAGTCATGTGCCGCTTGGCTTAAATGGGCAGGTTTGGAAGTGATACAAGATTTTGATTACAGGGAAGTGCGCGAGCAAGAGATTAATCGATTAGCAGATATACTTGAACAGCATTTAGATTGGGGAAAACTAACTAACTATTTACCAAGGGGTTAAGTTAGTGAGCAATCACTTTGATGTTTTCACCCATACACTCAACCAACTGACCTGCACGTATCTTGGCAGTTTTTCTGCGTTCCACTTCCCCGTCTACCTTAACAATGCCTTCTGCGACCATTTGTTTGCCTTGTCCGCCACTCTGTGCGATACCTTCAATCTTAAGCAAATCACATAGCGCAATATATTCACCTTTCAATTTAAATTCAATCATGATTATCCTTTTAGTTGTAGCGGTAACCCTGCAGCAATAAAGCTTACCTTGTCTGCGATGGTTGCAACTGCTTGATTCAGTCTTCCTTGTTCATCTTGAAATTGTCGATTAATCTCTCCTAAGGGGACAATGCCCATGCCCACTTCATTGCTGACCAACAAAATTGTACTTTCTAATTGAGGCAAAACATCTAGCAGTGCTTGCTTTTCATCTGTCCAAACGATTGTTTCAGGCGAGTCGCAATCTGGACAAATACATTGTGCCAACCACAAAGTTAAGCAATCAACAATAATGCATTGATTAGGTTGATCAAGCGCTAGCAAAGTCTTTGCAAGGTTGAAGGGCGCTTCAATGATTTGCCATTCTTTTGGTCGGCGCTGTTTATGATGCTCAATTCGCTTAGCAAATTCCTCGTCATAGATCTGGGCAGTCGCCACGTAAGTAACTGCTAACTTACTTTGCATTGCTAGCTGCTCGGCATAGGCACTTTTACCTGAGCGGGCACCACCTAAAATTAAATGAACTGTCATTTATTGCGCGACTTTATCCTGTTGTTGTTGCCATTGCTGCATAATTGCTGTTAATTGTTTTAAACCATGGGTAAATACGGATGGTCCTGGTTGTAAAATATCAGCAGACTTGATTTCAAACAGCATATTATTTTGAACAGCCGGGATAATAGACCAGCCTGCTCTTGCTTTAACTTCCGCTGGTTGAAACTTCTTCCCGCACCATGAACCAATGATGATATCTGGCATTTTTGCGAGCACTTGTGCTGGTGTCACCATGCGATCCTTTGCGCTCTGAAACACTGAGAGTTCAGGGAAACAGTCTTCTCCACCGGCAATATCAATTAGCTCTGCCGCCCAGCGGATACTACACATCATAGGATCATTCCATTCTTCAAAATAGACTTTTGGTTTGCGTGAAAATGTGTTTGCAATTTCACGTGCCGCATTCATTTGCATATTAATATCGGCGACAATAACTTCAGCTTTTTCTAACGCACCTACCAAGCGACCAGTGGTAATGATCATTTTTAAAATATCATCGATTGAGCGTTGATTAAACACATGTACCTCAAGCCCGGCTTTTATAAGCTCTGCAGCAATATCCGCCTGCAAATTAGAAAACCCTAGTACTAAATCTGGCTTCAACGCTAAGATTTTGTCTATTTTAGCGCTGGTAAAAGCAGCTACTTTTGGCTTCTCTTGTCTCGCGATTTCCGGCCTAGTTGTGTAGCCTGAAATACCGACTATACGATCCTGTTCACCCAACAGATACAATACTTCAACAGTTTCCGTTGTGAGGCAAACAATCCGTTCGGGCAGTTTATTCATTTGTCTTACTCTGCCAACTATTTTCCATTAACATTTCTGATAGTGGTTTCTCTGTTTTCCAGCCTTCTTCTACCAGCATAGGTGATTTGTAAAAGGAGTTCACATAGCCTAAGCATAAAATTGCAATGGGCTTTGCACCCTCAGGAATGTTCAGCAAGCTGGCTAATTTAGGAGGATCAAAAAAACTCACCCATCCCATACCAATACCTTCAGCCCGAGCAGCTAACCAAATATTTTGAATAGCACAGCTTACAGAAGCCAAGTCCATTTCTGGAATCGTACGGCGACCAAAAATATGTGCTTCACGATGATCGCAAAGTGTGGCGACCAGCAGCTCCCCACAATCTAATATACCTTCTACTTTTAAACGCATAAACTCAGCCATACGCGCTGTATTTTCATACTCACCAATCGCTTTTGCAGTATTGATGCGCTCCTCTTCAACTTGGGCATGGATAGCTTTTCGTATTTTGCTATCCGTAATTCTGATAAAACGCCAAGGCTGCATTAAGCCAACACTTGGCGCATGATGGGCAGCCTCCAAAAGTTTTTGTAATGTTTCGGGTGGGATAGGCGTGGATAAAAAGTGACGCATATCACGCCGCTCAGCAATGACTTTGTAGATAGCCGCCTTATCTTGATCTGAATAGCTATGACTCATGATGAAAAGAATTGTGCAGTTAATTCGTGGTTAGAAGGAAAGTAAAAATGTAAAAAGCTAGCGGTGATGTTGCGGTGCTGATATACCGCCTCACCCTTACCAAATTTACTGTTAGCTATAAACATTGGATCCAGAGTCGTATTGAATACACCATAATGAAAGGTATGTGCGCCAATAATACTGTTATCTACTTCTAAGTGCTGTGTGCCCAATCCTTGTAGTTTATCCATAATTAGACTATCACCCTCAAGCAGTCCAAATGCATCTATACCATTCAGGCTTTTGCTTAATGCCATCATGCCGCCACATTCTGCCAGTATCGGTTTGTTATTGTTACAAGCCGCTTCTAAGCTGGAACACATAGCAGTATTTTGGCTGATACGTTCTAGATGTAATTCTGGATAGCCACCAGGAATCCAATAAGCATCTGCTTCTGGCAGGCTATCGTCATCCAGTAATGAATAATAAATAACAGTTGCCCCGAGTAATGCTAGGCAATCAATGTTGGCCTGATAAATAAAACAAAAAGCTGCATCACGAGCGACTGCAATAACCTTCCCTTTAAGTAGTGGCTTTGCTGCGATTGTATTCGGCTTGTCAAATGAAACAACTGGTGGCAGCGTAAGTGCTTGACCATTGGTAAGCGCATCAGCAGCAGTATCAATGCGCGCTTCCAAATCTGCTATTTCTCCAGCTAGGTGCAAGCCTAGATGGCGCTCTGGTAAAGACAATCGATTATCTCTATGCAGGCAACCAATCCAAGGAATACCATCAGGCATACTACTTTGTAGAAGCTTTGCATGGCCAGTACTACCAACCTTATTCGCGACGACTCCAGCACTCAGAAGGGCATGATTGAAAGTATATAAGCCGCTGGCTACAGCAGCGAAAGTTTGTGCCATACCACCAGCATCAATAACTAACGCAACAGGGATGTTCAAAGCTTGTGCAATGTCAGCAGTTGACGGCGTTCCATCATATAAGCCCATAACGCCCTCTATCAAAATAACGTCCATTTCAAGTGCTGCACGATGTAACTGCGCTTTAGCATCCTCTAAGCCACACATGCCTAAATCTAGGTTGTAAACAGGACGTCCTGTCGCTGTTTGTAAAATCATGCTATCAATAAAGTCAGGACCACATTTAAAGGCTTGTACAGACAAGCCTTGTTTGCACCAAGCTCTTGCCATGGCTGCAGAGACCAATGTTTTACCTTGTCCCGAAGCTGGTGCTGATATCAGTATGGCAGAACATTGCATTATAGATCGATACCAGCTTGCGCTTTTATACCTGACCGATATGCATGCTTCACATCTTTGAGTTCACTAACGGTATCAGCCATTTCTATTAGCGCAAGTGATGCGCCACGCCCAGTAATAACAACATGCTGCATAGCTGGCCGTGAGGCAATATCAGCAAGTATGGTTGCTTCATCAAGATACCCATATTTAATCGGGTAAGTCAGTTCATCTAAGATAACTAATGCGATATCAGGGTTTTGAAGCATGGCTTTGGTCTCTTCCCATCCAGCTTGCGCTGTTTGAATATCACGCTCGCGATCTTGCGTTTCCCAGGTAAAGCCTTCACCTAATACATGCCATTCCACATTATCCTGCTTTGAAAAAAATGCTTCTTCGCCTGTATCGCTGCGGCCCTTGATAAACTGTGCAACACCAACTCGCATGCCGTACCCTAGCGAGCGAGCGACCATACCAAAAGCAGATGAGCTTTTCCCTTTGCCATTGCCCGTTAAAACCAAAAGCAGACCTTTTTCTTGGTCTGCTTTTTTGATTGATTGGTCAATAATACTTTTTTTACGAATCATTCGCGCTTGATGGCGCGCATTTTGATCATCATTAGTGCTCATTAGACTTTAGCGTGGTGATTATTGTTTGCGTAAGCAAAAACGACGTGTACTATCAGCGCAACGCATAACCAGAAGCCAATGCCTTCAAGTTGCTGTGGGAAATATTTCATTAAGCGCTCGCCAAACACTGCTAGTGTTGGATCAGCGAAACGTCCACCGAAAAAGTAAAAACCACCACTTGATAGCAATTCACTAATCATCGCAGCAACAGCAACACTACCCAATAGAGGTAATAGCGCCTTAGCACTAAAACTGTATTTGCCATTAAACCAACGTCCTGCTAGCCAGAGTACACCATATGCGGGTAATAAAAGTGCATATGAGGGTGTAACGCAAAAACTACTAACGCCATTAAATGTGATGACATAAAAATCAATGGCAACACATAAGGTAAGCAAAGCACCAAATACCCATTTTGGGCGCAAATAAAAGCCAGCCAAGAAAAATACTGCTAGTGATGCACTTGGTAGATTATTAAGAGAGGCAAAGTGATCACCGCGAGTAATGAGAATAAGTGCGGCTAGTACGACACCAATAATGATTTGATTGGTTTTTGAGAGGGTTAACATTTTTATATGCTCCAATTTGTGAGTTTTTAGTTCAATTACCGAATTTTAACCTAAATTACTGACCCATATCATAGCGTAAGCCAACATACAAATTGCTGCCAGCGGTATTGTAGTCAGGACCATTAGGAGAGAAACTACTTTTTGTAGATGCCAAAGTATAATTTTTATCAAATATATTGTTGGCTCTCGCTTCTACTCTCCAAGCAGTTGTGAATCGATAGTTTGCAGTAAGATTTGTAAGCACATAGCCACCTAGTTTGAATGAGTTATCATTATCATTATAACGAGTTGAAGCACCGTTTAACTCCATGCCCCACTGTAATTTGCCAATACTATGTAACAAGTTAATTGCACCATACCGATTACCTCTTCGAGCTAGTAGCTGGTTTGTCTCTGTATCGCGGGGTGATTGCACTGTATAGTGGCCGTTCAGTAGCAGGTTATCTGTAATATCCCATCGTCCATTAAATGTAACTCCTTGAATTTCTACCTTTCCAATATTAATAGGGCAAAAACCAGCAAAAGTGCATGTACCTGCTACTGGGCCAGTATTTGCTATCAAGTTTCTAATTTTATTCTGAAAAAGCGTGATTCCACCACTCAGATTTGTACTCTCATACTTAATAGCAATGTCTACATTATCTGATTTCTCAGGTTCTAGTGCGGGGTTGCCGAAGTTAGGAAAATATAATTGATTAAAAGTTGGTGCTTTGAAAGCTTTCCCATAGCTAGCAGAGACACGCCACGAAGGTGTTATGTTATAAACGTAGCCAGCACCGCCAGTTGTATAGTTGCCGTATTGCGAGTTATGGTCTTCTCTAAGCGATGCTTGCATTGAGTGGCTGCCATGATTAAGCAAATAACTGACTAAAAACCCATCTGTATTACGTTCATCTTCAGCATAAGTAGTTGTACTATCAACTTTTTGTTCAAGTCGATCATATGCAAGAGTCAATAATCCCAAGGGTAGATTTAGGTCATTTTGCCATGTGAGTTGCTTTTGTTCAGAACGAAATTTGCTAATTCCGCCAGGGGCACTAAATGCTGAAGGTAATACATGGCTATCTGATCTGTCTACGCCAATGCCAAGTTTAACGGTACTATGCCAGAAACTGGTAAATTGATTTTTACTCGTTACCGCATAGCTTTGTAAAGTCTGACGACCGTAATTGTCGAAATTATCAGAACCACTGTCATAATCGCTGCGGTTTTTACTTTCAAAATATTGTAAGCCCAAAGAGTGACCATCGGTTAAGAGTAGTTCAGCATTGGCTGAAGCGCTTAATTTATGATGGCCATCGTCATCGTTATCAAATTTGCCAGTACGTATACGTCTGGCAGAAAAACCGTTGGTATCTAAGCTGCTGACATTAAGACTGTATTTGAAGTTGTTATAACCACCACTAAAGCCAGTTTCAGCAGTTTTTGTATCAAAGCTGCCTAAACCAGCTGCAGCATAAAAATGGGGTATTGAACTGTTACTTTTACGCGTAAAGATTTGAATAACGCCTCCAATGGCATCAGCGCCGTAGAGACTTGAAGCAGGGCCACGTAAAATTTCAATTTTATCAATTTGAGAAAGAGGAATACTTTCAAATGCGGTCGTGCCTAGCGTGGCTGAATTGATGCGTAATCCATCAACTAATACAACAATGTGATCAGAATTTGTTCCACGTAAATATATGTTACTTGCAGTACCTGCACCTCCATTTGTGCTTATCTGAACCCCAGGCTGTCTACTAAGCAAATTTGTTAATGAGCTGGCTCCTGCACGCTCAATTTCTTCTCTCTCAATAACCGTGAAATCGGATATCACATTTTCTTTAGGCTGCTCCGTGCGAGTCGCTGTAACAACAACGTCGTCTAATTCAATATCCTCAGCAGCATATAAAGATGAAGTAAATAACAACCCGAACAGGCTGGCAATAATTGTTTTTTTCATTATCTTATCCCTTATTACATGCGACCCCGCATGTGAATTTATAGAACTAGGGGAAACAAGAAGGGTAAAGAAACAAAAAGCATACTGAATAAAACAGTACTGCAGCTTTGAGACCGACACCCCGCGGTATATCCTAGCGCGCCCAATATAGGCAGGTAGTTGCGTAGGCCGGTCTCCGGGCTTATGAGCTCTGATATTACGCCTTCCCAAGTTAATAACTCAGTGGCTGATGTAATACCGTTAAATACACTCACTTACCGTTGCGGGGGCAGCATAGGCATTATTCAAAAAATTGAATGCACCTATTTCCCAGTTTCACCTTATTGCTAGAAAAACAATATGGCACCTAACAACTGCAGACATTATAAACACAGGATATTAAAAAACAATGGAAAATTATTACAACAGACTAAACTAAATATACTAAGTTACTTTGAATAGTCGGTGTTAGCTATTGACTAATATGATTTTTTTAAATTATAGTGAGCTTATGGATGCGGACTTAAAAAATCTAGAAGAAAAAATATCAAAGCTAATCGCTTTGTGTAACTCATTACGTGAAGAAAATATAGAGTTACGTCAAAAATCAGCAACCTTAAAAAGCAATATGGAACAAGCAAGTGTAAAATTAGAAGCATTGCTTGGTAAAATTCCCCAAGATGAAGAGGCCGCATGACAGTAAAGTCCGTAGATGTTCAAATATTGGGGCGTGAGTTCACCGTATCTTGCACAGAAGAAGAGCGTCAGGGTTTGCTTGATGCTGTTAACTATCTTGACAAAAAAATGCGTGATATACGCGACAGTGGTAAAGTAGTAGGTGTAGAGCGTATAGCGATTATGGCAGCCCTCAATTTATCTCATGAAGTACTCAATACCAAAGCTGGTGATGTTGACATAGGCGATTATAAGCGTAGGATTAATGCAATGCAGAGTCAAATTGATGAAGCGATTGCAGAACAAAATAAATTACTCTAATTGGCTAAAATAAGCATTCTGTCATATTTCTGATTTATCATTCACCTGTTTGCTCTGGTGTTGCTTGAGTCTAATATTCCTTGAACTAGTCTTTGTTATAGGTTTCGGCTCATCAAGTTGCGGTGCGATCGCTCTAAGTTGGGATTACTCTTAAGTAACCCTTGGCGAGCGAACCTAATGCGCTTTAGGCTGTTACCACCTGAACTTTTTGGTTCAGGATTAACGGCTCAGGCAACACCAGAGCAAATAAATTTGGATCTAATCAACGCAATTCGTGATACTTCAAATCTGCTAAACTGACAATATCCAAACATTTTTCATGACAAGCTTCTAGAATAACAGGCGGTGCGAAACCAGCTTCACTTGCCTCTAACCAGCGTGCTGCGCAAACACACCAACGGTCACCTGCTTTTAGTCCTGGAAACTCATATTCTGGACGCGGCGTAGATAAGTCATTGCCCCTTGACTTTGAAAAAGCCAGAAATTCTTCGGTGACTTGTACACACACGGTATGACTCCCCATATCTTCTGGCCCAGTTTCACAACAGCCATTTCGAATAAATCCAGTGAGTGGCGCTAAGCTACATACATGTAAATTGGTTCCTAATACGTTTTTGGCCATGCGTTAACCTTGTAAGCAAATGTTATTTCTTGTACTAAAAGAAAATTCATTATAGATTAAAAGACAGAATGAAAATAAAAAAGGCACCAGTAGGTGCCTTTTTTATTAGTATTAATTATTGTTATTTTGTATCTAAGCTTCCCATAGATTTAGGATAAGTAACTACACCCCAAGGCATATCTGTTATTGGGATTTGTTTGGTTACTTCTTGCTTTTCAGTGTCAATCACAAAAACTGCATCTGATTTACCACAGGCTAACAATAATTGTTTGTCATCAGGGGTGAAACTAAAGTGCCAACAACGTTTCCCAGTAGGAATGTCTTTGATTTTTTCATAGGTTTTGGCATCAAATACTTGAAGTGCTTCTTCTCTGTTTGCGGCAACATATATATGGTCGCCAGTAGCATCAAAAGAAACACCATAAGGTACTTTACCTGTGTCAACAGTACGCACAACATTATAGTCTTTATCAAGCACCATAAACTTATTGCCATATTCCAGCGTTGCGATGTATGTTTGACCGTCTGGTGATACCTTAATCCCGCGAGGACGATCACCGTATTCATGCGTTTGAATCGTCTTCACTAGTTCACCTGTTTCAATGTTGTGCACAGTAATAGTATTGTCTGCTTCATTAGTAATCACAATTTCGTTACCGTCCGCAGAGAATTCAATCCCTTCGGTCTCTGGTCCGCCAATGATTTCCTTGATTTTTTCGCCTTTGCTCAAATCAACAATGGCGATACGTGCTGGTGTTTTATCATCATCATCATCGTCTTCTTCAGCTTCTTTAGAACCTGGTTTTGGAGGAGGCCCACCTACAGCGCTTGGTTCAGATGAGATAAAGACAAAATTTCCTTTAACACGAACAAATTCAGGATTTTTACCTACTTTAATGGTTTGAATAACTTCTCCTGTAGCGGTATCAACCACAGCAATGCTTTCATTTTCACGTGTTGCAACGATGAGCTTCTTACCATCATCTGTGATACCTAAACCACGAGGAGCTTCTGCTTTTAAGTCGATAGTTTTAACTACTTCCATTGTTGCAAGGTCTATCACACTTACACCAGCAGACATAGAGTCTTGGCTGGTCACATAGGCAAATCCACTGGATGCTTCTGTTGCAGGAGCCTCTTCCGTCACCGATGTTGTTACATCTTCTGTTGCTTCTTCTTTACCGCATGCAGAAATGCCTACTAGAAATGCCAGCATAAGTAAGCTGACGCGAGCTTGATTCAAAATCGGGTTAACTTTCATTCAGATCCTCCAAAGGATTATTATGGTTAATCAATAACTATGTTTTTACGCAAAAATCATGCTTAATTTTGATAGATAATTTAACTAACCAAAACAGTTGGTTAGCAATTGCCGTTTCAGGAGGTGGTTAATTACAACCACCACATTGGTTGTGCTGTAAACATAATGCAGCTAGCCTAAGAATAATTTGTAAGCAGGATTTTCCGTTTCGTCCCAGTATGGGTAATCGAGCCGATTAAGAAAATCCGTAAAATCATTAAATTCATCAGGTGGTACTTGCATTCCAACTAACACGCGACCAAAATCAGCCCCGTGATTTCGATAATGGAATAAGCTGATATTCCAATCATGTCCCATTTTGTCTAAAAAATTCATGAGTGCATGCGGTCTTTCTGGAAATTCGAATCGGTATACGACTTCATTTACAGCTAATGGCGCATGCCCGCCAACTAAATGGCGAAGATGTAATTTTGCTACTTCATTATCTGTGAGGTCTATGGCGGGTAAAAGTTCCGCTTGTAAATGTCGTATTAATTTTTTTACTTCTGATTGGTCATGTACAGCAATACCTACATAGATGTGTGCTTCAGTTTGGTCAGAGTAACGGTAGTTAAACTCGGTAATATTGTGTGAGCCAAGTAGACGACAAAATGACTTAAAAGCACCTGGCTTCTCAGGAATCGTCACGGCTAAAATAGCCTCTCGTTTTTCCCCAACCTCTGCACGTTCAGCAACAAAACGTAAGCGATCAAAGTTCATATTCGCACCTGAGGCAATTCCAAGCAGTGTTTTATTCTGGATACCTTCACGCTCGACGTAAGCTTTAATGCCAGCGGTTGCTAATGCACCGGCAGGCTCTAAAATACTTCGTGTATCTTCAAATACGTCTTTTATAGCAGCGCAAATTTCATCATTACTCACTACGATCATTTCATCGACGTATTGTTGACACAACTCGAACGTATGCATGCCGACTTGCTTGACTGCAGCGCCATCCGCAAAAAGTCCCACATGCTCTAAGACTATTCTTTCACCCACTTTCAATGACTCTGTCATCGCCTCGGCATCTTTGGCTTCAACGCCAATGATTTTAATTTCGGGACGCTTAGCTTTGATGTAAGTGGCAATGCCAGAGATTAATCCACCGCCACCAACGCAGCAAAAAATAGCATCAATCGGTTCTGGATGTGCATTTAGTATTTCCAAGGCAATTGTGCCTTGGCCAGCGATGACGTCAGGATCGTCATATGGATGTACAAACGTAAGGTTTTCAGACGTTTCTAATGCTACTGCATGCTGGTAAGCATCTGAATAGCTATCTCCTGCTAATACAACTTCAGCACCAAGATTTTTGACTGCATTCACTTTAATCTGTGGTGTGGTGGTAGGCATCACGATCACAGCGCGACAGCTGAGTTTTTGCGCTGCTAAAGCAACACCTTGCGCATGATTTCCTGCACTCGCCGCAATAACACCATATTCGAGCTGCTTTGCAGAAAGTTTTGCCATTTTGTTGTATGCGCCTCTTAGCTTAAAAGAGAACACTGGTTGCATATCTTCTCGTTTGAGCAGCACACGGTTCTGGATTCTTTTTGAAAGAATAGGTTGAAAGTCCAGTGGTGTGTTCACTGCGACATCGTAAACATGTGAGTTTTCAATGTTGCTAATATATTCTTTGATAGTCGGTTTTGACATACTTAATTCAAGTGTTGGTCATGTTTAAATTGTGCGGAGCAGTGTATAGTTATGCTTTGTTTACATTATAAAGACTTTGTTAAGGATTTACTTAAAATGGCATATACGCAAGATGAATTAAAACAACAAGTGGCTAAAGCGGCGGTTGAATATGTGAAAGAGGGCATTATTGGTGTGGGTACAGGCTCTACTGCTAACTATTTTATTGAAGAGTTAGCAAAGGTAAAGCACAAAATTGATGGCGCAGTAGCCAGTTCTGAAGCAACAGCTGAGCGTTTGCGTAGTCATGGTATTGAGGTGTTTGACTTAAACACAGTTGATAACCTCGATATCTATGTTGATGGTGCAGATGAAATCACAGAACATATGCATATGCTTAAAGGTGGGGGCGGCGCACTGACACGTGAAAAAATTGTCGCTGCGGTAGCCAAGCAGTTTATCTGTATCTGTGACGAAAGCAAATATGTTCCTGTACTAGGAAAATTTCCATTGCCAGTAGAAGTATTGCCCATGGCGCGATCACAAGTTGCACGCGAATTGGTGAAATTAGGCGGCCAACCAAAACTGCGTGACTTTACTACTGATAATGGCAACATTATTCTTGATGTACATAATTTAACGATTAATGATCCAGTAGAAATGGAAGCAAAAATTAATCAAATAGTTGGCGTTGTGACAAATGGATTATTTGCGGCAAGACCTGCGAATGTACTATTGTTGGCGACAGCCGATGGTGTGAAGACTTACAAAAAATAAGATCAATATCAAATAAAAACCCGCTATAAGCGGGTTTTTATTTGCCTTGATTGAATGCCTAGATAAGCTGATGCGCTTTCAGGACATGTTTGGTATTTTTAATATCATAACCATAAATAATGGTACCCTTGATATCTAAAACGGGAACACCTCTTGCATTAAGTGCTCCATGTTGTTTTCTGCCTTCTTCTGACTTTTCAACATCATACTCAATATAGCTGACGTTGTTATCGGCTAGGAACGTCCGCACTTTTTTACAATAGCCACACCAATCGGTTGCATAGAGGATGACATTCTCATGTTTGATTGGACTCACTTCTATTGTTTTTGTTGGATAAAACAGCTGAAACAGAAAGAAGGCAGCAAATATTAAAATGAACTTTTTCATCTTGTAATAATGAGTTATTTGTTTTCTGGGACATAACCTTCGGCTACATCAGCGCCTTCACCAAAAAAATATTTTTCTGTTTGTTCTTGCAAATATTTACGTGCGGCTGGGTCAGCTAGGCTAAGACGATTTTCGTTCACTAACATCGTTTGTTGCTTTAACCAAGTTGCCCAAGCTTCCTTTGAAACTTGTAAATAAATTCGTTTACCTAACTCGCCAGGATAAGGTGGAAAATCCATACCTTCAGCTTCTTTACCTAGTTTTATACAATTTACCATTCGTGCCATATGACAAAACCTTTACTGTTTGTTAAATCCGTAAAACAACATGATAACGCATGTTAAAATGCTGCCAACATTTTTTGGTAATTAATCATGAACAATCTAGATTCGAAATCGCAAGCCCATGAAGAAAGTCCATTTAAAGGAAAAACTGGCATTCGGCGTTTGATGAATGCTTTTGGCTACTCCCTAGAAGGGTTTAGAGCGGCATTCAAACATGAAGATGCTTTCCGACAAGAAGTTTTCTTAGCTGTTATATTAATACCGCTTGCGCTTTACTTAGAGAGCGAAGCATTGCGTCGCATTTTGATGATAGGCAGTATATTCCTAGTATTAATTGTCGAGTTGCTGAATTCTGCTGTAGAAGCAGTGGTGGATCGTGTTTCTATTGAACGACATGCGCTAGCTAAACGTGCTAAAGATATTGGTAGTGCGGCTGTGTTTGTTGCGCTCACAAATGTTGTGGTCACTTGGGGTTTGGTTTTGTTTGGTTGAAAATAGGGTTGATTAGCACCAACCCTATTCTATTTGAAATATTAAAACCTAAAAGTCCGCTCTAGCGCCTACCACAAGTGAGCGCTCACCTGCAGGTGAAATGTCTTTTAAGAAAGAGGCGTGCTCCCTGATCTCATCATTCAATAAATTGTTCGCTTTTGCAAATAGCTCCATATTGAATTTAATTGGTAATTTATAGGCAACGATCGCAGACAAATTGGTATAACTATCCGTTTTTAACTCATTGTCTGCGGTGTTGTTCTGTGCAAATGCATGCAAAACATCAAAACGCGCACTAAAACCATTTTGTTGATACTGGAGTCCAGTCCCCAGCCTTAGTGGCGAGATTCTGGGGAGATAGTCGTTATTGCGTCTGTCTTTGGCATGTACATAATCACCGCGTACAGTCCAATCTAAGTTTGAAGTCAGACTGAATTTTCCTTCAGCTTCAATCCCTTTAAATGTAGCTGGTACTGCAATAAATTTTGCTTCTGGTAAAAACTCGCCAGGTTCTACTTCAATATCTATTCCTGAGTTGAACAACCCAATAAAGTTGCTAAAGCGTGTGTAGTAAGCACCTAAACTAAAGCTATTTTTTGCATCTTTCCAGCGTATTTGCGCATCAATACCGTTAGAACGCTCTTTGCTCAAGTTGCTGTCACCCACTTCGAACTGACCAGTCGCCACGTGCGCGCCATTGGCATAAAGCTCGAAATATGCAGGTGCGCGTTCATTATGGGATAAATTACCAGTAAGCGACCAATTATTATTAATGCTATACAAACCACCTAGCGCAAAGCTGTTTGGATTAAAGCTATTGTTTTGGCCTGGGCCAAAATTAGCACTATCTTTTGAGTCAACTTGTGTATGACCTAAACGACCTCCAAAAGTAATCTTATGTGGCGCCTTTTCATTGCCTCCCAAAGGAAGCTCTTCGTATAAATAAATCGCTTTATTTTGCGTATTCACATTCGGCACAAAAGCTTCTTCACCTAATGCTTCAAAATTAGTGTTGCTAAATTGATAACCAATAACACCATTTAGCCCGGCAATCGGTGCATGACCAGCTTCAAAGGTGCCTTCTAGGCCTCTATTCTTAAAAGTGGTGCCTACTTCACTGCCTTCAAGTTCACTGTGTTCGTAATCAGTATGTGCTACACGAAATTTCACACGATGAATCATGGTGCCTAAATCTGTAAATTCAGACGCTAAATCCCAACGATCGCTTTTCATATCAATGCGGACATCCTCTTCTGCAACAACACCATAATTATTATCTAAGGTTGAGAAAGATGCGCCAATGTAGCCATTATCAAATGTTAATGATGCGCCTAATGCACCACCATCACTTTCAGCATCACTATTCACTAGTCGCCCATTGTTTTCTCTTGGTGTGCCATCTGTTTCACTTTTACGGCGTGAAACAGCATATCCCGGGATGTTTAAATCATTAGTTTTGCGTTTGAAAGCGTCAATATGCATAGCAAATTGACCATTGCCGATATCGATGACAGCCGCACCATTACGCTGATCGTTAGCACCACCAAAGCGTGCTTCGGCACGACCAATGATGCCTTCAAGTGATTCTGTAGGAATGCGGTGATCAATTGCGTTTACAACGCCACCCATAGCGCTACCACCATACAATAATGCAGCTGGCCCACGGACTACATCAATTTGTTCAATAATGAGCGGGTCTACGCCAACGGCATGATCGAAACTTAGGCTAGACGCATCTAAAATGCCAACACCATTTTGCATGATGCGCACGCGTTCAGCATCCAGGCCACGTATGACAGGCCGTGATGCATTAGGACCGAATTGTGTGGCTGTGACACCTGGAATGCCATTGAGGGTTTCGCCTAGGGTGCTTTCGCGGCGTAGGCTTAATTCACGACCATTAAGCACTGAAACAGGTACAACCAGTTCATCAGAACCTACTCCAAGTGGGTTGCCCGTGACAGCAACAGGATTTAAATCAATATTAGCTTCTTCAGCATAAGTGCTAGTTGCATTAAAGGTGATGCAGTTTGTAAAAATAGCAGAGATAGCTAATAGTATTTTTTTACGCGTTAAGTTTGGCGCCGCATTGATAGCGGGCATTAGTTGTCTTTGAGACAGCATTTTAAAATCCTCACAATATAATCAAAATTTAGCCTTACTAGCCATATGCTAGATAGGCGCTATGCAATTAGGTTTGTGAGTGAGATGGTGGCGCACGAGCGCTGTAAGATGTAGTTGTGCGTGACCTAGTGTTAACTATAAGGTCGTCGAAGAAGTTTTGTGAAGTAGATGAACTGACAAAATTAAAGCTATATGCCAGTGGTGCATTCGCTGCGTGACTTAATACTAGACATTGTTCACACTGACTATTTTGATGCTTCTTGTCTTGTTGATGTTGTTTTTGGCTGTCTGTGTAGTGACTAATTTCATGCGTAGCAACGCCCATTTGCGTAAGAGCAAATAGTAAAACAAGGCTAATATGAATAAATGCGCGTTGTAACATAGGTACTATATTAACATGATTTTATACTTGTAATTCAGCTAGAAGATAGCTAGCAAGCTGTTCAATGCGATCCAATCCTGCATCTGCTTTGTCTAAAAATTCTTTATCCATCCTTTTGGGGTCAGCCCATTGTTTACCATTAATAGAACAACGCTTTGCAAGTTTTGGCACATTAATATCCTCAAGCTCAAAACTTAATGCCGTCCATAATCTCGCTAATTCATCTTCAGTTGGATAATGACGCTGCTTCGTATCATCCAGTTGACGAACATAAACAGTGGTTTTTCGTGCAGCCAAAATCACTTTCCGTAATGCGGAAATGGATTCAAGCTGACGTTTTTTGCTTGCGCGACGTAAATTAACTAACCACTGGCTAGCATGCTTAATCAATTTCCAGATTGCTGTTGGCGTTAACAGATCAACCATTATGTTGTAGTAAAGTACATCACTGAAGCAATACTACCATGATGCTTGCAGTGTAATATATAGTTTTAGTTTTCTGTACTGTTTAGATTTTTAATATGCAGAGCAGGCGCTTTGCCATCAAGACCGACACCTGGATACACGGTTAGATGCGGGAATGGAATTTCTATTCCTCTTTCATCAAATGCTGCTTTCACTCGTTTAAAGTACTCACGTCTGACTCCCCATTGTTCAAGCGGTAACACTTTAAATCGGCAACGAATCACAACAGATGAGTCAGCCAATTGATCAACGCCAGCCATTTCCATATCATCAAGTATTTTATGTTTGAAGTCGTTATCTGCTCTTAATTCTTGACCAACCTTTGTCATTACCTGCATTACCTCATCGACATTTTCACGATAGGCAACACCAATATCGATAACTGACTGTGCGAATTCACGGCTCATGTTCGTTACTGTAGAGATCGTGCCATTTGGGACATAGTGCACGTTGCCATCGTAATCGCGCATTTTGATGTAGCGTAAGGTAACCTCTTCTACTAAGCCGCTTTTCCCTCCAACCTCTGCCACATCACCTTGGCGAACTTGGTTCTCAAGCAAAAGGAAGAAGCCTGTAAAGTAGTCTTTTACCAGACTTTGCGCACCAAAGCCTATTGCTACACCAGCTACGCCAGCTGCAGCTAATACAGGTGCTATTGAGATGCCAATTTCGTTAAGAATTTGGATGCCAGCAATGACTAGAATCGCTATTGTGACGATATATCGAAATACTCTACCAATGGTATCTACGCGTTTATATTCTTCGAGGTCATCAATCGATCGGTTTTTTAAGTAGTTTTTCAGGCTGATGATTAAGCGACCAGAAAAAAATTTGACTATTAATGCAACGGCAATAATGATGATTATCCGCATACCTGTTTTGGTAAGCGTTAAAATTTCATTATTGTCAGTTAGACCAATAGAAACCAGAAAATCCTGCATGTATTGCTCCTATAATTAATAGATATCAAAAAGATATATCTAAACGTCACATATAACATTGCAACTTTAAACGCTGTAATTTTGAATACTCTAATACTGGATAGTTGAAAGCATAATGCACTATTAAGTGAATGATTATGTTGTGAAAAACAATTTCTCTAAAGTGAAAGACTAATTATTAGAAAAATAGTTTAGGTTTTATATGTGGGATATAAATGAAATAGCCAAGTGTTTACACTTGGCTATATTCAGATAGAGCTAAAAATGATTAAGCTGAGAAATTTTCGCTTGCAAAGTCCCAGTTAACTAAGCTGTTTAAAAACGTTTCAACAAATTTTGGGCGTGCGTTGCGGTAGTCAATGTAATAAGCGTGTTCCCATACATCAATGCAAAGTAATGGTGTATCACCTGTTGTTAAGGGTGTACCTGCTGCACCCATATTAACAATGTCTACAGAGCCATCAGCTTTTTTGACTAACCAAGTCCAACCTGATCCAAAGTTGCCAACCGCAGAAGCTTGGAATGCCGCTTTGAAATCGTCATAAGAACCCCATTTTGCATTAATTGCATCAGCCAATGCACCGCTAGGTGCTGCTCCACCATTCGGTTTCATGCAATTCCAGAAAAAAGTATGGTTCCAGATTTGGGCAGCATTATTGTAAACACCACCTGATGATTTTTTAATGATTTCTTCCAAGCTTGCATTCTCGAATTCTGTACCAGGAATCAGCTTGTTTAGGTTAGTAACGTACGCGTTATGATGTTTACCATAATGGTACTCGAGTGTTTCCTCTGATACATGCGGTGCAAGTGCATCTTTTGCATAAGGCAGTGCTGGTAGTATATGTTCCATGATTATCCTTTTCGTGAACTGTAATTTTTGAATTATTAATTATGATTAATTTAATTTTAAGCTTTATTTTGACATATTTAGTCAGACATAAAAACCATTATAAAGTTGCGGTTAAATTGTTTTAATAGGCTTTTAGCATCTTATGAGGAATTGATCATCAATACTGTCTGTTATTTGTTTCGCCCCTTTTTAGCTCTCGGATGTGCAGCATCATAAATTTTCGTCAAATGCTGGTAATCTAAATGCGTATAGACTTGTGTAGTACTAATGTTTGCGTGACCCAGCATTTCTTGAACAGCCCTTAAATCACCACTCGATTGTAAAACATGGGAAGCAAAACTATGACGTAACATGTGAGGATGCACAGCAGTATTCACTCCCTGCTTGATTGACCAATCTTTTAAACGATATTGAATATTACGTGCAGAAATACGCTTACCTTGTTTCCCAATAAAGACAGCGACTTCCTCCAGATTGTTTTTTAATATTGTGGCACGTAATGCTAGCCATTTTTTTAGAGCATCAATAGCATGACTTCCAATAGGGACGATGCGCGTTTTGTTTCCCTTGCCATGAACCATTACGGTTCCTTCAGAAAAGTCAATTTGGTCAGTATTGAGATTTACCAGCTCACTTAAGCGTAGGCCAGATGAATAAAACAACTCTAGTGCCGCATGATCTCGAATGCTTAATATATCATCATCTTTGATATCCACTAGCTTGATTGCTTGCTCTATGGATAGTGCTTGCGGCAATGATTTTACTGATTTAGGTGCACGAATACCTAGTGCAGGATTTTGACTAAAACCTTTTCGTTGAATGAGAAAGTCAAAAAACCCGCGCCAGCTAGAAAGCATTCTTGCGATGCTTTTACCACCAAGGCCTTTACTGTGTAGTTTTCCCACTATTTTGCGTATGTCTGTGATGCTAATTTCTTCTAGCGGCCTGTCCTTGCTTTGCTCGAGTAACTGCTTAATGTCACGCGTGTAATTCTCTCTCGTGAGCTTACTTAAACCACGTTCAACGTTTAGATAATTCAGATATTCAGATAATAAATCCACGGTTTAAGTAATAATATACCTTGAAAAAGCAGCGCTCACGTGGTCATCTAGCTTTTGTAAAAAGTCTGTACCCATGCCAACATAAAAGCGTTTTTCTTCATGACTGCCAAGCGCTAAATAACCATAAACATTGTCTTTTCTCAGCGGCAAAACTGCTACCGATTCTACAGGTTGCATGAACCAATCATCTATATCAATGCTGGTTGGTGTCTCTCCGCAATAGACATTGTGAATCGTGTTAACCCATTTTTGAATGGCTTCTGGTACGGTATCAAAAATAAAATTTTCTGGATCATTAGTATGATCTGGTTTGGCCCAAACCCTTAAACAGGTGTCCGTAATATTGAAAGCATTAGGTAATTCTTTAGTCACTAGCTGTTCAACTGCATCAAAACTATTTGCTTGTTGTAGCATTACGAAAAAATGGTGCATTTTGTTTGCAATGGCATCATTTTCTTGAGCATTGCGGACAAGTTCTGCATAACGTTCTTCCAGAGCAGTAATTTTGTCACGTTGGGCAAGCTGCTGCCGCTCAGAGAGAGAAATCGTACCATTACCATGTGGGCTGGGCAGGTGTATATCGGCGAGTAGGCTCGCATTTTTTTCGAAAAACTCTGGATGTTCTTTTAAATACGCACCAATTTGGTCTTCTTGCATCATTAATCCTAATAGTCTAATTTATTCAATGTTAATGGTACCTTCAAATACTATTTCTGCAGGTCCTGTCATCATGACAGGAGCTGTAGCATCAGGCCACTCAATTTTAAGCTGACCGCCACGAGTATTAACTAATACAGGCGATTGTAGCAAATTCAAGCGAATACCACTGACCACCGCAGCGCAAGCGCCAGTGCCACAGGCTAACGTCTCACCGCTACCTCGTTCATAGACGCGCAACTGGATTTCATGTGGACTGATAATTTGCATAAAGCCTGCATTCACATGATTTGGGAAAAGTGGGTGCGACTCAATTTGTGGTCCTATTTCTGCAATATTGGCTGTTTCAACATTATCGACAGTGACCACTGCATGCGGATTGCCCATGGAAACAGCTGCTATTTGCACGAGTGAGTCCTTGAGTGCTAAATCATAGAGTAGTTGCTGTTTGGTCACATCATAAGGTAAGGCGCTTGGACTGAAGTTAGGTTTTCCCATGTTAACAGTTACTTGTCCATTTTCAGCTAAGGTTAACGTAATGATGCCGCCCGCTGTTTCTACTTTGATTTCGTGTTTATTGGTGAGTCCTTTGTCGACCACATAGCGTACAAAACACCTTGCACCATTACCACATTGTTCTACTTCACCACCATCAGCGTTGAAGATACGATAGCGAAAATCCACGTTGGGGAGGTGCGTTTTCTCTACCATCAATAGTTGATCACAGCCTACACCAAAATATCGGTTAGCGATATGCTGTATTTGTGTTTTTGTCAGCTTGACCACAGATGTGTAACTGTCTATCACCACAAAGTCATTACCTGCACCTTGCATTTTTGTAAAGTTTAGTTTCATGCAGTCGATAATACTTTATTGTGATGATTTTGAGTATGTAACAGCATTAAATTTTTGTATAGTTTGAACTTATTATGCGCTACAATAGCCAATTCTTTTACTCGATACACTTGCTTTAGCCTTTAGTCGGTGTGTCATTTACTACAACTTTTATACTTTCAAGGCATACAATGAGTGAATTTCTTTTTACTTCAGAATCCGTTTCTGAAGGTCATCCTGACAAGTTAGCAGATCAGGTTTCAGACAGTATTTTAGACGCTATTTTAACCCAAGATCCAACAGCACGTGTTGCAGCTGAAACGTTAGCGAATACGGGTTTGATTGTGTTGGCGGGCGAAATTACTACGACAGCAAACGTTGATTATATCAAAGTGGCTCGTGATGCTATCAAGCGCATTGGCTATGACAATACAGACTTTGGTATTGACTACAGAGGCTGTGCTGTATTGGTGGCTTACGATAAGCAATCACCAGACATTGCACAGGGTGTTGATAATGCAAACGATGATCCTCTGGATCAAGGTGCGGGCGATCAAGGGTTGATGTTTGGCTATGCTGTTAATGAAACACCACAGCTAATGCCATTGCCGATTTGGTTAAGCCATCGCATCATGGAAAGGCAGGCGCAATTGCGTAAAGACGGTCGTTTACCTTGGTTGCGACCAGATGCCAAAGCACAAGTCACACTGCAATACGTCGACGGCAAGCCACATAAAATTGATACCGTGTTGGTTTCCACCCAGCATGCACCAGAAGTTTCATTAGCTCAAGTGCGAGAAGCGACGATTGAAGAAATCATTAAACCCCTATTGCCACAAGAATTAATCAAGGGTGATGTTAAATTTTTAGTCAATCCTACGGGGCGCTTTGTAATTGGTGGGCCACAAGGTGATTGTGGCTTGACCGGCCGCAAAATCATTGTCGATACCTATGGAGGTGCTGCACCGCATGGTGGCGGCGCTTTCTCAGGAAAAGACCCTTCAAAAGTAGATAGATCAGCCGCCTATGCTGGTCGATATGTTGCAAAAAACATTGTAGCAGCAGGTTTGGCTGATAAATGTATGGTACAAATGAGTTATGCCATTGGTGTTGCGCAACCGACATCCATTATGATAGAGACCTATGGATCAGGAAAGGTGCCTGATGCCAAACTGACGGAACTAGTGCGAGAGCACTTCGACTTGCGTCCAAAAGGCATAGTTCAAATGCTTGATTTGCTTCGACCAATTTATACCAAAACAGCCGCTTACGGTCACTTTGGGCGTGATGAGCCAGAATTTACCTGGGAGGCAACAGATAAAGCAAATGCGTTAAAGGCAGCAGCAGGCTTATAGCGTAATTCAGCATAACAAAAAGAGGGCTAATTAGCCCTCTTTTTTTAAATATAAATAGTTTATTTTTTGGCAGAATATAGCAATGCTTAAAACGATTTCTACTAAACAAGTAAGACTTGGGATGCATATCCATGAACTGAAAGGTGCATGGGTAGATCATCCATTTTGGAAGTCAAAATTTATCATTGATAACCCCAAAGATTTAGCTAAGCTTCAAACCAGCGTAATCAAGCAAGTTGTTATTGACATCAGTAAAGGCTTAGATGTTGAAGTAAGCCAACCACAACAGGCGGAACCCGCTGCGGAAAACTTAATAGTAAAGCCAGAAGAGCTACCAGTAGTAAAAAAAATAAGTGCAGCAGAAGAAACGCAAGCTGCAAGGCGTCTGATCAATGCTTCCAGAAAAGCAGTTGAAGGCATGTTTAGTGATGTGAGAATGGGTAAAGCAGTTTCTGCAGAGGCCGTGATGCCACTTGTTGACGATATTGCGGCTTCCATTGAACGTAATCAAAGTGCTTTAATCAGTTTGGCACGCTTAAAAACGCAAGATGACTATACTTACATGCATAGTGTCGCAGTATGTGCCTTAATGACAGCTTTAGCAAAACAACTGGGGTTAGATGATACATCAGTAAAGCAAGCTGGATTAGCAGGCTTGTTACACGACTTAGGTAAAGCTGCCATTCCGTTGGAAATATTAAACAAGCCTGGAGCATTAACAGATGAAGAGTTTAAATTGGTTAAGCTTCACCCAGAAAAAGGCCATGCATTATTGTTAGAGGCAGGAATCACGGATGAAGTGACACTTGATGTTTGTTTACACCATCATGAAAAGATGGATGGATCTGGTTATCCGCACAGACTCATAGGAGACAAAATCAGTCTTTTTGCAAAAATGGGCGCTATTTGCGATGTGTATGATGCGGTTACCTCTAATCGGCCATATAAGTCAGGTTGGGAGCCTGGGGAATCATTGAAGAAGATGGCTAGTTGGAAAGGTCATTTTGACCTAGAAATACTGAAGGCTTTTGTTAAGAGTGTGGGTATCTACCCAATTGGTTCGGTTGTATTACTCAAGTCAAATCGCTTAGGCGTGGTAGTAGATCAGTCAGCAAAGTCTTTGCTCACGCCTATAGTGAAAGTGTTTTTCTCCACAAAGTCAGCATCCAGAATCCCAATCAAAATTGTGGACTTGTCTAAACCAGCAAGTAATGATGAAGTCGTCGCTTTGGATAAAGCGGAGAACTGGGGTATTAATGACGTTGATGAACTGTGGGCTAAGCCAGCAGTCTGATAGTTGAATAATTGTGTTTTAAAGCTATAATAATAACTTCTGAGGAACGCTGCGAGAGTATTCCCATGCTCCCAGGCTCAGAGATGTTCTAACTGCGTTCACTTTTTACTGTGCGAGCACGGAATATAAAAGGTGAGCGACTACTGCTACCAATGTTGTATTTCTTGCTCAGTTTTCATTTATTAAAGGAAGAATATGAATACTGTAGCTGATATTAAAGACTATGTAATTGCAGATATTAATCTAGCTGATTTTGGTAGAAAAGAGATTGCTATTGCCGAAACTGAAATGCCCGGTTTAATGGCAATTCGTGATGAATATGCAAAAGAGCAGCCACTGAAAGGTGCGCGTATTACCGGGTCATTACACATGACCATCCAAACAGCCGTGTTGATTGAAACTTTAAAAGACTTAGGAGCTGAAGTACGTTGGGCTTCTTGCAATATTTACTCTACACAAGATCATGCTGCTGCAGCGATTGCTGCAGGTGGTACGCCAGTATTTGCGGTTAAAGGTGAAACACTAGCTGAGTACTGGGACTACACGCATCGCATCTTTGAATGGACTGATGGTGGTTATTCCAACATGATTTTAGATGATGGTGGTGATGCGACACTGTTATTACACTTGGGCACACGTGCCGAAAAAGATTTATCTGTCTTAGATAACCCAGGGTCTGAAGAAGAGACATGTCTATTTAATGCAATCAAGGAAAAACTCAAAACAGATCCAAATTGGTATTCAACTCGCTTAGCACAAATCAAAGGTGTAACGGAAGAAACAACAACTGGTGTCCATCGCTTATACCAAATGCATAAAGAAGGCAAATTGGCTTTCCCAGCGATTAATGTGAACGACTCGGTGACAAAATCAAAATTCGATAATTTATATGGTTGTCGTGAGTCATTGGTCGATGCTATTAAACGTGCAACTGATGTAATGATTGCTGGTAAGATAGCTGTAGTGATTGGCTATGGTGATGTGGGTAAGGGCTCTGCCCAAGCATTACGTGCATTATCAGCACAAGTATGGGTTACTGAAATTGACCCAATTTGTGCGCTGCAAGCCGCGATGGAAGGCTATCGCGTTGTGACAATGGACTATGCCTGTGAGCATGGAGATATATTCGTCACAACTACTGGTAATTACCATGTGATTACGCATGAGCACATGGTACGCATGAAAGATCAGGCTATTGTTTCTAACATTGGTCACTTTGATAATGAGATTGATGTGGCATCATTAGAGAAATACGAGTGGGAAGAAATCAAACCACAGGTAGACCATGTGATTTTCCCAGATGGCAAACGCATCATTTTATTAGCCAAAGGTCGTTTGGTGAATTTGGGCTGTGGTACTGGTCATCCAAGTTATGTGATGAGTTCAAGCTTTGCAAACCAAACTATTGCACAGATTGAGCTATATACAAAGACAGCTGATTATCCAGTAGGAGTATACGTGCTACCTAAACACTTGGATGAAAAAGTGGCAAGACTGCAATTGAAAAAACTAAACGCAGAGTTAACTGAGTTAACCCAAGAGCAAGCTGATTATATTGGCGTAAGTGTTCAAGGGCCTTACAAACCAGAGCATTATCGCTATTAGTGATTATTAGGAGCCAGGAATGAAGTTTATATTGAGCTGGATATTGAATGCCTTTGCATTATTGGTCGTTGCTTATTTTATTCCTGGAATCTACATGACAGGGCTTGACGTAGCGCTTATTGCTGCGGTGTTGATTGGTCTTGTTAATATGCTGATTAGGCCAATTTTGGTTGTATTGACTCTCCCCATCACGCTATTAACACTGGGCTTATTTATCCTAGTGATAAATGGTTTTTTGTTTTGGCTTGTGGGGCGCTATCTACAAGGGTTTGAGGTAAGTACTATCATGGCTGGCATTCTAGGGGCATTAGCTTATAGTCTTATATCGTGGGTTCTTGCCAGCTTGCTTATCGGCAGAAAAACGGCTTGATTACAGACAGGCACCATATCATGATAAAAAATACAACATTAAGTTTTGAGTTTTTTCCACCAAAGACACCAGAAGGTATTGAGAATTTGCGTGCTACACGTCGCAAGCTCGCAAGTTATAAACCAGAGTTTTTCTCAGTTACATTTGGTGCAGGGGGGTCTACCCGTGATCGCACAATGGACACGGTATTTGAAATACAGGATGAAGGCTATCCAGCAGCACCACATATATCGTGTATATCTTCCAGTAAAGCTGAAATAAGAGAGCTACTGGATGCATATAAAAATAAAGGGATAAAACGTCTGGTAGTCTTACGCGGCGATATACCATCGGGTGAGGTTAGCGCAGGAGACTTTAAGTATGCGGTAGATTTAGTCACCTTTATTCGACAAGAAACAGGTGATTGGTTCCATATTGAAGTGGCAGCATATCCTGAGTTTCATCCTGAATCAACTTCTGCTGCTAAGGATATTGAGCATTTCAAGCGTAAAGTAGAGGCTGGTGCAAACTCTGCTATTACACAATATTTTTACAATGCAGATGCTTATTTTAGATTTCTAGACAGTTGTGAGAAAGCAGGTATTACAGTACCAATTGTGCCTGGTATCATGCCTATTTACAATTACACTCAGCTCGCACGCTTTTCAGGAGTGTGTGGTGCTGAAATTCCACGATGGCTAAGGTTAAGGTTAGAAGCCTATGGAGATGATTTATCTTCGCTAAGAGCTTTTGGGACAGATGTCATCAGTGATTTATGCGATAAGTTGGTAAAAGCGGGGGTGCCTAGCTTCCATTTTTATACACTTAATCAAGCGGGTGTAATTTCTACCATTATTGAAAATGCTAATTTGGCCAGCCAGTAAATCTGCTGGTCAAAAGCTATTGAACAGTTAGCCCGCGTGGGTTAAATAACGCATCTTCTACAAAAGAATAATCTTTCACACGGCCTTGGTTCCATAAAACCATCATTGTAATCCAGCGGATTTCTTCTATACCCAGTTTAATTTTGTTGAGTGCCATCGCACGGTCAATAATTAAATCCCGCTCAACATCATTAATCACTTTTGCTTGTTGCAAGAAAATCAAGAAACCTAAACTTTCCGTATTAATTCTTTTTGATTCGCTGCCCGTGAAGAGGCGTATTGCAGTATCACTATGTGCGTAATCAAATTCTGGCGCATTGAGCATGGATTTCATTTCTTGAAACCAATCAAAAGCACCTAAAATATCATCTTGCTCAAACCCAGCTGCAGACAGCTCTTGTTCCATCGTCGCATCATCCGGCATCGATTGGTTTGCAAAATAATTTTCGAACATGAATACTAAAACCTCAAACATAGCTTCCCTCTTGTCACATTTATTGTATTAAGCGTTGGTATTTTCCACCCGCTAGCGCTGTCACTTTACCTTCTAGCTCCAGCATCATAAGCATGGATGAAAGTGTTTCTGTCGTCAATCCTGAGGTATCCAGCAATGCTTCGAAACTAATAGGGTCAAATCCCATCAACGCAAGGATGGAGTTGCTTTCTGAGGGATTTTGGCCCTTTTGGGTCATCGACCCGATGGGGCTATACTTTGGAATCATATTTTTAAGTTCATCAATGATATCAGCAGAGCTTTCAACTAATTTTGCACCTTGCTTAATCAGTTGATGGCAGCCTTTGGAAACTGGTGAGTGGATAGAGCCAGGTACAGCAAACACTTCTCTTCCTTGTTCTGCCGCCAGTCGCGCTGTAATCATTGAGCCACTGTCTTTATTTGCTTCTACTACTAAGCAACCTAAGCTTAAACCACTGATGATACGATTGCGACGTGGGAAGTTTTGTGCTTTTGAAGGTGTCCCCAGTGGAAACTCAGATAGGATTAGGCCGCTAGATGCAATCTGATGTGCTAATTCACGATGTTTTGCAGGGTATACAATATCCAAGCCAGTACCTACCACGGCAATAGTAGCACCATTGCTTTTTAGAGCGCCGCGGTGTGCTGCGCCATCAATACCCAATGCCAAGCCACTGATGATGCATAATCCTTGGTCGCATAAGTCTTTAGAGAAGCTTTCCGCATTCTTTTCGCCTTGTGCTGTCGCATTACGGCTACCCACGATAGCAATCGAAGGCTGCTTTAGTAATTGTAAATTGCCTAAAGCATAAAGAATGATCGGTGGGCTACTAATTTGTAATAGTTTCTCTGGATAGTGCGCATCTCCCAGCGTAATGATATGCGCATGCTCTTTATCCAGCCAATCGAGTGTGGTTTGAATGGCCTCTCTCTGAATGCCTTGATGAATTGTTGTTGCGATCTCATCATTGACAACCGATTTGAGTTCAGAAATGCTAGCAGCAAAAATTTCTTCTGGCGAGCCAAATTTAGCCAGTAATTGATACAGTCCAGCACTTCCTAGGCCACTAATTTGATTAAGCGCAACCCATAATGCAATATTATCGATTTGATCAAGTTGCGTTGGAGGTTGCATTTATGGTGTATGCACTGCGTCCAACGTATAAACAGAGCCTGTTGTATTCATAATGAGGCCGTATGAAACGCGGTCAAAGGTTCTAAACACCATCATCAAGCCAACTCTTTCATCTGGTAGCTTGACTTGACCTGGTTCTAGCCCGTTCTCAGAATTCTCTTTATTACCATCAGTTTTTTTGTATTCAGGGTCTTTGATGATACGACCATAGCGACTAATGGCTAGTACGTGACCTGGTTCCATACCATCATTTTTACCGAGGTTAATTGATACTACCATGTTAGACCCTGCTTCTGCGACGCCGCCGCCAACGCCACCATGTACACGCAGAATACGGCCTCTTACATCAGTTTCTGGTGCATGGGGCACGAAGCTAGTTTGAAATTCGTCAGGTGCAGCTACTAAGCGGTCCTTAACCAAAATTTCTTCTTTAGCCGTAACGATGTCAGCAGATGCAGGCTCGCCAAAGCGTTTGATATCCAAATCACCTAAATAGATTGCTTCTGTACCCAACACCTCATTTGTATCGGGGTCAATAAACTTGTCCCCAGCACGGTAGATATTCCAGTGCAGGCCTTGGTCTTCTTTGATGCTATTAACGTATACACGTGAGCCAGGGCTTAATATGACGCGGTTGTCTGGCCCGGCGATAATGCGAGGTGAGCTTTCTAATTCGTCGTTTTCAACCAGTAATGGTTGATTCAGAAAAGGCAAAATGACGTTCGGTGAAATTGTTTTAATTGCTTCTTTTTCTAATTCTTCAACGCGAACTGTCGGCTCTAATGTGACCGTTTCACTCAGTAGACTCAGGCGAGGATCTTTTCCGCTTGTGTCTAATACCACCACGTCTCCAGGGTAGATTAAATGTGGATTTTTGATTTGAGCGCGATTCATTCGCCAAACTTTTGGCCATAGCCAAGGGTCTTTAAGGAAGGTGGCGGATATGTCCCATAGTGTATCCCCTTTAACGACAACATGACGATAAGGGTGACCTTCTTTTAATTGGATTTCATCAGCAAATACATTTTGGCTTAAGCAAGTTAGCGTAAGCAGCGTTATAATGGTGCGGTAGAAATAATTTTTATTCATTGAATGACCTCGGTCAAAAGCGGAAATTATCCGCGAAATTAGATTAAATCTATCATGTAATTTATTAAGAAATCAAGTATTTTTGGCAAATTAACCGACTTTATGACTACCTTAACAATATTGAATTATCCAGATCCACGTTTACATAAGGTGGCAAAACCTGTTTCAGAAGTAAATGATGAAATACGACAACTAATTGCAGACATGGCAGAAACTATGTATGCCGCACCAGGCATAGGATTGGCGGCGACTCAAGTAGATCGTCATATTCAATTGATTGTGATTGACACCAGTAAAGAGCAAAATGAGCTGCAGGTGTTTATCAATCCTAAAATTGTTGCAAAAAGCGGACAGCAAGACCACGAAGAGGGCTGTTTATCTGTTCCGGGCGTGTATGAAATAGTAACAAGAGCTGAAAAAATTACGGTAGAGGCGCTTGATCGTGATGGAAATCCATTCAAAATGGATGCTGATGGTTTACTTGCCGTTTGCATACAACACGAAATGGATCATTTATTAGGTAAAGTTTTTGTTGAGTACTTGTCTCCACTGAAACGCAATCGAATTAAAACAAAATTAGTTAAGCATGCACGCGAAATAGCGAGAAACACATACTAGGTAGCGAGCAGATGAAAATTATTTTTGCTGGCACACCTGAGTTTGCAGTTCCTGCACTGAAAGCTTTAATCGAAGCGGGCCATAAGATTGCCATGGTGTTAACGCAACCAGATCGTCCAGCTGGCAGAGGCATGAAACTGCGAGCTAGTCCAATTAAAGAGCTTGCATTAAAACATGGTTTAACTGTTTATCAGCCAGATTCATTAAAGCCTACCGAGGTGCAAGCAAATATTGCCAGTGTTCAGTCGGATGTCATGATCGTGGCTGCATATGGACTGATTATTCCAACAGGTGTGTTAGATATGCCTAAGTATGGTTGTTATAACATCCATGGCTCGTTACTTCCTAGGTGGCGTGGCGCAGCACCAATTCATAGAGCAATTTTGGCGGGAGATACTGAAACGGGTGTAACCATAATGGAAGTGGTGCCGAAATTAGACGCTGGGGCGATGGTCTCTAAAGCGACGGTACCTATATTAGAGACAGATACAACGCAAAGTTTACATGATGCAATTAGTCAGTTAGGTGCGAATTTGATGGTAGAAGCGATGCAAACTTTGCAGTCGACTCAGCGACTATCATCAGAACCGCAGGATGAAAGTTTGGTCACTTATGCACATAAAGTGGAAAAAGCTGAATCCGTAATAGATTGGAATTCACCTGCTGTTGCTATATCAAGACAGGTGCGGGCTTTCAACCCTTTCCCTGTTGCTACCGCAATATTTAGAGGCGAGATATGTCGAATATGGTTTGCAACTGTTCTGGATGGCGAAGCCCAGCCAGGTGAAATAGCCAGTATAGATAACACAATAAATGTGGGTACTACATCAGGGCTACTTGTTATTCATGAATTACAAAGACCTGGCGCAAAAAAGCAATCTGCGCAACAGTTTATTCAAGGACAACACGTAAAAGTGGGTGAGTTTTTCACTTAATGACTTGAATAATAAAGTGGATATCACCATATTATAATGTGTTGGGTCGCACTTATATATCTGTGGTTAGGAGGAATGTATCATGCTAGGCAACTGGATTAAAACATTTGTGTTGATGGCTGCAATTACTGCCTTATTTGGCAGTGTAGGCGCCGCATTTGGCGGCTACAGTGGCATGATAATAGCCCTAATATTTGCCGGGGCAATGAATGTATATGCTTATTGGTTCTCTGATAAGGCGGTACTAAAAATGTATCGTGCGCAAGAGGTAACAGTGGAAAATGCACAGTTTAGAGGATATTACCAGATGGTAAAATCACTAGCTGAAAACGCAAATTTACCGATGCCAAAGGTATATGTCATTAATGAGCCGCAGCCAAATGCATTTGCAACTGGTAGAAATCCTGAGCATGCTGCAGTTGCGGCGACTACAGGCATTATGCAAATATTAAATGAGCGCGAATTACGGGGTGTTATGGCGCATGAGCTTGCTCATGTTAAACATCGAGACACGTTAATTTCCACTATATCGGCTACAGTAGCTGGTGCAATATCTGCAATTGCACAGTTTGGTATGTTTTTTGGCGGTGGCCAGGGTGAGAATAGACCCAATCCAATCATCGGTTTATTAATGTTGTTTTTGGCGCCTTTGGCAGCTGGGTTGATTCAAATGGCTATTTCACGTGCTAGAGAATATGAAGCTGATCGCGGCGGAGCAGAAATTTGTAAAGATCCTAAAGCACTTGCGTCTGCACTGGAAAAAATTCATAACTATGCGCATCAGATACCTAATCAAACGGCAGAAATGCACCCAGAAACGGGACAGATGATGATAATTAATCCACTGTCAGGCAAAGATCTTAAAGGGCTTTTTAGTACACATCCACAAACAGAAGAGCGCGTCAGACGTTTATTAGCAATGGCAAGCCAATATTAGTGAAAATTAGGACAAAAAAGGGCGATTATAATCGCCCTTTTTTGTTTGTACTCTTGCCAGCTTGATATAAACTTCGTCTCATTAAAACAAATTCATCTGTAGAAAGTAACATTGTATATTTCACAACAAATAGCAGCGATGGCTGTCTCTGAGGTGTTATCTGGTCGTAATTTGACAGTGGCTTTACCTGATGCACTGAGAGCTTTTCCGCAAGCTACAAAGCAACAAAAAGGCGGTGGTGCAGATTTGAGTTACGGCACATTGCGATTTTTGGGCGAGGCTCGCGCATATTTAAAGCAGTTAATGGATAAGCCGGTTAACAATGTAGATATTCAGTCATTGTTACTTGTCGCAATCTATCAATTGCTTCATGATCAAGCTGATGATTTTACCGTGGTTAATCAGGCAGTTAAGGCGGCAAGTAAAGCTAAGCCCAGATGGGCCAAAGGGTTGGTTAATGGTGTGCTACGTAATTTTTTAAGAAAAAAACACTTGTTGCGATCTGCGATTCAATCAGATGAAGTTGCTCAATATTCGTATCCACAATGGTGGATAGATAAGCTTAAGTTGCAATATCCTGATAAGTGGCAATCCATATTAGATATTGGCAATATGCATCCGCCCATGACATTACGTGTGAATATCAGTAAATCTAGTGTAAAAGAATATGCACAGCTACTTGCGAGACAAGATATTCAAGCAACGGTGCTCAGTGATACAGCTATTAAACTTGAAAAGCCCGTTTCAGTGGAGAGCATACCAGGCTTTGCTGATGGTGTCGTTTCTGTGCAGGATTACGGCGCGCAGTTGGCTGCACGTGCGCTCGATTTAGAACCAAACATGCATGTATTAGATGCTTGTAGTGCCCCAGGAGGGAAAGCAGGGCATATATTAGAGCTAGCGAATGTAAAACTAACAGCATTAGATAATGATGCAAGTCGTTTAGAGCGGGTGGTAAGCAACTTCAGTCGGCTCAAAGTACATGCAACAGTGGCGCTAGGTGATGCTGCGCATTGGCAAAGTGAGCATACATTTGATCGCATTCTGGCTGATGTGCCATGTTCAGCATCTGGTATCGTACGACGTCACGTGGATATTAAGTGGTTGCGTCGTGCGACAGATATTGTCTCCTTTACGCAACAACAGGCGTTAATTTTGGCTAATTTGTGGCAATTGTTATCAAAAGGCGGTAAATTGCTTTATGCGACATGTTCGATTTTTGCTGAAGAAAATCAGCAACAAATTGATCGTTTTTTAAAACAAAATCCAGATGCATTACAATTGCCATTAGTTATGGCTGATGATGGAGATAAAAATATTCATATTCAGCATGGTCAACTTATACCAACAGCTATCCATGATGGCTTCTTCTATGCGTTACTTCAAAAAAACTAGCTTATTGATTGCCATAGGCTTTGTATGTTTTCAAGCGTTCGCTTCCGCTGGAAGTATTGCTATCAAAAGTGCTGATTTAACGCTGACAGGTGAAGTTTATAGACTGAACGCCGATCTGGAGATTGATCTTAATGAAAAAATAGAAGAAGCGATTAATAAAGGAGTGAATGTAACATTTTTGTATGAGTTCAATTTAGTAAAACCCAGAACATTTTGGTTTGATAAGGAAATAACTACAGCAAGTACTCATATTTCAGTTAGTTACCATGCGCTTAGCCGTCAGTATTTGGTGAGTCAAAATGGTCGCCAGACATCCCATGAAATATTGAGTGAAGCAATGATAGAGCTAGTTCAACTATATGACTGGAAAGTTTTAGATAAGTCCATGGTTGATCCAGATGAAACATATGACGCAATACTCAATGTTAAGTTAGACCAGTCTAAGCTACCTAAAGCGATACAGGTAGAAACAATTGGTTCAGAAAACTGGAGTATGGCCTCTGAGCCTTATGAATGGGTGCCTAAATTCTAAGTCACTAATATGAGGTATATCGTATTTTTTAGTACGGCGCTTGGCTTGATATTGTTGTACTTGCTATCTCTCGCAAGCGCAAATACGGCTATCTCTGGCAACTATTATAAGATTTTGCTTTATTTGAATATTGCGTTAGCCACTGTTCTGGTAGGACTCATCGCAGTACAGTTCAAAAATCTATACATTAATATCAAAAATCATGTGGTTGGCAGTCGGCTAAACTTAAGGATGGTTAGTGCATTTGCAATGATGGCTATTATTCCTGGTGTCATTGTTTACGCCGTCTCAGTTAACTTTCTTTCTCAATCTATCGAATCTTGGTTCAATGTTAAAGTTGAGTCCGCGCTGGATAGCGGCTTAAGTCTAGGCCAGCGAGCATTAGATGCATTGCTTGCGGATATGGAGTTAAAAGCAGAGAGCATGGCTACATCATTATCGTTGCAGCCAGTGAGATCTCAATATCGATTGTTGAATGATTTACGCGAAAAGTCAGGGATTCAAGACGCAACTTTACTTTCACCTAGTGGCCGGATTATGGCGGTTTCAAGTGGTGATTCAGCTACATTTCTTCCTGAGTTGCCGAGCCTCTCTCAATTAAAACAAGCAAGTTATCGCTTGGTGGGTAAAGTTGAGCCAATACCTGATAAGGGTTTGTATTTGCGCATATTGGTTCCCGTTAATTCTACAGAGCTGACTGGGGATACACTAATTCTTCAACTGCTACACCCAGTTCCTAAAACGCTATCAAATACAGCGGAGTCAGTTCAAGAAGTCTACCGCGACTATCAGGAGCTTTCCTATAGTAGAAATTCACTGAAAGATATATTCAAGCTAACACTCACTTTAGTTTTGATGCTAGCTATGTTATCAGCTTTGGCGATTGCATTTGTACTCAGCCGTAGGCTCTCGCAACCATTGACAGTACTAGCAGAAGGTACAAGAACTATTGCTGATGGTAACTATGACAAGATATTGCCAGAGCATGGTAAAGATGAGTTGGGCGTTTTGGTTAAATCTTTTAATAGTATGACGAGACAATTACAAGATGCTAATAAAGCTACAGAACGAAACCGTGCAAGGTTAGAAGCTGCTAGAGGATATCTTGAAACAATTCTAGCGCACTTATCTTCTGGGGTATTGGCGATAAATCGGAATGGTGAGTTAAGAACATTTAATCTTGCCGCAACTGATATTCTAGGTGTTAATCTTGGCCCGTATGAAAATGAGAAATTTACAAAAATTGCAGCTGAACATCATTTTCTTGCAGAGTTTGTAAAAGTAGTGCAAACACACTTTGAGCTGACGTTAGAAGCAGAGCAAACCAAGGAGGAACTTAGCAGACAATTAGAAGTGCTTGGCCCGCAGGGTAAGCAGTTACTCTTGGTGCGCGCAACAAGATTACCTACCAATGCTAACAGTGGGTTCGTTGTTGTGTTTGATGATGTAACTACTATGGTTCAGGCGCAGCGTGATGCCGCGTGGAGCGAAGTTGCAAGACGGTTGGCGCATGAAATTAAAAATCCACTGACACCTATACAGCTCTCGGCTGAGCGAATGCAACTGAAGCTATACGACAAACTTAGCAAAGAAGATGCTAGTATGCTTAAACGTGCGACAACAACAATTGTTAACCAAGTGGGTGCAATGAAGTCAATGGTAAATGAGTTCAGTGAGTATGCGCGGGTTCCTTCAGCGCATTTGACTAAAATAAATATTAATCAGCTGATTAGGGATGTTTCTGGTTTATATGAAAACTCGCAGGTAAAAATAAGTTATGATTTAGCGCCAGATATGCCTGATGTGATGGGAGACGGCACAATGTTACGGCAAGTGCTGCATAATTTAATGCAAAATGCGCAAGATGCGCTTGTTGACACGGACTCCCCTGAAATTATCGTTAAAACAACTTGGAATGATGCTAATGTAAGTTTGCTGGTGAGTGATAACGGTCAGGGATTCCCTGATGACGTGCTTGCACACGCATATGAGCCTTATGTGACGACAAAAGCACATGGCACGGGATTGGGCTTGGCTATTGTAAGAAAAATGGTGGAAGAACATTTTGGACAAATTAAAATAGAAAATATCCCTTCTGGTGGTGCTTGTATTACTATACAGTTACCTTTAACACATGACATTGCATTAGAGCCAAAAAAACAAAAACAAAATAAACATTGATGGTTAGGTGTAACCCAACAAATATGGGCGCATATTTAAAGTGTGGTTGTTGGATGTAGAAGTTAATAAAGTAGAAATAGAAAAGGTTAGAACAAAGATGGCATCTAGAAATATCTTGGTAGTAGATGACGAAGTAGGTATTCGTGAATTATTAAGCGATATTCTACAAGATGAAGGGCATCGAGTAACAACAGCAGAGAATGCGCAAGTCGCACGGGAAATGCGTTTGGCCAAGCGTCCTGATTTGGTGTTGCTAGATATCTGGATGCCTGACTGTGATGGTATAAGCTTGTTAAAAGAATGGGGTAATGCAGGGCTACTCAACATGCCGGTTGTCATGATGTCTGGACATGGCACTATTGATACTGCAGTAGAGGCAACAAGGATCGGTGCTTTTGATTTTTTAGAAAAACCGATTGCTTTGCAGAAGTTGTTGAAAACTGTTGGTGAAGCATTAACCCACGCTGAGACATTGCCTAAGACAGAGATGAATTTGGCGAGCTTGGGTAAAAGCCAGGTTATCAACGAATTAAAGCAAAGGCTAGAACAAGTATCACGTACAAAAATACCATTACTACTGATTGGTAAAAAAGGAGGTAGCGTAGAGCTATGCGCGCGTTTTTTACATTTGCCAGAAACGCCTTGGGTAGGGCTGACTGAGTATGAGAAGTTAGCAAATGCACCACTAGATATTTTAAGCCAAGCAAGAGAAGGTATCGTTTTCATTGATGAACTGACAGCATTGAGTAAAGCTGAACAAAAAGGCTTGGCTTTATTATTATCAAACGCAAATAAGTATGACACACGCGTGATTTGTGCCACCACGTATAGCTTGCCACAATTAGCAGAGAACAAAATGGTAGAACCTTCTTTGTTACAAATGCTTAGTAATACTAATTTGAAAGTACCTTGTTTAGATGACCATCCTGAGGATATTCCTGAGTTAGTGGTATCAATGGCTGCATTGCTATCAGAGTCTTCTGATAGTATCTCTTATAAAAGCTTTGATATAGCCGCGCTAAATGCTTTACGCAACGCAGAATGGGCTGGTGATCTAAAGCAATTGGAAGCAGTAGTGCAAAATTTAATGTTAACAAGCCTTGGAGATAAGATTACGCTGGAGGATGTTACACGGGTATTGGAGCAATTTACAGAAGCACCTAGTGATGGAAATGCTGCTATGCCAATCGACTTGGTTCAGCCTTTACGAAGTGCAAGGGATGAGTTTGAACGTTATTATTTCAGATACCATATGAAGCTGGTCAATAATAATATGAGTAAGCTGGCAGAAATTTCTGGTCTGGAGCGAACACACCTCTATCGCAAATTAAAACAGTTAGGTGTCAGTATCAAAGGTTAGCTACTTTACTTATGCATCTCTAAAATGACAGGTGTATGATCGCTTGGGCGCTCTAGTTTTCTTGGCGTCTTATCAATATGACAGGCTTTACAGTCTGCCTTTAATGCATCGCTAACTAAAATATGATCAATTCGCAGGCCGCGGTTTCGTCTGAAAGCCATCATGCGATAATCCCACCAGCTGTAGTAACCTCCTGCTGACTCAAATATTCTAAACGCGTCATGTAAACCTAAGTCAAGTAGTGCTGCAAAAGCTTCACGCTCAGCTGGGCTTACTAAAACATCACCCTCCCATGCAGCTGGATCATGGCAGTCTCTATCATCAGGTGCGATATTATAGTCACCCAAAATTACCAGATTTGGGTACTTTTTAAGCTCACTGGCAAGCCATTGATTCAATGCAGCGAGCCAGCGCATCTTGTATTGGTATTTGTCCGAGTCAACAGCTTGACCATTCACGACGTAAACACAAATAACACGCAGGTCATTAACAGTAGCTGAAATAACCCGTTTTTGAGTGTCTTCAAATCCTGCAATATCGTAGCTGACATCAGTCATCTCATGTTTACTTAAAATAGCAACGCCATTGTAGGTTTTTTGACCATTATGTACTGCATGATAGCCAGCCGTTAGCAAATCAGAATAAGGGAATTTAGTATCTTCTTGTTTAGTTTCTTGCAAACACAAAACATCTACGGGATTTTCTTTTAACCAATCTAATACATGGGGTAAGCGAACATTCAGAGAGTTAACATTCCAGGTGGCTAATTTGAAAGTGTTGTTATTCATGAAGAGAATTCTAGCATGTAAGCTAGTCTACATCTAACAATGAGGGTATGACTATATTAAAAAAACCTCTACATCATGATGTAGAGGTTTGTTAAAGTTGCTTTTAAGTAAAATTCTAATGGATTAGTTCTGACAAACTAGAAAATTTATAGTATTTAAATGCTTGGGTAATTTAATTTTGAGTAAAGCATGTAAACACCTTGTTTTTCTTTGATCAGTTTTGTAATCATTGTTGCCGCTTCTTTCGATGCAACATCACCACTGACACTGACAATGCCTTTGTCATCAACGTTAATGTCTACGTTAGAATAGTCAATCTGTTCTGAAGACAAACTGTTTTCAATACTGGTTTTCAAGGCGTCAGCTGGCATGTAGTCATATGTAACACTACCAATATCTGTATTAGCAAAAGCAGTGCTTGCAAACATTAAAGTTAACCCTGCCAATAAGGATTTGACGCTAAAAATGTTTTGCGTTTTTTTATGAGGGTTATTCATCATATGTCCTTTCAATATTTAACTAAGGAAGTTACATTCTAGTTAAATGCAACTCCCGTCAATATCAGAAAGAGTCTGAAAAAGCTGTCAGAAAATTCTGGCAATAGATGATCGGAACAGTGTATTGCTAAATTACATATTGCTGTCAAATATGATTAATCTGTCATGCCGTTATGCCTTAATAAAGCATCCATATTGGGTGATCTACCTCTGAATGCAATGTAAGACTCAATGGCTGGTCTGGAACCGCCTTTAGCCAGCACTTCATTTTTGAACCGACTTCCCGCCTCGTGAGATAACACACCAAGCTCCTCAAACAGACTGTAAGCATCTGCTGATAATACTTCAGCCCACTTATAGCTATAATAGCCTGCGGCATAGCCGCCTGCGAATATGTGTGAAAAACTATTGGGGAAACGATTCCATTGAGGAGGCCTGAGAACAGCAACTTCATCACGGACCTCTTCAATTACATCCAATGCAGTTTTAGTGCCATTTGGGTCAAAATCGCCATGAAGGCGCATATCAAACATCGCAAATTCTATTTGACGCACTGTTTGCATGCCTGCTTGGAAATTTTTGGCTGCTATCATTTTATCGAATAATGCTTTCGGCAATGGCTTTTTAGTGTCCACGTGTGCTGTCATATTACGGAGTACTTCCCATTCCCAGCAGAAGTTTTCCATAAATTGGCTAGGCAATTCAACGGCATCCCATTCAACTCCTTTGATGCCAGATACACCGTACTCCTCGACTTGCGTCAACATGTGATGCAGACCGTGTCCAAATTCATGGAACATGGTGGTGACTTCATCGTGTGTGAATAAGGCGGGCTTGTTACCGACTGGAGCAGAAAAATTACAGGTCAAGTAAGCTACAGGTAATTCCAGCCCGGAGGGTTTTTGCCGACGGCTGATACATTCATCCATCCACGCGCCACCGCGTTTGTTTTGTCGTGCATAAAGGTCTAAATAAAAATAGGCGATAGGTCTATTATTCTGATCAGTGATCTCATAAAACTTAACATCCTGATGCCAAGTAGGTGCTTCAGCACGCTTCACATATACACCAAATATCGTTTCTGTTACTTTAAATAAGCCACTCAGTACTTTATCTTCGGGGAAGTATTGTTTTACTTCCTGATCCGAGAAAGCATATTTTTCTTGACGCAATTTTTCACTGATATAAGCTACATCCCAAGCCTCCAAATCATTCAGCCCTAATTGTTTAGCGTAACTTGTTAACTCGTCCATATCACGCTGAGCATATGGTTTGGCTCTTTTTGCAAGCGTTTCTAAGAAATCAATTACTTCGGTAGGGGTGTTTGCCATCTTTGTCGCCAAAGATAATTCGGCATAATTACTAAAGCCAAGTAGCTTGGCTTCTTCCAGTTTAAGTCTAAGAATATCCCCAATCAGAGGAGTGTTGTCCCACTTAGGGTTACTTAACTCTGATGCGCGAGTTGCATAGGCGCGGTACATGGTTTCTCTAAGTGAGCGATTTTCCGCATACTGCATAACAGGTAAATAGGAAGGGAAGTGTAAGGAGAAAAGATAACCAGCCTTACCCTCAGCTTTTGCAGATTCAGCTGCAGCTTCTACCACATCTGCTGGAATGCCAGCTAAGGCGTCAACATGATCAACGATATGTTTAAAATCGTTGGTGTTGTCCATAATATTTTCTTCGAATTTGCTGCTTAATTTAGACAACTGTTCCGAAATGTCTTTAAAACGCGCTTTTTGTTGTTTAGGTAATTCTGCACCGCCTAGTTTAAAGTCGCGAACTTCATGGTTAATGATGGTTTGTTGAGTTTGCGTCAAGTTTGAAAAATCGTCGCTGGCCTGAATCTGTTTAAACTTCTTATACAGGCGCTCATCTTGAGCTAAATCGCTACCATAATCAGTTAGTTTAGCTAAATTATCGTTATATGCCTTGCGTAATTCTGGGCTATTTACAACTGCATTCATATGACCAACTTGGCTCCATGCACGATTTAGTTTTTCACTATGATCTTCTAGTGGACGTGCAAAATTATGCCAAGTTGGTGTTTCTGCACTGCTGGCAAGCTGCTCGACTAAAGATCTGCCTTCACTAATTAAGCTTTCTATAGCAGGGCTAACGTGTGCGGGTTTGATTTCATTAAATTTTGGAAAGCCAGCAAACTGCAGTAGTGGATTTGAGGACAAAATTATTCCTTATGTTCGTAATTAGTTGATTAAGCGTAGACAGATAGGGTAGCGATAGGTTTCGCCCTTGCTAGTCGCTACAGCTGCAAGAATAGATAAAATGATATTGGTAATCCAGATTATAGGAATCAATGCCAAGCCCACTAATATCCA
>JBNLAC010000004.1:0-17298 GCA_050301935.1 Methylophilaceae bacterium | reverse complement strand
ATGTGTGACGGTAGCGATATTTTTTTCATCACTACTCGGAACAATAATTTCGACTTCGTTAGCCATGATTGCCTCCTGTTTGTTAATAAAGAGATGGTGCCGATTGCAGCTTTATTCAAGTAGGCATATGCGTTAATTTTGTTAACTGTAATTCTACTTTTTCAACATCATCAATTTTCAGAATACGATTCGCTGCTTTCGTTAATTTGTTTAAATCACTTTGTAGAATTTGTTGCTTAACGCTCAGCAGTTGACTTGGATGCATCGAAAATTGACGCAAGCCCATACCAAGTAAGAGCTTGGTTAACATTGTGTCACCAGCTATTTCACCACAGACTGCAACAGGTTTCTTCAGCTTTTTCCCTGCTTCTATTGTTATCTGTATTAAACGTAGAACTGCAGGGTGCAATGAGTTATATAAATGTGCAACGGTATTATCTGTACGGTCTACTGCAAGCGTATATTGTGTCAGGTCATTAGTACCAATGGATAAAAAGTCTAGTTCGCGCGCAAACGCGATAGCATTAATGGCGGCAGCTGGAACCTCTATCATGCCGCCTAAAGAAACTTTTTTATTAAAAGGGATTTTATCTTCTTCTAATGACTGTTTAGCTCTTTCTAATATTATTTTTGTTTGCCTAAGTTCTGCTAATGTCGTAATCATTGGAATAAGTATTTTCAAATCACCATAATGTGATGCCCGTAGCAACGCTCTTAGCTGGGTGTGGAAAATATGTGGTTCTGTTAGACATAAACGAAGTGCACGCAGACCAAGTGCGTTATTGGAAAGTATGGTGTTACTAAATTGTGCCTGCTTATCTGCGCCCAAATCCAAGGTTCTTATCGTAACTGGCTTTTTTTTCATTAATTGGACGACTTTTTTATATGCCTGAAATTGCTCCTCTTCACTTGGAGGTTCATCTCGGTTCATAAATAAAAATTCAGTACGGAATAATCCGATACCCATTGCGCCTGATGCATTTATGCCATTGAGCCCCTCGATGCTTTCAATATTGGCAAGTAAGTCAATTGGAGTGCCGTCAATAGTTTTTGTCTTCGTTGATTTGATGAGCGATAGCTTCTGTTGCTCTAACAGCCATTGATCTTGCTTTAGTTCATATTCTCTGAGAATTTCCTTGCTTGGGTTAACGACTACAACACCCTGGCTGCCGTCAACAATGATGGTCTCATCTTCTTTGATTAAATCATGCGCCTTTTGCAGCGCAATAATGGAAGGGATATTGAGTCCACGTGCAAGAATTGCTGTATGAGAGGTCGCACCACCTACATCGGTGATGAAGCCAGAAAACTGATTTTGTTTATATTGAATGGCATCAGCTGGGGATATATCGTGGGCGACAAGAATAATGCCACTCTTACCAGTGTTTTTGGTATGTTTAATAGGCTTTGCGTTTGGGTGACCAAGTAATACTTTAATTACTCGCTCAACAACTTGAATAACATCCTGTTTGCGTTCTCGTAAGTATTCATCGGTGATTGCATCAAACTGCTCTACGATGATATCCATTTGCAACTTAATTGCCCACTCTGCATTGCAAAGCTCTTTGCGGATGATTTTTTTTGGCGCTTCAGCTAGCGATGGGTCTAATAATATTGCAATTTGCGTGTTGATGAATGAAGCGACATCTGCAATCAGAGTATCTGGCAATTCTTTTCGAACAGTTTCTAAATCACGCTTGACGGTTCTAATCGCATTGCTAAAACGTGTAATTTCACTGGAGATTGCGCTTTTAGGCAATTCATAATGTGCAACTTCTAGTAATGCATTCGATATCAAATGGGCTTTGCCGATTGCAATGCCACTCGAAACTGCTACACCATGTAAGCTAAAGCTTGACAATCATTGGCCCTCATCAAAATAGTTGTTTATGAGCTTCTTTAATGCCTCGATAGCTTCCGCTTCGTCATTGCCATCTGCTTCTAATTCAATCACAGAGCCTTTGGAGGCTGCGAGCATCATGACACCCATAATACTTTTTGCATCAACGCGTTTACCATTGCGGGTAATCCAAATATTACTATTAAATTGGCTTGCTGTTTTAGTTAGTTTCGTTGATGCTCGCGCATGTAAGCCAAGTTTATTAATAATTTCGACTTTTTCTTTAATCATGTTGCACACAACCTATCTCAGTAAAGTGAATAATGCTCTCACGACCGCTAGCAATTGTTTTTTCCAAGCAATAGGCAATAGGGAGTTCACGATTAGTTAGTGCAACGATAAGCATTGGTAAGTTAATACCTGATATGCCTTCGGCATTACTTATGCCAACTAACTTTGTAGCTATATTGCACGGTGTACCGCCTACCATATCCGAGAGTACAATGACACCATCACCGTGGTCGATTTCTTTTATGATTGCCTTTGCTTTCAGTAGAACTGCATCTGGGTCATCATCACTTTTGACACTAAGAGCAACAAGCTGCTCTGGCCTCATGCTGAGCATATGGCTAGCGCATTGAATAAGGCTTTCGCCCAATCCTTCATGCGTAATAATAAAAATACCAATCATAATTTCTCTTGCTTATCTAGTTCACGATGTCGAACAATAACTTTGTGTTTAGACTTTTTAAAGTGACGACTCAACTCTTCAACAAAATAAACGGATCGATGCTGGCCACCAGTGCATCCAATTGCAACTGTGAGGTAGCTACGATTATCCTGTTCAAAGCTAGGTAACCATTTTTCAAGATATTGCTGAATATCTGTTAGCATACCCAGTGCCATTGGTGTGTTTCTTAAAAATGATATCACTGGTTCATCTTGCCCTGTTAGTGGGCGTAATACTTTGTCATAGTGTGGGTTCGGTAAACTTCTTACGTCAAACACAAAATCTGCATCTAATGGAATACCTTTTTTGAAACCAAATGAAGTGAACAACAATACCATTTTATTCGGCGGTTGCTTAATGAGCTCTCGCACGTAGTTGCGTAATGTGTTGGCGTTGATGTTGCTGGTATCAATGCGACAACTTAAATGACTCAGGTCAGATAGTAGTTCACGTTCATGAGCAATACTTTCAGCAAGTGTAGTCTCTTCATTACTGAGTGGGTGCTTTCTTCTCGTCTCACTAAAGCGTTTTACCAGCGTCTCAACATTGGATTCTAAAAACACCAAGTCTACTTGATTGCCACTGTTTCGTAGGTGATCAATCGCACTGGGGAGGCTTTCTAAAGAGGCACTTCTGCTGTCAATACTAATCGCTACTTGATGATATAAGCTTGCCTCAACATGGTGCGAAATTAATGGCAACATGGTGGCGGGCAGATTATCAATACAATAAAAGCCGCTGTCTTCCAATGCACGCAAAGCGACACTTTTTCCTGATCCTGATAAACCTGTAATGATAATCAAATGCATGTTGTTAGTTCTAGTAACCTAATGATGCAGTAAGATTGACATATTACCATTCTCTGCAGAAACACACACTTTCGAAATGAGAATTAGCGTAAGGCTATTTGAGGGATATAACTTATTATTACGTTTATCTCTACCACTATCTTTTAGTTTCTGGATAGCGGCAGAGATAGTTTGTGACAGTCTGGTTTTTAGACTTAAAAATGATTGGTTTAGTTAATAGTTTGGTGTTTAACAGCACCATTTACTTTATGATGATTGCTGTTTTTTTCTTTATGCTTGAGCACTTGACGGTCAAGCTTGTCCGTTAAAATATCAATAGCGCTGTACATGTTTTCATCGCTACTCTCGGCATGTAAATCATTGCCTGGCACATGCAGTGTCGCTTCGACCTTTTGAGTGAGCTTTTCTACACGCATTGTGACTTTAATATCAATCACATGATCAAAGTGATTGCTGATTTTTCCTAATTTTGTTTCTACATACTCCCGTAAAGCTGGGGTTACTTCTAAATGGTGTCCTGTTAATTGTAAATTCATAATTAGATCCTTTTTTTGAATTCGTTCCATATGACCCGGCCCGATAAATTCAGACGAGCAACAATATCGAACAATTTTAGTGTACACCTTTGCGCGAATTATGTAACTAGCTCTTACAGAGATTTATAAAGATTTTCGTAAATTAGCAGGTGGTATATTGAGTGATTCTCGGTACTTTGCAATGGTACGTCTGGCAACAACAATGCCTTGTTTGGAAAGCACCTCACTAATCTGATTATCGGACATTGGTTTTTTAGGATTCTCCTCAGCCACCAATTGTTTAATCAGTGCGCGAATAGCAGTAGCGGAGCACTCGCCTCCTGTTTCAGTCGCAACATGGCTGCCAAAAAAGTACTTCAACTCAAAAATGCCCCGTGGGGTCAGCATATATTTATGTGTTGTGACGCGAGAGATGGTGGATTCGTGTAACTCAAGCTCTTCAGCAATTTCCCGTAACACTAGAGGCCGCATGGCAATTTCACCATGCTCGAAAAAGTTTCTTTGTCTATCGACAATCGCTTGTGATACACGCAAGATGGTTGAAAAGCGCTGTTGAATATTTTTAATCATCCAACGTGCCTCTTGCATTTGACTTTGTAAATATTGGCCTGAATTTTCACGGTTCCGTTTTAAGATATCCGCGTACATTTGATTAATGCGTAATTTTGGCATGACGTCATCGTTTAACGAGGCCACCCAAATACCTTTTATCTTTTTGACTAATACCTCATGTTGAATGAAGTGATCATGGCTGAACTGTGCAAAATCTGCGCCTGGGCGTGGATTTTGTAACTTAATAAGGTCTTGTGCAGTTTTTAAATCATGCTCATTACAACCAAGTACTTTACGTAATTTATTAAAATCTTTGTTGGCGAGTAATTGCAAGTGATCGGTAACAATATCCTTGGCGAGCTGGAGCGCAGGTGTATCCTCAGGCAAGGTGTTGAGTTGCAATAAAATGCACTCCTGTAAGTTGGTTGCACCAATCCCGGCTGGATCTAAATTTTGGACATGTTTAAGCGCAGTTTCTAGTTCAACCAGCTCTACTTCTAGCTCGATTGGTAGTGACTCCATCATATCTTCTAATGAAGTCTCTAAGTAACCATTTTCATTGATGCTATCAATCAGCAACATCATTAACTTTTGGTCGCGTTCAGACAAAGATAGCAATTGGATTTGATTTAATAAATGTTCGCGTAGTGTCTCAGCAACAACTTCTTGTCTTGTAAAATCATCGTCGTCTTCATCATTATTTTGTTTACTGCCTTCATCCCAATTGCTCGCGCTTCCGTACTCCTCATAGTCCTCATCGAAGTCATTTTGCTTAAAGTCTTCATCGCTAATTGGCTTTTCTTCTATTGTGTCCAGCGAGCTTGCATTGTCATCTTGGTCTTGCGTATTTGCAGTATCAGGTTCAGCGTTATCTTTAGCTTCTTTATTTTCTTGATTGTCATTATCTGTTGCACTATCAACGGGTGCATCATCATCGCCTTCAGCAAGCTCTAATAATGGATTTTCTTGCAGGATAAGCTCTAATTCTTGATTAAGCTCAAGTGTGGATAGCTGCAATAGACGAATGGATTGCTGCAGTTGCGGGGTAAGCGCAAGATTTTGAGAAATCTTTAATTGTAAATTTTGCTTCATCGTTAATTTAGAGTTTAAAGTCTCTACCTAAATATACTTCTCGTACGTCTTCATTCGCTACAATTTCTGCAGGACTTCCTGACGCGAAGACAGTGCCTTCATTCACAATATAAGCGCGATCACAAATGCCTAGGGTTTCACGTACATTGTGGTCTGTAATTAACACACCTATTTTACGGGATGCTAAAAAGCGGATAATCTTTTGAATATCTAGTACTGCAATTGGGTCAATACCTGCAAACGGCTCATCTAATAAGATAAAGCTTGGGTTTGCGGCCAAGCAGCGTGCTATCTCGACACGTCTGCGTTCACCACCAGATAAGCTCACTGCGCTATTGTCTCTGATATGTAAAATATGTAAGTCGTGCAATAAAGACTCCAGACGTACATTTTTCTCCTCTTCAGAGAAGTCTTGCAATTCAAGTACAGCCATAATATTTTCTGTGACTGTCAATTTTCTGAATATGGATGGTTCTTGCGGTAAATAAGCAAGGCCCATTCTAGCTCGTAGATGAATAGGCATACGGCTCAAGTTTTTCCCATCCAGAAGGATTTCACCTGCTTGCAATGGCACTAGTCCAACCATCATATAAAAACTAGTAGTTTTACCTGCACCATTTGGCCCTAGTAATCCTACTACTTCACCACTTTTTATATTCAATGAAATATCGTGCACAACTGTGCGCGATTTGAATGATTTACGAAGATTTTTGACGACAAGTTCACTCATGTTGTTATTTATTCTTTTGGTAAAGTCAGCTCATTACTAAGTTTTAGCTTATTGGTGGAGCTGGAAGTATCAGGTTTAGGTTCTTCGGGTATTGTTTCCGGTGGGTTTTCTTGCTTGTTTTTAGGTTGAATGATAGCCCTAACCCTACCGCTTGAAGGACCTTCGCTTTCGGATTTTTTACCACCAATTACTTCGGCATATTCTGCATTTGCGTCATAGCTAATGTAGTCACCATACACAATGTCCTCACCACGTTTGACCCATGCTTTGGTGTAAAGCTGGACTTTATCCATTCTGCCATCATATTCAATCCGTCGGCCACTTCCCGTCATATACTCATTTTTACCTTCGCGCTTTTGCTTAAATGTTGTCGGGTTGCCAGTCGAGGTGCTATGTTGAAAGCCATTTCTGTCTTCACGCACAATCAGTTTGTCGGCACGAATAACTAGTGTGCCTTGTGTCAGAATGACGTTACCAATATAAGTGCTGATTTTTTTGGCATCATCTACGATGACACTATCAGCCTCAAGCTCAATGGGTTTATTTCTGTCAGCCGCTTCAGCAAAAGCAGTGATGCTAATGCAAAAACTTATGATTGCAACGCTGGCGCGAAAAAGTATGTTCATTGTTTCACCATATTTCCTGAATGACTGTTTTGTCGGTTAATAGACTATTTTGCTTTGCTTTTTGGTTTTTCATAATGCGCATTTACTCGTTTAAGCAACTGTAACGTTTTTTTATTTTTATCATAAATCATACCTGTTGCATGAATTACCGTTTTTGGCGCTTGTTTTATGACGACAGGTCTGTCCGTCTTTGCTAAGTCCTCGTTTGGGAAAATCACCAGCTTATCCGTGAGTACTTGCATCTCTCCCTTATCTGCAGTCGCTTGCCTCACAACGACAACATCATCTATGACCTCAATTTCTTCACCATCGCTGGAGACATTGGCAAATTTACCTTTGATTTTTGTGTAGGGTTTATCGACCGCGTATTGGGTGAATTTAGGTAGTTCGAGAATGGTGCTGTCATTGTCAGGATAATGTGTCATTTTGCTGGCTGCTAGCATGTAGCGTAACTTTCCATCCGTGTCTGTTTGCGTAGTCACAAAGTTTTGCATAATGTAATCAGGGTCATGACGGTTACTGCCATCATTTTTAGGCCCTTGCTGCTCAACTGTTCTGTAAATCCAGAAAGTCAGCAATGCCATTAGTCCAGCTAGGACTAGTGGGAAAATAATTGCAGTGCGATTAATCATATATGCGTAATATTCAAATCAATATTTAGCTATTCAAAATACTTGGCAGTAACAGCATCGTATGTACCTTGCGCGCGCATGATAATTTCACACACTTCTCTTACAGCACCTTTACCGCCTTGCCTTGTCGTTACATAGTGTGCACGTTCTTTGACGCTATCTGGTGCAGCTGGCACGGTAATGGCGAGACCACAACGCCTCATAGGAGGGATATCAACAATATCATCACCTACAAAAACAGCTTCCTCTGCTGTTAAGCCCAGCTTGCTGAGTAAATCATTAAAAGCTTCAAGCTTGTCTTCTACGCCTTGATAAAAATGTTTAATTCCTGTTGTTTCAGCTCTTATTTTTACGACTTGTGAGGTGCGGCCTGTAATGATTGCCATTTGTACAGGTGTCTTTTTTAACAGCTTCATACCCAAGCCGTCATGAGAATGAAAGGTTTTATATTCTTGACCATCGTCGCCTATCATTAAGCCACCATCTGTCATGACGCCATCAACATCAAAAATAACAACTTTAATCTTTCTTGCACGTGCTTTAATTGCATCTGTGATTGTTACTTCACTCAATTTTATCTTCTTTCAAATTAAACTATTTTTGCTACTAGTAGGTCGTGCATATTGAATGCACCGACTAATACTCCATTTTCATCTGTCACAAGCAAACCATTGATTTTCTTTTTTTCCATCAACTCAACAGCTTCGGCTGCGAGTTTATCGGCTTCGATTGTGTTAGGTTTTACATGCATTACATCCGCTATTTTTGTGAATTCTGTATGATGATTGTTAGCAAATGAGCGGCGTAAATCACCATCGGTAAAAATGCCAATTAGCTCATGTTGTGCGTTAACGATTGCGGTGAATCCTAAGCTTTTTTCGGTCATCTCAACCAGCGCATCAGCCATGGAAGCATTATCTAGTACATATGGAACAGCATTGCCAGTTCGCATAATATCTTTGACGCGTGTAAATAAGCGCCTGCCCAAATTGCCACCTGGATGAGATTTAGCAAAATCTTCTGCAGAAAAATCGCGTCGATCTAAAACGCACACAGCAAGTGCATCGCCTAGTGCCAGTGCAGCAGTTGTGCTGGCCGTGGGTGCTAGACCCAAAGGGCAAGCTTCTTGCGAGACTTCCGCACTTAGATGGACATGTGATTCATTGGCAAGTGTAGATGTTGCTTTACCTGTGATACTGATAATTTTTGCACCAAGCCTTTTAATCGTGGGGATGATATTCAATAACTCTTCACTCTCGCCTGAGTTAGAGAGGGCAATCACGATGTCGCCATTTGTTATCATACCTAAATCACCATGACTTGCTTCCGCGGGATGCATGAAAAACGCAGGTGTTCCAGTGCTGGCAAAAGTCGCAGCGATTTTACCTCCAATATGACCTGATTTGCCCATCCCGCTAACAACAATACGGCCTTTGCATTCTAAAATCAGCTCAACTGCTGCTTCAAAGTTTTTATCCAGTCTATTGGCTAATGCTTCAATTTCTTTAGCTTCAATACGCAATACCGTGCGGGCACGCTCCAGCGATGACAGTTTTGTCGCATGTGGTAATTCCGTTTGAACTAATGTAGGACTCATATACAATTAGTATAAAAGGGATTTAGTCACTAATAAAGTAAAAAAAGCGTGATTATCCGTAAATTAAAGTTATCAGGCACATTTTTTGCATAAACCATATCTTTTATGCTAAATATAAATAACTAATTTTAAGAAAGCCCATCATTGTTTAATTCGCTCGCCAGTGTATTGCTTGTATTAACTAGCTCTGTTTTAGCTGTTGCTTTCTTTCGCGCTATGCGTTTACCGCCAATGCTGGCTTATTTCATTGTTGGCGTTTTATTTGGACCGTACGCATTTGCTTTGCTTCCGGACACAGAGTCAGGACGCCACTTAGCAGAGTTTGGCATTGTCTTCTTGATGTTTAGCATCGGCTTGGAGTTTAGTTTACCCAAGCTCTATGCAATGCGTAAAACATTGTTCGGGTTAGGTGGTGCACAAGTCGTTATAACGATGGCAGCTATTATATTAGTTGCTTTGTTAGCTGGTTTTAGTTTTATTGTGGCATTTATCATTGCTTCTGCTCTTACCATGTCTTCAACTGCCATAGTGTCCAAAATTTTAATGGAACGCGTTGATTTGAATTCTCGGCATGGTCGCTTGAGTATTGGGGTTTTGCTATTTCAAGATTTAGCCGTTATTCCCATATTGGTGCTGATCCCTGCACTCGGTTCAGAAGGGGCAGATTTAACCACCATTCTTGGTTTGTCATTTATTAAAACGGTTGTTTTATTATTTATTCTGTTTAAGTTTGGTAAGCCTGTAATTGATTTTTGGTTTGGTCTCGTGGCAAGGCAACGTTCAAGAGAGCTGTTTGTGATGAACGTGTTGATGGTGACTTTGCTGCTTGCTTTTGCGACAAATTTAGCAGGACTTTCATATGCTTTAGGTGCCTTTATAGCTGGGATGCTGATTTCGGAAACACGCTATCGTTATCAAGTGGAATCAGATATTGCATCTTTCCGCGATATTTTGATGGGTATCTTTTTTATCAGTGTGGGCATGTTGCTGGATTTTAATTATCTTGCCAATAACATACTACTCGTTTCGTTTTTATTGATATTGTTCATGCTATTTAAAGCCGTTTTAATTGCTTTGTTGGTGCGCATCTATGGCTTTGAATGGGGTGTAGGCATTCGAACAGGGGTTATCCTTGCGCAAGCAGGTGAGTTCGGTTTTGTGATTTTGACCTTGGGGCTGAATCGTAGTTTGATTGGTGGAGATGAGTTGCAATTGGTTCTATCTGCGTGCTTATTATCCATGATTGTGGCACCTTTCATTATCCAATATAACGGACGCATCGCACGCAAGTTAGCTAAAAGCTACATTGCAAATACGAGTGAAAAAGTAGAGGCTATCGAACACGTTGGCAAAGGGTTATCTGACCATGTCATTCTCTGCGGATATGGCAGAAGTGGTCAGTATCTTGGACGCTTTTTAAAAGAAGAGAATATTCCTTTCGTAGCTTTGGATATAGATCCAACCCGAGTACATGAAGCCACAGTAGCGGGTGAGCATGTGATGTACGGTGATGCCAGCCGTAATGCGGTATTACATGCTGCAGGAGCAGAAAATGCCAAGGCATTAATCGTTAGCTATTCTGATATGCGTTCTTCCATGAAGATATTACATGTTACGCAAGAAAATTATCCTAATTTGCCAGTAATTGTCCGAACTTCTGATGAAACTCATATGGAAGACTTTAGACGTGCAGGCGCAACCGAGGTAGTTCCAGAAGTTCTGGAAGGAAGTTTGATGCTTGCTTCACATGCACTTGTAATACTTGGGGTGCCCATTAATCGTGTTGTGAAACGGATTCGGATGTTCCGTGAGGAGCGTTACCAAATGTTTAAAGGCTATTTTCGAGGCGTTTCTGATGTCAGTGTAGATTTTGGCGACACGCAACAGTTGCGATTGCACCCTGTCGAAATCAGTAAAAATGCTTACGCCTGTAAATTGCGTCTTGATCATCTAGAACTTGATAAATTCGATGTTGAAATTCAGCACTTACGTCGTCCAAACATGCGTTCCGATATTCCTCCCCGACCAGATATTGTATTGGGCGAGGGTGATATATTGGTTTTGCTTGGGCCGCAAGAGGGTATAGTAGCTGCAGAAATCTATCTGATTTCCGGTCAAAAATGAATGTGAGTAATCACATTTTTGGGCATCTCAGTTCGTGAGGTAGCAGTTCTTTGTGCGCGTTGAGTTGCTTAAGCTGATTCAGCGTGTTGCCAGTGTCCTGATTTCCCACCTTGTTTTTCTAGCAGCTTAATCTCGCTGATTGTCATGCCTCTATCAACCGCTTTGCACATGTCGTAAATGGTGAGTAAGCCGACATTGACGGCTGTTAGCGCTTCCATTTCAACACCAGTTTGCCCCGTGGTTTCTGCTGTTGTTTTACAAGTGATGCAGTTATTAGTTTCATCTATTTCAAAATCTACGGCTACTCTGCTTAAACTGATTGGATGACAAAGTGGTATTAAGTCAGCTGTTTTTTTGCTCGCTTGAATAGCAGCAATTCTAGCAATGCCTAATACGTCCCCTTTTTTTGCATCACCAGACAGAATCAACTGTAAGGTACTCGCTAGCATATTGATTTGGCCAGATGCGATTGCAACTCGACGAGTTGATGCTTTATCGCCTACATCAACCATATGTGCTTGTCCTTGCTTGTCAAAGTGGGTTAATGTATCCATTGATGACTTCCTTTTGTCGAATTAGTGTGAACTTGCACTTAATCGCATTATCATAACAATACTTTATGAATCACAATATTAAAATGCCACATTTATTCTACGCATTACTGGTTTTGAGCATACTGATTGCTTGCCCAGTCAATGCTGATGATACGCTTTCTGGAAAGCCGTATAGCAAAACAATCGATTTGGACACTAGTTTGCCAGATGATTTACATGATGACTTGCCAGAGTTGGGTGACGTGTCGGAAACTGTGTTGTCTGCTCAGGATGAGCAGCGTATTGCAGAGCAAATTTTGGCCGAAGTCGCAGTGAGTGATGAAGTGTTGCAAGATGTAGAAATCGTAGACTATCTGCAAGCACTTGGAAATCGCTTAGCGTCAGCCAGTGATGACAAACAGCAGGCATTTTATTTTTTTGTCGTCAAAGATCCATCTATTAATGCATTTGCTATGCCTGGTGGCGTGATTGGTGTGCATACAGGTTTGTTTTTGGCTTCTAATACTGAATCTGAATTGGCAGGTGTAATAGGCCACGAAATCGGGCATGTGACGCAACACCATTTGGCGAGAATGTTGGCAAAGCAAAAAACTGATACATTCAAAAATATTGCCGGAATCGCATTGGCATTGTTGGTTTCTCGCTCAAATCCACAACTCGCCCAAGGTGCTTTATCGGCATCGTCAGCAGCAGGAATACAACGACAATTAGATTACACGCGAGCACATGAGCGTGAAGCCGATCGTGTTGGCCTAAGCATTCTAGAAAATGCGGGCTTTGATCCGAGAGGCATGCCAGCGTTTTTCACAACTCTACAAAGAGGCTCTCGCTTTGTCGACGGTAGCGCCCCTAGCTTTTTACGAACACACCCGCTGACAACAGAGCGTATCTCTGATGTTGAGAATCGTGTGGCAAGCATGCCTTACAAGCAGGTTGCTTCGAGTTTGGATTATTACTTCGTTAAAGCGAAATTACGAGCCAGTAGTGGTTTGGCGCAGGCTGCCATAGACCAATTTAAAAACAATATTGCTGCAGGCCGTTATGCCAATGAAACATCCGAACATTATGGCTTGGCGCTTGCCATGCTGCGTAAGAATGATGTAGCAAACGCAGCAGAACAAGTGAAATGGTTGGAGGGGCATGGCGCAAAAAGTGTTTTTATTGAAAATTTAAAAGCACGAATTGCGGTAGCAAATAATGATCCGCAAAAGGCAGCCAAACAATACCAGCAAGCGCTACAACATTATCCTGAAAATAGAGCTTTGATTTACGGATATGCCGAACATTTTCTGGCAATAAATGATGCTAAATCCATGATTGGGTTGGTGAAGGAAAAGCAGAGTTTGTATCCCAGAGACCCATATTTCTATGAGTTATTGGCGAAAGCATATTATTTGCAGCGTAAAGATTTACTCAGATATCAAGCACAAGGGGAGGCATACTATCGCCAATTTAATCTGGATAAAGCTGTTGAGCAAATGGAGTTTGCTGCAAGGGCAAATGACGGCACTTTTTATGAAAAATCAATTGTAGAAGCTAGGCTGAAAGAGTTACAGCGAATTCAGAGTTATAGAAAAAAAGGTTAGGTTTTGTTAAACAATGCCTAACTGCTATGAGTGTGAGTGAATAGAAGATGAAGCGTAGAAGTTTTTTAGGTTTTGCTATTTCGGCAATATTACTAATGCCATTTGAATTAATGGCCGCTGTATGGAATAAAGCAGCATTCAGCGCGAAAAATAATAAAGCAGCTGAGCTGGCGCTTGCTGTCAGTAATGAAACTGAAAGTAACGAGATAGAAATCAAAGCGCCAAGTCGAGCTGAAAATGGGGCAATTGTGCAAGTGGAAATTAGTAGTCACATACCTAATACCGATGCGATTGCATTATTGGTCGATAAAAATCCAACAGCCTTAATTGGTAATTACATGTTTAATCATGGTGCTTTGCCAAATATGGTAACCAGGATAAAAATGGCTGAGACTTCAGATATTAAAGTGATAGTGAAGTCTGGCAACCAATACTTCACAGCAAAGCGGCTGGTAACAGTGCTTGAAAATGGCTGTGGCGGAACGAGCAGTAGTAATGAAAAGTTTTTTTCTAGCATGAAAATTAGAGCAAAGTTATCAACAGATAATCCAAACATTGCACAGCTTAAAGCGATTATTACACACCCTATGCACACAGGTCAGAGCAAGGATTTAGAGGGTGAGATTATTCCTGCGCATTTTATTCAATTAATCACAATCCGCCATAATGAAAAGCCAGCAATTGAAATGCAACTGGGAACAGGCATTGCCAAAAACCCATATCTTACATTTTATTTATCAGATGCTAAACTGGGTGATAAGGTACACATTAGTTGGTCAGATAATTTGGGTAACTCGGATAGTGGAGAAACCATTGTTATCGCATAAGTGTCATAATGGTCACTTATGATTATGTCGCTAGGGTTAATCTTTTTGATAAGTATTATTTATCACATTGATTAAAACAATCAAATTTACTAATTATGGAGGAGTTTCTATAATTACGTATATCGAAGTTAATTCAATTGTTAACAAGTATTTTTAATAACCATAGAGAAAGGAAAAAAGATGTCACTTATTAACACGCAAGTACAACCATTTAAGGTACAAGCTTTTCATAACGGCAAATTTATTGAGGTAACAGAAGAAAGTCTTAAAGGCCATTGGTCAGTATTAATTTTTATGCCAGCAGCATTTACTTTTAACTGCCCAACAGAGATTGAAGATGCAGCTGACAATTATGCTGAATTCCAAAAAGTAGGTGCAGAAGTGTATATTGTGACAACAGATACGCATTTCTCACACAAAGTTTGGCATGAAACTTCACCAGCAGTGGGTAAAGCAAAATTTCCACTAATCGGTGATCCAACCCATCAATTAACGAATGCATTTGGCGTGCATATTCCTGAAGAAGGTTTAGCATTACGCGGTACTTTTGTTATTAACCCAGAAGGCGTTATTAAAACACTTGAAATCCACGACAATGCAATCGCACGTGATGTGAAAGAAACTGTACGTAAATTAAAAGCAGCAAAATTTGTTGCTGAACATCCAAATGAAGTTTGCCCAGCGAAATGGAACGAAGGTGCAGCAACATTAACACCTTCACTAGACTTAGTTGGTAAAATTTAATTCCGCGTAATTAAATGAGTAATAGCTGCTAGGGCAAAACCCTAGCAAGCTTTAAAAGTGGCGTTGTTCAAAAGATAGCGCCTTTTTTAACACTGAATATTATGTAAAGAGAGCAATCATGGCACTAGAAGAAAATATCAAAACGCAATTGCAAACGTATCTACAGATGTTACGAGAGCCTATTGTATTGGCTGAGTCTTTAGATGACAGCGCAGGCGCAAAGGAGATGCATGAGTTGTTGGTTGAAATTACCAACATGTCAGACAAAATTAGCCTTGTTCAAGAAGATAATGTGCGCAAACCATCTTTTGCCGTAAAACGCGGAGAAGCACATACGCAAGCTAATAAAGCTGTTGGTGTGCGTTTTGCAGGTATTCCACTAGGACATGAATTTACTTCATTGGTGTTAGCCTTGTTACATACAGGTGGTCACCCAATGAAATTAGAACAAGAAAAAATAGACCAAATTGCTGCAATTGAAGGCACATTCCACTTTGAGACTTACGTCTCATTAAGTTGCCACAATTGTCCAGACGTTGTACAGGCATTAAATATGATGTCGGTGATAAACCCCAACATTACGCATGTGATGGTGGAAGGTGGACTGTACCAAGACGAAATAAAAGAAAAAGAAATTATGTCTGTGCCTACCATTTATTTAAATGGTGAGGTGTTCGGTGCAGGTCGCATGGAGCTGGAAGAAATCTTGGTCAAAATTGACACTGGTGCGGTTGCACGTGAAGCCAAGAAGCTAGACCAAAAAGCACCGTATGATGTGTTAGTAGTAGGTGGTGGTCCTGCAGGTGCTTCAGCAGCAATCTATGCAGCAAGAAAAGGCATCAGAACCGGTATCGTAGCTGAGCGTTTTGGTGGACAAGTGATGGATACATTAGCTATTGAGAATTTTATTTCTGTTAAAGAAACAGAAGGCCCTAAATTGGTGATGGCGTTAGAAGAGCATGTAAAAAGTTATGATGTAGATATCATGAACTTACAGCGTGCTGCTAGCCTTGCAGAGCCTGGTAAAGAGGGTAATAAAAATACAGACTTAATAGAGGTGAAGCTGGAAAGTGGAGCAACACTGAAATCTAAAGCAGTGATTTTGGCAACTGGTGCAAGATGGCGAGAACTGAATGTGCCAGGTGAGAAAGAGTACCGTGGTAAAGGCGTTGCTTATTGCCCACACTGCGATGGTCCTTTGTTTAAAGGTAAGCCAGTGGCCGTGGTAGGTGGCGGTAATTCAGGTGTCGAGGCTGCGATTGATTTGGCAGGTTTTGTAGCGCATGTAACACTATTACAGTTTGATACTACGCTGAAGGCAGATGCTGTGTTGCAGAAAAAGCTAAAATCTTTGGATAATGTCACCATTATCACTAGTGCGCAGACAACTGAAATTACTGGTGATGGTCATGTGATGAATGGTTTAACATACACAGACAGGGTAACAGGTGAGAGTAAGCACTTACAACTGGATGCTGTATTTGTTCAAATTGGCTTGCTTCCAAATAGCGATTGGCTCAAAGGAACGGTGAACTTGAGTAAATTTGGTGAGATTGAAATCAATAGTCATAATGCTACTTCGTTGCCAGGTGTGTTTGCTGCAGGTGATGTGACGACCACACCATACAAGCAAATCGTTATCGCAATGGGCGAGGGTTCAAAAGCAGCGCTGGGTGCTTTTGACTACTTAATCCGTCAATAAATATGAAAGCGTTCAGTGCATTACTTTACTGAACGCTTTTGTTATTTTGTTTTACAGGTATTAATACCCAATAAACTATAAGCTGGACATATGGTGAATAAGCCTGTTAACAGCGGTAATATTCCAACTAATGCCCAGATAGGACCTTCTGCAAACAAATACCAAGCAATTAGCGCTAATCCAACAAGAATTCGTATGATGCGGTCAATACCACCAACATTCTTCTTCATATAACTCTCCTTTATGCTTAAGTCATAAATTTTACGCCCCGAAAAACGTTCAATATTGATATAAGTCAGTAAATGCTACTGTCATTTTAAGCATGAAGATAGCAAAAGGCTAGTATCAACCTGATACCATGCTAAGCGCTACAGCCTCAGCAACTTTAATTCCATCTACGCCAGCAGATAAAATGCCACCTGCGTAGCCAGCACCTTCGCCGCATGGAAACAAACCTTTGATATTGATGCTCTCTAAGCTACTGTCATCCCGTTTAATTCTAATGGGTGAGGAAGTACGCGTTTCAACGCCAGTTAACACACCATCCGCCAAGTCAAAACCAGCAATTTTTCTGGCGAATGCAGGAATCGCTTCGCGAATCGCAGCATTCGCAAAAG
>JBNLAC010000003.1:21215-66061 GCA_050301935.1 Methylophilaceae bacterium | reverse complement strand
ATCTGGATACACAGAAAAGTCATGTAGTTGAGACTACATCAGAACAATCCACATTCTTCAAGGATGGTGTGCTGACCAGTATTTATGGTCCACGCTTCCGCTTGATTTTAATCGGCGCTGGGCAACTTTCGCATTTGTTAGCTAATATTGCCCTAAGTCTGGATTTTGCCGTGACGGTTTGTGATCCACGAGAAGAGTACGCTGATAGTTGGAACGTACCCAACACCATACTCCGTCGTGATATGCCTGATGATGTGGTCATGGAAATGCAACCAGATGCGCGTACTGCTGTGATTACATTAACGCATGATCCTAAGTTGGATGATTTGGCGTTAATGGAAGCGCTCAAATCACCTGCATTCTATGTTGCAGCCTTAGGTTCGCGCAGCAATAACCGAGAAAGACGTAAGCGCTTACTTTCTTTTGATGTAACGCCAGATCAAGTCGAGAATTTACGTGGCCCTGCTGGTGTTTTTATCGGCAGTAAAACACCAAGTGAAATAGCAGTCTCAATAGCAGCCGAATTGGTGGCAGTTAAAAATGGGGTGGAAGCAAATCGACTGTTTAATGTGAATGATGCAAAAACCGCATTGGATATTGCTGAGGATTCACTCAATAGCTGTCGCATCTAAATTTAGCGCATGATACAAGGTATTTTATTGGCAGCTGGTGTTGGACGTCGCTTTCAAAATGAGACGCCAAACCAAGACAAACTGCTAATGATTTTACCTAATAATAAGACAGTTCTCGCCCAAAGTGCATCTGTATTGATTCAGGCGTTACCCAATAGTATTGCAGTAGTTCAACCGAATCAAATCAAACGAAAAGAAATCATACAGGATTTAGGCTTCAAAGCTATTGAGAGTGTCGATGCAAAAAACGGCATGGGTCATGCAATAGCTGATGCCGTTAATCAGACTAAACAAGCTGAAGGTTGGTTGATTGCTCTGGCTGATATGCCATGGATTAACCCATTATTGATACGGCAATTAGCAAATAGTATTACTCAGCCTAGTAGTATTGCTGCTCCCAGATATCAAGATAAGCGCGGCCAGCCTGTGGCTTTTGGCTCGGCTTGGTTTAATGAGCTTTCAAGCCTAGAAGGCGATGTCGGCGCTCGAGCACTTTTACAAAACAATAAAATTAACTGGATAGATTGGTCAGACGACACTATTCATCGCGATGTCGATCTACCAGCAGATATCGATTAGCTGATCGAATGGTTTAAAAAAGCCCACACTACTATGGCAGCGTGGGCTGAATTTCGATGCCTTTCAGATTAGTGCCAGCCACCGCCTAACGAGCGATATAGGTTAATCATCGCACTCATTTGTTTTTGTTTAGTTTCGATTAACTCACTCTTTGCTTCCAACACTTCACGCTGGGTGAGTAATATCTCTAAATACTCGGCGCGTGCAGCTTTAAAGAGTTGGTTTGCGATTTCGGTCGATTCATTCAATGCATCTACTTGTACTTGTTTGAGTTGATAATTTTTTTCCAGATTATCAATATTCGCCATCTGGTTAGAAACCTCCGTGTAGGCATTAATGATGGATTGTTCATATTCGTACGCTGCTTTAATTTGCGATGCACTCGCATTTTTGTAAACAGCGGTAATTGCATTGCGATTAATGAGTGGCGCGACTACTTCTCCGCCAAGTGTATAAGCCAAGGATGTTGGCAGATTAAGCAAATATTTGGGATTAAATGCTTGAAAGCCGACATTGGCACCGATGCTGAACGATGGGTAGAAATTTGCTTTTGCTACTTTAATATTCAGTTTAGCTGCTTTTAGCTCCAGTTCTGCTTGGCGAATATCAGGACGGTTTTCCAAGAGCTCTGATGGCAAACCAGTTGATAACACTTTTGGCTGTAAATCCATAAAACCTTCACTGCTTCTAACAATTGGCTGCGGAGTGCGACCTAGTAAGAAGTTAATGCGATTCTCTAACTCTACTTGCTTTTGCTTTATTACATAACGTCGACTTTCGTTTTTCTTGACCTCAGCCTCAAAGCGTTTAACAGCTAAAGCAGAAGCACGTGCGTATTGTTTAAGTTCTTTCGTCGCAGCTAAAGCATTTTGCTGGATACTGATATTTTGATCCAAATTCACTAGTTGGTTATCTAGTGCGACCAGTTCATAGTATGCATTACCAATTTCAGCGACCAAATTAGTGATTAAAAAACGCTGGCCTTCCTGACTAGCCATATACTCCATGACAGCTACTTGGGTGGCATTGCGCAGTTTTTTCCAAACATCTAGCTCCCAAGATGCTTGTAGGCCAAATTGGTAGTTCGGTAATGGGTCTGGAAATGCTTTGCCTTCTTTAATATCTAGCTGTTCTTCCACTGCGCCATTACGCGTATAGCGACCAGATTTTTCTATCTCAGCTCCAGCCCCAAAACTGACAAAAGGTTTATATTCCCCTTTGCGTGCCTGAATTTCATTAGCTGCCATGCTAATGCGCTGTGCTAGGATATTGACCTCTTTATTGTTGCTAATCGCAGTATCAATTAAGCTTTGCAAGTTTGCATCGTCAAAGAAATCATGCCAATCGAGTTTTGCTGCACTGACTTCATTTGAAGGTTGCACCGCATTTGCTTGTTGCGTATACGCCTCTGGTAGTTGCGTATCGGCATTTTTGGTATTGATGAATGGGATCGCACAGCCTTGTATCATCAAGGCTAGGCTAGCTATCACCGCTAATCGTATTGCATTATTTGTCATCATCTTGATCTTCATCTCTCATGTAGTGAATAGTTTCGGATAAAGGTTTGTGGTCTTCTTTTCTAATCAATGATTTACCTTCTTCCATTTTGGCAAAGATATAGTACAAGCCTGGGATGAGTATTACCCCAAATACAGTACCAAACAGCATGCCGCCTAACGCAGAAGTACCTATAGTGCGGTTACCAACGGCGCCAGCACCAGTGGCAATGACTAATGGGATTAAGCCTGCAATGAATGCAAAAGAGGTCATGAGGATCGGCCTAAACCGCTCCCTGGCGCCTTCAATTGCGGCATCACGTATACTCATGCCTTGTTGTTGTTTTTGCACGGCATACTCCACAATCAGTACTGCGTTTTTACCTAATAAGCCAACAAGCATGACCAAGCCAACTTGCGCATAAATATCATTGGCCAGTCCCAAGCTTTTCAACAAGAAGAATGAACCAAAGACACCAGCAGGTAGCGATAACACCACAACAAATGGTAGCAAGAAGCTCTCGTATTGAGATGCAAGCACCATATAAACAAAGATAAGCACTACGATAAAAATCACGATCGCTTCATTACCACGTTGCGCTTCATCAAAAGATAAACCCTCCCAGCCAATATCGTAGCCTTGCGGTAGGGTAGCTTTCGCTACTTCTTGTACCGCTTTAATTGCATCATCCGTTGTGTATCCTTTTGCTGGGTTAGCCCGAATCGTCGCTGAGTTATACAAGTTATAGCGTGTGATTTCATTAGGACCTTGTCTTTTCTTAAGCTTCATGAAAGCGGAATAAGGCACCATTTCACCTTCTTCGTTTTTTACAAAATAATTTAATACGTCACTGGGGAAGCGCCTAAATTCTGGGCTAGATTGCACATATACTTTGAAGAAGTTATTAAAGCGAATAAACCCTTGCTCATAAGTGCTGCCTACCATAATGTTCAAGTTGTCCATTGCCTTACCGATAGACACACCTTTTTGCATGGCTGCTTTGTTGTCAAACTCCAGCTCATATTGTGGGTAGTTAGCAGCATAAAACGTAAATAAGCCTGAAAGCTCCTTACGCTTACCTAATGCGGCCATAAAGTCTTGGTTAATTTTGTCAAAAGCGTGGTAATCGGTACCATTCGTTTTATCCAATAAGCGCAAGGCAAGACCAGAAGCTGCGCCATAACCTGGCACAGGTGGCGGTTCAAAGTATTCAATCACCGCACCAAAATTTTTGGTTTTTTCTTCTAGCTCTTCAATAATTTCATGGACCGACTCTTTGCGCTCAGACCAATCCTTCAGGTTGATCAGGCAAGTACCTGCGTTAGAACCACGACCTTCGGTCAGTATTTCATAACCAGCCAATGATGATACGGAAGCAACACCGTCAACTTTTTCAGCAATCGCTTGTAAATCTCTCGCTACCTTATTGGTTGTCTCTAGTGTGCTACCAGGTGGCGTCTGAATAATGGCATAAATTTGACCTTGATCCTCACCTGGAATAAAGCCAGCAGGCAAGGTTTCATTGATGATGAATGTTCCAAAAGCAAAGCCACCTAATAATAAAATCGTGACAACTCGGAAAGTAACAATTTTGCTTAAAATATTGGTATAACGCCCAGTCAATCTTTCGAACCAGCGATTAAACAAATCAATAAAAAAACCAATCGGTGTTTTACGTTTATGTTGACCATGTTGGTTTTTAAGCAACATTGCACATAGAACTGGTGTGAGGGATAGGGCAACGACACCAGAAATAATAATGGAAGCTGCCATTGTGATTGAGAATTGACGGTAAAAGACGCCGACAGGACCTGTCATGAATGCTACTGGCACAAATACCGCAGTCATGACTAAGGTAATGGCAACAATAGCACCACCTATCTCACCCAACACCTTTTGTGTAGCACGATATGGTGTGATATATGCATCTTCTTCCATTTTTGCATGCACAGCTTCAACCACGACAATGGCGTTATCCACCACAATCCCGATGGCCAACACCAATGCAAACAGCGTGATTAAGTTGACGGTTATACCAAATATCTGCATACAGAAAAACGTACCAATTAACGATACAGGCACCGCTAGAATAGGGATTAAGGTTGAACGCCAATCACCAAGGAAAACGAATACTACTAACGCCACAAGAAGAAAGGCTTCTACTAAAGTGTGTAAGACTTTCTCAATTGAAGCATCTAAGAATTTAGATACGTCATAATCAATTTCATATTCCATTTCTGCTGGAAACGATTTTGATAATTCCTGCATTTTGGTTTTAACGTTAGCAATCACCTCACTGGCATTACTACCGTAATTTTGTTTTAAGATAATGGCAGAGGAAGGGTAGCCATCTTTATTAGAGTAGATGTCAAAAAACTCACTTCCAAGCTCGATTTTGGCAATGTCTTTTAACTTTAAAATTTCACCATCAGAGTCCGCGCGAATAATAATATCTTCATATTCCTCTGGCTTATTAAAACGGCCTTTATAAACCAATACATATTCTTTTGACTGCGCAGCGATGCCAGACGCTTGACCTAAACGACCTGGACGACCAATAATGCTCTGTTCTGCCATGGCTTCCATTACTTCTTCAATGGATACCTTATAGGCGCGCATACGCTCTGGATTTAGCCAAACACGCATGGCATATTGACGGCTGCCTAAAATCTTAGCGCTGGCAATACCATTTACCCGTTGAATTTCAGGTATCACATTGACATTAGCGTAGTTGTATAAAAACTTTTCATCCGCATTTTTGTCTTTACTAAACAAGTTGATGTACATTAGCATGCTGGGCTGTACCCGTTCTACCACGACACCTTCCAGTTGTACTAGCTCTGGCAACCGACTCATCACTTGGTCGATGCGCGTTTTTACATTAATCATGGCTTGGTTAGGGTCTGTCCCTAAAGCAAAGATGACCTGAATGGTCGCCTCGCCAGCACTGGTGGCATCAGAAACTAAATACTTCATTCCTGGCACCCCATTGATAGCACGTTCGATAGTAATCAGTGATGATTGCACTAATACATCTGCGCTTGAACCTGGGTAAGCAATGGAAACAATAACTCGTGGCGGGGCGATATCTGGAAACTGTGATGTGGGTAAAGATTTAATGGATAGCACACCTAAAAACACAATCATAAGAGATAACATAATCGCCATGACTGGTCTTTTGATAAATACGTTAAACATAGTGGATAGCCCTTATTCTGCGTGCAGTTCTTGATTAGCCAAGACTTTCTCAGCAGGTTGCAAGTTGACATTGATTTTGTCGCCGTTATGTACTTTACGTAGACCTTCAATCAAGATTCTGTCGGTATCTTTTAGACCGTCTTTGACGATGAACACATGTGGCAGCTCGGCTGCAATATGAATCAAACGTTGTTGCAATTGATTGTTTTTATCGACAACATATACATAGGTTTGGTCTAAAATTTCAAAAGTTGCTTTTTGCGGGATGAGGATGGCATTTTTATGGGGGATTTCCATCTGAATATTGCCAGTTTCACCGTGTCTCAGTATTTCTTTAGGGTTAGGGAAGGTTGCCCTAAATTCAATGTTGCCAGTTTTATTGTCAAAATCTGCTTCAATGGCTTCAATCTTCCCAGGTTCTTCAAATACGTTACCATTGGCCAGTTTCAGTTTAACTTCAGTCGGTTTGGCAGCCTCTTTATTGGTTTTGTAATCCAGATATTCAGATTCTGGTACGTTAAAGTAAACCCACATCTTGCTGATATCAGATAAGGTTGTCAGTAAGTCACCTTCATCAACTAAACTACCGACACGTGCATTAAAGCGATCCATCATGCCGTCAAAAGGTGCATTTATATTGGTAAAACTTAAATGGGTTGAAGCTAAATTGACTTCTGCGTTAGCTTTATCTAACTTCGCTTTGGCCAAAGCTAATTCATTGGAAGAGACAATATCTTTTTCTGCCAATGCCTTAGTGTTTTGATATTCAATGCGGACCATTTCTGCTTCGGCCTTAGCTTTTAATAAGTCGGCTTGATACACGTTAGGCATAATTTTAAACATGCGTTGGCCCTGGCTAACTTTTTGACCTTCATCGACAAAAATATTTTGCACATAGCCGCGCTCTAGCGCACGCATCTCAATATGCCGATAGGCATGAATTTGCCCGACATATTCCTTCGTGATGTTTATATCTTTACGAATAGGGGTGGAGACTAATAATTTTGGTTGTTCTACTTTTTCATGTTCATGTTTATTACATGCACTTAAAAGCGCTGCTGTTATCACAAATGTGACAACGAGTTTATTTAACATAATATTCCCTCAAGCGGTTAATTTTGGTATGCGAATACGGAAGAATTGAACCTAGCAACCTTGAGAAAAAGCACAAATTAAGGCAGTAACATCTACACGAATTTGACGGGTTATTTCATGACTAAATTACTGAAATTAACCTGATTAATACAGATGATATTCAAATATTGAATACTTGCGATAACGACTGAAACTAATGCGAAAGCATTACGAAAACAGATAACGCAAAAAGCCTAGTGCTTAGTAACTACAGGTGTTTGTGACTAGGTTTTAGATAAGTGGGGGTGATCGAGAGCGCGCACGATAACATAACCATGATTGGTTAGATTGTGCGATGAATGTATTGAGTACATTTGACCAGTCAAGTTGAGGTGATTGATCAAGTAATGCAGAGATGATAAAGGAAGAATCATCATCAGTGTTGTCTTCAAAGTCTCTCGCATAATCAGAAACTTCATGAATTGCCGTTGAGGATTGCAGATCATTAGGTACATGTTTTGCGCTTGCATAGTAAGCCAGGCCCATAACGAAAAACGTTAATAGTGCAAATGCAAAATGCCAGCGGTAGCGAAGCAATAACTGATAATGGAATTTATTCACGAAAATGATAATACTGGGTTTCTTTAAAACATCAAGTAATAATTAAATAAACTGTCTTATGCGTACCTATGATGAATAGAAACATAAAAAGTTTCTAATTTGATCGCATCAGGCGATACATCGCTAAATTGCCAAACCAGTTAGGCATGAAGGTAACCGCTTCACCATCTGTAATGACTTTTCGCTCAATAATAGTGATATTGTTATCTCTGCACAGCGCATCAAAATCATTGATGGTGCAAAGATGTACATTTGGTGTGTCATACCACTCATACGGTAAATCTTTTGAGACGGGCATATTCCCTGTAATGATTTGCATGCGGTTACGCCAATAACCAAAATTAGGGAAGGTGACAATGGCCTCTCTTCCCACTCTCAACATTTCTTGCAAAATGCCTTCAGTGTTATGCATGGCTTGTAAAGTTTGTGACAGAATTACTGTATCAAATGAATCATCTTCAAACTCTGATAGTCCTGCTTCTAAATTCATCTGAATAACATCTACACCATTATTCATCGCTGCAAGCCAGTTTTTATCGTCTTTTTCTACACCATAACCTTTGATTTCCAAACCATCACGTAAATATCGGAGCAAACTACCATCGCCACACCCAAGATCCAGCACCTTAGAGCCAAAGCCTAACCATGCTGCGATGATGGCAAAGTCTTGCCGGTATAGTTCTGTCATTTGCGTTGATATAGCTTCATGTGCCATGTTAAACCTCAATTCGATCTAAATAGCTGCGCATAATGGCATGATAATGCTCATCTGGCATCAGGAAAGCGTCATGCCCATGGGCAGCGGTCACTTCTGCATACTTAACTGAGAGTTCGTTATCCAGTAGTGCTTTCACAATTTCGCGTGAGCGTTCTGGCGAGAACCGCCAATCGCTTGTAAAAGAAAGAACTAAAAATTTAGCGGTGACGTTTTTTAATGTGGCTGACAAGTCACCATTACACGTACTAGCTGGATCAAAATAATCCAAAGCTCTAGTCATGCGAATATAAGTATTTGCGTCAAACTCTTTGGCAAACTTATCTGCCTGATAACGCAAATAAGATTCCATTTCAAATTCAACATCAAAGCTGTACTTGATAGTGTCTTTCAATTTTCGCCCAAATTTTGCCCCCATGGCATCATCTGATAGATAGGTAATATGGCCTAGCATGCGGGCAATACGAAGGCCTCTATGAGGAACAACGTTATGTGCATAGTAATCACCGCCATAGAACTCTGGGTCAGTGATAATGGCTTGTCGAGCGACTTCATTAAATGCCATATTCTGCGCTGTCAAATTAGGCGCTGATGCGATGACCAAAGCGTGTTCTAGGCGGTCAGGATAAGTAATACTCCATTGTAGCGCCTGCATACCACCAAGGCTACCACCAATAATCGCTGCAAATTTTTCAATACCTAAATGGTCTGCAAGCCTGGCCTGAGATGCTACCCAGTCTTCAACTGTCACAATAGGAAAGCTAGCACCAAAAGGTTTCCCTGTTTCAGGGTTAATGCTTGCGGGTCCGCTGGAACCATGGCATCCACCAAGATTATTGACGCCAATAACGAAAAATTTATTGGTATCAAGAGGCTTGTTCGGCCCCACAAGATTGTCCCACCAGCCTGGGTATTTATCTTCTACATGATATTTACCCGCTACATGGTGCGTGCCTGAAAGTGCATGACAGATAAGAACGGCATTAGATTTATTGGCATTTAGTTTGCCATAGGTTTCATATATTAAATCAAATTGTGGCAATACTGCACCGCATTTCAACGGTAGTGGTTCGTTAAAATGTGCTGTTTGTGGCGCGACAATGCCGATGGAGTTCAGTTCTGACATCCGCGTATTATACTATGCGGTCAATCAAAAAATAATATTCTTCGGTTAGTATGTTTATTGAACTAGTAACTGTGGTAGGTCGGCAATTGATTCAATGGTTAAATATGGCTTTACTGATGAGGCATCTGCATAAGCTTTTCTGTATTTCCCTGTTCGTACTAAGACACCATTAATGTTAGATTTTAGTGCGCCACCGATATCTGAATCAATATCGTCACCGACCATTAGGACTTCATCCTGATTAAGTTGCATATCTGATAATGCTGCTTTAAAAAAAGCTGGAGATGGTTTTCCAATAATCATTGCCTCTGTATTACTTGCATATTCTAGCCCTGCAATAAAAGCCCCGATATCCATATGTAGACCTGATGCGGTTTGCCAGAATCGGTTTTTGTGAATAGCAATCAGCTTGGCTCCATTCATCAGACAGCTGAACACCTCGTTGAGTAAATCGTAAGACCAACGGTTACCTATATCGCCAATGACAATGAATTTAGCATCTGTCTCAGACTGTGGAAATTGAGAAAAATCTTTTTTGACATCATCTGCAAGCAATAACCGACAAACAGGGTTAGCCTGCTTTTCCAGAAAATTGACAGCCGCTTGGGGTGCCGACATAATTTCTGACTGCACCACATTAAAGCCCATTGCATTAATCTTATCTCTGATAGAGGAGGTGCTAAGAGTGCTTGTATTAGTGATAAACCGGCATTGATAGCCTTGGCTACGAATTTTTTCCACCGCTTCAATCGCACCTGTTATTGGGGTTTTGTCGATGTAAAGCACGCCGTCTAAATCAAAAAGAATACCTTTTATAGACTTCACATGTTGCATCATGCATCTCCGTTAAAGTAACGTAAATATATGTGCTTAGCAATATTTATGCTAGAGGATTAGCACTGACCAATGGTCACGCGATCAATACCTGCTAAATCTTTGACATGATGAACACTTTTAAATTCGGCTAATGTGAATAATTCCGCTACAGCAGGTGCTTGGTTGTAACCATGTTCAATCATTAACCAACCATTCTGCTTTAAATGCTTTTTAGCGTGGATAACAATATTTCTAATGTCATCAAGGCCATCTTGACCAGAGGCTAAAGCACTTATTGGCTCGAAGCGTAAGTCACCTTGTCTTAAGTGCATGTCATCTTTTTCAATATAGGGGGGGTTGCTGACAATCACATCAAACTTTGCATCATTAAGTTCTGCAAACCAATCGCTTTGTACAAAATGAATATTAGAGATTTTTAAGGTTTGGGCGTTCTCAATCGCTATACCCAGTGCAGCTTTGGAAGCGTCTACCGCAGTTACTTGTGCAAAGGGTCTATTTTTTGCGATTGCCAGTGCAATTGCACCAGATCCAGTACCTAGGTCAAGGATTTGATAAAACTTTGTGGCTTCAAAATCATTTGTTAATTCTTCACTGCCAGTTTGTGGAACCCTCTCTAATGCTGCCTCTACTAATGTTTCTGTATCAGCACGAGGAATTAGCGTGTCTGGTGTTACTTTTATATTCAAGCCATAAAATTCCCATTCACCTAAGATATAGGCGATGGGTTCGCCTGCGGCGCGGCGCTCTACAAGTGCTGAAAATTGCTGATAGGCAGGTTGGTTAATTGTGTCTTCTGCGTGTGCTATTAACCAGGCACGATTGACTTTGAGTACGTGTTCCAGAAGCAATTGTGCTTCAAGTTTGGCTTCGTTTGAAAGCGCTGACTTTCCAATATTGGCGCATGCTTCATGCAATGCCGCATGAATATTCATGTTTAGTTTTCTTCATTTTTTTAATTTTCTTCACTGAGCATTGCTAGCATATCAGCTTGATGTTCAGCAGCCAACGGCACAATCAACTCATCCAGTTCGCCTTCAGTAATGGCATCAATTTTATACAATGTTAAATTGATACGGTGGTCAGTTATACGGCCTTGCGGGTAGTTATAGGTTCGAATACGCTGTGAACGATCACCAGAACCAATTAAATTGCGGCGCTCGCTCGCAATTTTTGCGTTTTGTGCATCTTCTTCTTTTTGTTTAATCCTTGCTGCCAGTACCATCATAGCCTGTGCTTTATTAGCATGTTGGCTACGGCCATCCTGACACTCCACAACAATGCCTGTGGGTGCGTGGGTAATTCGAACGGCAGAGTCCGTTTTGTTAATATGCTGACCCCCTGCACCAGAAGCGCGGAAAGTATCGATTCGGATATCAGCTGGGTTAATTTCAACATCAGCTATTTCGTCCACTTCTGGCAAAACAGCAACTGTGCAAGCGCTAGTGTGGATACGACCTTGTGTTTCAGTATCAGGTACGCGTTGCACACGGTGACCGCCACTTTCGAATTTCAGTTTGGAGTACGCGCCTTGGCCTTCAATCTTAGCGATAATTTCTTTATAACCACCTACCTCACCTTCGTTTGCAGACAAAACTTCAAGTTTCCAGCCTTGCTTTTCGGCATAGCGGCTATACATGCGGAATAAGTCGCCCGCAAATAAACCTGATTCATCACCACCAGTTCCTGCACGTATTTCTAGAATGACATTTTTATCATCATTAGGATCTTTAGGAATCAGTAACTTTTGCAGATCTAACTCAATTTCTTCCAAGCGTTTTTTACCCGTTTCAATTTCCTCTTGTGCAAATGCTTTCATTTCTGGGTCGCTTAGCATGTTGTGTGCTTCTTTGATATCTGCTTCTGTTTGTCGGTAGATATTGTATTGCTCTACGATCGGCATTATTTCAGCATGCTCACGTGTGATTTTGAGGTAGTTATCCATATCGTTAGTGATATCCTCAGAAGACATCAGGCGATTTAGCTCTTCAAGACGGTCGCTAAGATTGGCAAGTTTTTGTAAGATGCTTGGTTTCATTGTTTAATTTGCTAGAGTGAAAATTAGTTAAAGATTTCTGCTATTGCTTAATTTGGTAGATATGTTGCAGTATTGCTGCTAAGCGCTCATGCTCATCACCATGACTTTGATTAAGCGCATGGCTGGGCGCATGTAAGAACTTCTTGGTCAAGGCAATGCTAAGTAACTCCATGGCCTTTTCTGGGCTTTCGCCTTTTTGGATGAGCTTGATGGCTTTCTCTAATTCGATAGCGCGCATTTTTTCTGCTTGATCTCGTAAGGCTTTGATGGTTGGAACAGAGTTGCGTTTTTGAAGCCACTGCATAAAGCTTTCAACGCGTGCCTCAACGATACTTTCTGCTGTAAGGGCTGCCTCCAGTCTGTTTTCTTTACCATCGGTAACAACTTGCGCTAAATCATCAACAGTATATAAAAAAACATCATCTAGCTGCGCCACTTCTGCTTCTATATCACGCGGTACTGCTAGGTCTACCATAAAAATTGGACGATGGCGGCGCGATTTTACTGCACGCTCAACCATGCCTAATCCCACAATCGGTAGTTGGCTGGCTGTGCTGGTGATGACGATATCAAACTCAGCGAAACGCTCTGGTAGGTCATTCAGCAATATTGCATTCGCACCAATTTTCCCAGCCAGTTCTAATCCGCGTTCAATTGTACGATTTGCCACGGTCATAGATTTGGGTTTTTGTGCAGCAAAGTGATTGGCGCAAAGCGCAATCATCTCACCTGCGCCGATGAACAATACCTTTTGTTCAGTTAAATTACCAAAAATACGTTGCGCTAATTTAACCGCTGCTGCAGCCATTGAGATAGAGCTGGCGCCAATGTCAGTATTGGTGCGAACTTCTTTGGCGACTTCAAAAGTTCGCTGAAAAAGTTTATGTAAGTTTGTGCCCAGCGTACCAGCCTCCTGAGCGGTTTTTACAGACTGCTTAAACTGACCTAATATCTGTGCCTCTCCTAAGACCATGCTATCAAGTCCAGACGCGACTCTAAAGGCATGTTTCACTGCATCTTGGTTAGCCAGTGTATACGTATAAGGTTGGATACGAGTAAGCTCCAGATGGTGATAATGGGCAAGCCAGTTAATAACAGGTTCAGCATTAGCTGTTTGCACGTAGATTTCCGTGCGGTTACACGTTGACAAAATTGCCGCCTCATTCGCATTTTTGATAGTCAGGTCAGCCAGTGCTTCACGCATGGAGTCTGGACTAAACGCGACATTTTCGCGAATTTCTATGGGGGCGGTGTTATGGTTAACGCCTATCGTATACAGCTGCATTTCGCTATTTTACCAAGTCATTGATGCGGTTGGAAAATAAAGTAACGTTTAAACTAGGGTTTAGTTCACACAATCAAATACTAAGCGCTTATGGAAAAAGTGTAATTCGGGTTAGAATATCGTTTTTGATGGACCATCCAAAACAAACAACGGAAATAGCTATGAGTAAAGAATATAGAATTGCCCCAAGTATTTTATCAGCCAACTTTGCAAAACTCGGTCAAGAGATTGAGGATGTCATTAAATCTGGAACGGACATAGTCCATTTTGATGTGATGGATAACCACTACGTGCCTAACCTAACCATAGGACCACTTGTTTGTGATGCCATCCGTGATTTATCACATAATGTTGGTGCAATCATCGATGTGCATTTAATGGTTGAGCCAGTGGATCGTATCATTCCTGACTTTGCAAAAGCGGGTGCAGACATTATTACTTTCCATCCAGAAGCATCTAACCATATAGATCGCAGCCTATCTATGGTGCGTGATTTAGGTTGTAAATCTGGCCTAGTATTTAATCCAGCGACACCATTACATTACCTAGACCATGTGATGGATAAAATAGACATGGTGTTGCTAATGTCAGTCAACCCAGGGTTTGGTGGTCAAAAATTCATTCCTCAAACGTTGGAAAAGGCGAGAGAAGCGCGTGCAAAAATTGACGCTTACACAGCAAAAACAGGCCGTGAGATCTGGCTAGAAATTGACGGCGGTGTTAATCCAGATAACATCGCTGAGATTGCAGCAGCAGGAGTCGATACTTTTGTTGCAGGTAGCGCTATTTTTGGTAAGCCAAATGATGCAGATCCAAACCGTTACGATACGATTGTTGGCAAAATGCGTGAAGCGTTAGCAACCGTTAAGTAGTAGGGTATACCGTGAGTTTCCTTAAAAAGTATCAACATTTAAGTTGGCGATGGTGGAGCTAGATTTTTACAGATAGCTTCACTCGCAGGCGTTTGCCTGAAACATTGCAAAACTTTTTAAGGAACAACATGCTTCAAACGATTACAAAAAAAGAATTCGACGCCTTAGCAAAACAAGGCTACAACCGTATTCCATTGGTGCAAGAAACCTTTGCTGATTTGGATACTCCACTATCGTTATATCTTAAATTAGCCAACCAACCATTTTCCTATTTGTTAGAAAGTGTTCAGGGTGGTGAGCGCTTCGGTCGCTATTCAATTATCGGCCTACCTGCAGAAACAAGAATTGTAGCTAAAGATTTCAGTGTGCAAGTATTACAAGGCGATACTGTTCTCGAGTCACACGATCATGTCAATCCTCTCGACTTTGTGCAATCGTATCAGGCACGATTTAAGACACCGCCATATAAAGGACTCCCACGTTTTACTGGCGGTTTGGCAGGTTATTTTGGCTATGAAACCATTCGATATATCGAGAAACGACTAGCGAAGACAAACAAGCCTGATGTGATTGGCACGCCAGACATATTACTAATGGTTTCTGAGCAAATAGCAGTCGTTGATAATTTGAGTGGCAAACTTTATTTCATTGTATATGCTAACCCAGCAGAAGTTGGCGCTTATGATAAGGCGCATCAGCGTATAGCATCTTTAATGCAGCGACTACGCCAAACAGTTGCTATCCCTCAGTCATTGAGAACCAATGAAACACAGGCTAGCTCTGAATTTGGCGAGGAAAACTTTAAAGCAGTTGTCAAAAAAGCGCAAAACTATATTTACGAAGGTGACATCATGCAGGTGGTGCTCAGTCAGCGTTTGTCGCAAGATTTCACAGGCTCACCATTGTCACTTTATCGCGCACTTCGCAGCCTTAATCCGTCGCCCTATATGTTTTACTACGATATGGGCGATCATCATGTTGTTGGTGCTTCGCCAGAAATATTAGTGCGATTGGAAGATAATGTTGTAACTTCGAGGCCAATCGCAGGTACGCGCCCGAGAGGTAAAACAAGAGAGGAAGATATTGCTTTAGCCGAGGAGTTGCTAGCAGACCCCAAAGAATGTGCTGAGCATGTGCAGCTGATGGACTTGGGTCGGAATGATGTTGGACGTGTGGCGCAAACAGGTACAGTTAAGGTAACGGATAATATGATGATAGAACGTTACTCACATGTCATGCATATCGTAAGCAATGTAGAAGGTCAGCTAAAACCTGGTATGGACGCTATTGATGTGCTGAAAGCGACTTTCCCAGCAGGTACGGTTTCAGGTGCGCCTAAGGTGCGTGCTATGGAAATTATTGATGAATTTGAGCCAAGCAAGCGAGGTGTTTACGCGGGTGCAGTTGGCTATTTGGGGTTTAATGGCGACATGGATGTGGCAATTGCCATTCGCACTGGTGTCATTAAAGATAAAAAGCTTTATGTGCAAGCTGGTGCAGGTATTGTGGCCGACTCGGTGCCGCAGAGCGAATGGGAAGAAACACAAAATAAAGCAAAAGCGGTTATTCGTGCAGCCCAGATGGTGCAAATGGGTTTAGATAATGAGTGCCCGAATGGAAAGGTAGGCAAGTAATGTTATTGATGATTGATAATTACGACTCATTTACCTATAACCTTGTTCAGTATTTTGGTGAGTTGGGGCAATCAGTTGAGGTCTATCGAAATGATGAAATTGACCTGCAGAAAATAGCGGCACTAAAACCAAAACACATCGTTATTTCTCCAGGCCCGTGTACGCCTAATGAAGCAGGTATCTCTATTCCATTGATTCACGAGTTTGCAGGTAAAATTCCATTGCTGGGGGTTTGCTTAGGACATCAAAGTATCGGTCAAGCTTATGGTGGTAAGATTGTTAAGGCGAAAACGTTAATGCATGGTAAAACATCTTTGATTCATCATAAAAACGAGGGCGTATTTAACGGTTTACCTAACCCCTACACAGCTACACGCTATCACTCTTTGGTGATAGAAAGAGAGAGCTTACCTGACTGTTTAGAAGTTACGGCATGGACGGAAGACAATGAAATTATGGGCATCAGGCATAAAACATTAGCTGTGGAAGGTGTGCAATTTCATCCAGAGTCCATTTTGACTGAGTATGGTCATGAATTACTTGAGAATTTTATTAAAGCTTATCCATAATGTTTAAAGACATACTAAATCAACTATTAAATAAGCAAAACTTATCACATGACCAAATGCTATCAGTGATGCAGCAGGTCATGACTGGCGAATTAACAGCAGCGCAAATTGCAGCGCTACTAATAGCCTTGAGAGCAAAAGGTGAAACGATAGAGGAAATTGCAGCAGCAGCTACAGTCATGCGCGATTTATCGACAAAGGTTGAGATAGAAGATACCAGACACCTTGTTGATACATGTGGTACAGGTGGTGATGGTATCCAAACTTTCAATGTTTCGACAGTCTCTGCGTTTGTTGCAGCTGCAGCGGGTGCAAAAGTAGCAAAGCATGGCGGTCGTTCTGTATCGTCAACCTGTGGCAGTGCTGATGTCTTAGAAATCTTGGGTGTTGATGTTAATAAAACCCCATCTGAAGTCGCTAGTAGTGTAGAAGAAATTGGGATTGGCTTTATGTTTGCGCCAAATCATCATAGTGCCATGAAATACGCAGCACCTGTCAGGAAAGAACTAGGAGTCCGTACTATCTTCAATTTGTTAGGCCCACTAACAAACCCCGCTTCTGCAAAACGGCAAGTAATGGGAGTATTTGATAAAGCATTAACAACAAAGCTTGCGCATGTTTTACAAAGGCTTGGTAGTGAGCATGTATTTGTTGTTCATGGTGCCGATGGCATGGATGAGATTTCATTCACTGGAGATACTTACGTGGCTGAACTAAAAGACGGTAAAGTCACGGAGTATGTTGTTAATCCTAAACAATTTGGATTAGCTACCCATGCGCTAAAGGATATCCAAATACAGAATGCTGAACAATCCAAAGCAATGGTAATGGCTGTCTTAAATGGTGAGCTTGGTGCAGCCAGAGAAATCGTCTTATTAAATGCAGGTGCAGCAATCTATGTGGCAGGTATTGCTGAATCACTCAAAGCAGGCATCGAAAAAGCAATCGAAATGATTGATAGTAAAGCGGCACTTGCTAAGCTAGAGGCTTTGCAGTCGCGTTAGAGTCCATGATGAATCGCTTTATTGTTTTAATTTGTGTTTTGCTTTTCGCGGCGTGTTCTCCCGGTGAAACCTCATCTACGCCTTTGATATCGCAAGATGCGATTAGTCAGTATGAAACTGGACAACAATACCCTTCTCCCGAAACATTATTTGCGCAAAAAGCAGATGATGCAATGGTGGATGGTGCTGGTACTATCATTAAATTACTACCAGATGACAATCATGGATCACGACATCAAAAATTTATAGTTAAATTGAGTAGCGGGCAAACATTATTGTTTGCACATAATATAGACCTCGCGCCGCGTATCAATACGTTGAAAAAAGGTGACAAGATTGCTTTTAGAGGGGAGTATGGATATAACCCGAAAGGTGGTTTGGTACATTGGACACATCATGATCCGCAAGGTCTGCATGCGGCAGGATGGATTGTCCATAATGGAATTAAGTATCAATAAGTAGATAGAAACTTTATAGAAGGCACTCATCAATAATCATGTCAGATATATTAAAGAAAATACTTGCGACTAAACGAGAAGAAATTGCAAAAGCAAGTGCGGCTAAATCGTTAAAGACCATACATGAAGAAGCATTAGCACAACCTGAACCCAGAGACTTTGTCGGGAATTTGGCAAAAAAAGATGAAGAAAATTTACCAGCGGTAATTGCAGAAATTAAAAAGGCCAGTCCATCTAAGGGAGTCATTCGAGAAGATTTTAAACCAGCAGAAATTGCAAAGAGTTATGAACAAGCTGGGGCTGCTTGTTTGTCTGTATTAACCGATGAACAATATTTTCAAGGTTCCGCTGAATACCTCAAACAAGCACGTGCTGCATGCAATCTACCAGTGCTGCGTAAAGATTTTATGATAGATCCCTATCAAGTGGTTGAGGCACGGGCTATGGGAGCTGATTGCATCTTGCTGATTGTGGCGGCATTAGAGTTAAAGCAGATGCAGTTACTAGAAGAAATCTCTCATGAGTTAGGTATGGCCGTATTGGTGGAAGTTCATGACAGTAATGAGCTGGAGCTAGCATTACAGTTAGAGACCCCGTTAGTGGGCATCAATAATCGTAACTTACGTACTTTTGATGTTACCTTACAAACGACTTTAGACTTATTGGAGAAATTGCCAGAAGATCGTTTTGTGATTACTGAGTCAGGTATCTTTACTGCAGAAGATGTTGCATTGATGCGCAGCAATCATGTTAATGGCTTTTTAGTCGGTGAAGCTTTTATGCGTCAACCCGATCCAGGTCTAGCATTTAAAAAGGTATTTGGATAATTACTGACCAATTAAACTAGTATTCAGCGGTCAGGATTTGTTCAGTTATTATCAATTTCTTTGTCTAGTCTGCGCACAGTGTTCACCTACCAAAAAATTAATAGTAAGATGAGCAAACAAGATTTTTCTAATACAATCGCTCGAAAAAATTAAGGGTATTCTATGGTTAACCAATTGCTTGCAACACGTCCACGCCGTATGCGTAAGGATGAATTTTCACGCCGACTAATGCGAGAAAATAGGCTTACTACCAACGACTTAATTTATCCTGTATTCGTTCTTGAGGGTGAGAATCGAACGGAAGCTGTCCCATCTATGCCTGGTGTGCAAAGGCAGAGTATTGATCTGTTACTTAAGACAGCGGAAGAATGTGTTGCGTTAGGAATTCCAGCAATTGCTATTTTTCCTGTTGTACCTCAAGAGGGAAAAAGTTTGACTGCTAAAGAAGCATACAACACTAATGGTTTGGTGCCACGAACCGTTAAAGCGTTGAAAGAAGCATTCCCAATCTTAGGTGTTATCACGGATGTTGCATTAGACCCATATACTACGCATGGACAAGATGGCGTTATTGACGATGATGGCTATGTCCTAAATGATGAAACAGTTGAAGTGTTAGTAAAACAAGCACTTTGTCATGCAAAGGCAGGCGCTGACATTGTTGCTCCATCCGATATGATGGATGGGCGTATTGGCGCAATACGTGATGCACTAGAAAAAGAAGGGTATATCTATACCCGTATTTTGGCATATTCAGCTAAGTATGCATCCGCTTTTTATGGGCCATTCCGCGATGCTGTTGGCTCGTCTTCCAGCTTGGGAAAAGGAAATAAAAATACGTACCAAATGGATCCAGCTAACTCAGATGAAGCAATAAAAGAAGTTTTGCTGGATTTGCAAGAAGGCGCTGATATGGTGATGGTGAAGCCAGGCATGCCTTATTTAGATATTGTCCGCCGCGTGAAGCAAGAATTTGGTGTCCCTACCTATGCTTACCAAGTCAGTGGTGAATACGCGATGCTAAAAGCTGCTTCGCAAAATGGGTGGTTGGATGAGCAGGCTTGTGTAATGGAAAGTTTGCTTGGATTTAAGCGTGCAGGTGCTGATGGTGTGTTGACTTACTTTGCGATGGATGTAGCCAAATGGTTGCAAATCTAGCCTAATACTATACTAGGGCTCTTGTCTATATGCATCCCAATAGTCTAGCAATAATGCAAGCCCATCTGACTCTGCTTTAGACTCACGTACATCTCTGATCGATTTAACCCAGTTTGCATTGGCAATTGATTGAAGATTACTATGTGTTGTCTTGCAAAATCCCATGTCCCACGCTTGAAAGTACTTTTTCTCACTTGGTTCATTTGCCAGTTCAAAAATAGCATGATGCTGACTTGCTGATTTTATGCGCTGATAAGCTTTAATCAATGCTGCTTTTGGCCCTTCTATAAATTGCAAAAAACTGTTTTCATCGTAGAGCAATACACCTGTGATACCAGACTCCTTATTGTAAGCTTTAGCCGAAGCCAAAATAGCATCAATATCGCTCGGCTTTAAATTGTCTGCTGCTTTGCTTTGGTAGATGAAGTAATGAAAATCCACAGTCATTCCTTTTAACAGTTTAGTAATAACTAAATTAACTGTTGTAAATCACTTATGCTAGCCTTAGAGGCATTGCTGCCATCACTAGGTTTTTTTGTCGCAACCCGCATGTCATCAAAGTTGAAGACGCTAAGCTTTTGCAAACCATATGCCGTCTCTAAAGTAAAAACGGGAACAGTTTTGCGCACCTTATCCTTTTTGTCTTTACTTGGCCTATCTGATAAACGGTATGTTTTCTCGCTAGTTTCAAAAGGTATATTCTGGCTAAGCAGGAATATTTCAACATCTTTTGCACTATCAGCAAAAAGATGAATATCGGTTTGCGCATTTTTACCAGCACTGCCGTCTAACACACCGCCTGTTAGGTATGGGTTGAATCGTTCAAAGAGCTGCATCGTTGCTAGTGCTGCTTCTCGCAATAGTCTGAGCTCGTGTGGTTGATCATCAGCATTGAATAATTGATGGTAAAGCCTTACTTCTTCTTCAATTTCGGCATTTGTTGGTAGTACGCTTTTTTCTGTTATCCCTAGTTGCCGACCTGCTTTTTTCTTAGCGTAAGCAAAATCATGTACACCATCTTCAACCATCATTCTCGCCGCTTTTTGCGCAACAACCTGCCTTAAGTGATCTAAGTTTTCACGTACCATGGATTCTTTAATACTATCTATTTAATAGCCTGATGGGTTTAATATGCTGCGCGCATTATCAATACTGTTAGCATTTTTCCGCGACTTAGTAGCATTTTTGGGTTTAGTGGGTGGCGGTATCTCCGCGTTCTGTCTTAAAGAGTCTGCCTCACTTTCAGCATCCTGATTGTTATTACCCTGTTGTGGAGTCGCCTCTGGCAACCTGATTGGCTTATTTCCACTAGGTAACTCTTTACCTGGGCTATCCCAGGATGAAGTGCCTGGCACCTTAGTGTTTGGTGGCAACGGTTGTAATGGGCTATTAGGTAAATTATCAGGTGGAAATGCTGATTCAAATGCATCCATAAGTGGAGGCAAATCTAGTTGAAGTAAAGGCGGTGGGTTTTCATGGTAAAAATATTCATCAATTGCCTCTTCGTCATCAAAATCATCGGCAAGTGTGCCTGTTACAGGGTCAATTCGTAGAGACATAACGCCAGCTGGGACAGGATATGGGTTCTCTGGCTTTCCTTTAAGCGCAGTTTCCATATATTTAACCCAAATTGGTAACGCTGCTCGGCCACCAGTTTCCGCTCTGCCTAGAGTTTGTGGCTGATCATAGCCCATCCATGCAATCGCTACTTCATCAGGCGAATAACCTGCAAACCAAGCGTCAAACTGGTCGTTGGTTGTCCCTGTTTTACCTGCCAAGTCTTGTCTACCAAGCACTTTTGCACGTGTTGCTGTGCCTCGCTGTATCACGTCACGTAGCATTGATGTCATGATGAAGGCATTGCGACCATCAATCACCCGCGGTGCGTCTTTACCTGCAATGGGATATTTCTTTTCATCAATCACCTTGCCTTCACTTGTTGTTATCTTGCTAATCAAGTGCGGCTTGATCCGATAACCGCCGTTAGCAAAAACAGCATAACCATTTGCTAAGCCAAGAGGCGTGACTTCACCTGCGCCCAATGCCATTGTTAAGTAAGCAGGATTGTGCTTGCGGGAGAAGCCAAATTTAGTTGCGTAGTCTTGCGCATATTGTGGGCCAATGTTTTCTAAAATTCGAATGGAAACAACGTTCTTAGATTTGGTTAAAGCTGTCCGCATGCGTATCGGGCCATCGTATTGGCTATCATAGTTCTTTGGGGTCCACTCATCTTTTGAGCCAACTTCTTCTGCGGACATAATAATCGGTTCATCTTCTATTATGCTTGCTGGCGTATATCCTTTTTCTAATGCCGCTGAATAAACGAACGGTTTAAAACTGGAGCCTGCTTGACGATAAGCTTGTGTCACATGGTTGAATTTGTTTTTGCTAAAATTAAAACCACCGACTAACGCGGTAATCGCGCCATTTTGCGGGTTTAATGCAACTAGAGATGACTCCACTTCGGGCAACTGTACAATCTGCCAGCCCTCTTTAATTTTTATGATACGAACGACAGAACCAGTTTTTATCAGATGTTTATTTGTGTCTTTCAATGCCAAGTTTCTTTTTAACAAGCTTAAGCCTGCTTCTGTAATTTTTAATTTCTCACCACTCTTGGTGAAAACGGATACTGATTTCGGAGAAGTGCTGGTTACAATTGCAGGAATAAAGCTGTTATATTCTGGGATATCTGAAAGCAGTTTTTTCATTTCTTCCTCAGTGTTATCCGCATTTAGGTTTGTTAAATCAATCCATTTTTCAGCTTTTTTATAACCTTGCCGTGCTTGGTACTCCAATATGCCAGAAATTACTGCTTGATTCGCGGCTTCTTGATTGGCTTTAAGGATTGTGGTGTAAACCTTTAGTCCACCGTTGTAGATTTCATCTCCATATTTTTTGTACAACAGTTGTCTGGCAAGCTCAGCTACATAGTCTGCTGTCAACGCACGTTTGCTCTTTTCGGCTCTTTTAAAAACAAGCTCTTGTGCCATCGCTTCATCGAATTGCGCTTTATCAATAAAACCGTAGCGATGCATATCCCTTAATACCTCATGTTGACGCGCAATTGCTTTGTGAGGTCTGTAAAAGGGATTGTAGCCTGAAGGTGCTTTAGGTAAGCCTGCTAATAAAGCAGCTTCAGCCAGTGTTAATTCATTGAGAGGTTTGGCAAAGTAAACTTGTGCTGCAGCAGAAAAACCATATGAGCGTTGCCCTAAATAAATCTGATTCAAATAGAGCTCTAAGATTTCATCTTTAGTAAGTGCTTTTTCAATCTTAAGTGCTAAAAGAGATTCTTTTATTTTGATGAAAATGTCACGTTTTTTGTTGGGCCCTGTGAAGAAGTTTTTGGCCACCTGCATCGTGATGGTACTAGCGCCTTCATGGCTTTTGCCGGTGATGTTATTTTTAAGCGCACGTAATACCCCTTTGGTATCAATACCACCATGTTCATAAAAGCGTCTGTCTTCAATGGCGAGTACGGCATCCTTCATTTTTTGTGGGATCTTATCTATTTTAGTAAATGCGCGCCGTTCCTCGCCAAATTCCCCAATTAAATAACCATCGGCAGAATACACTCGCAACGGCTGTTTAGGATGGTAGTCTGTGAGTGTTTCCAATGATGGCAGTGTAGGGTAAATCAAGGTAACGGATAATGCAGCGAGTGCAGCTATTGCTATACCGCTTACCAGTATAAATAGAATAAGAAAGTGCCACCATTTTTTCAAAATCATAACGTAATAGTTTTATTAAATTCAATAAAGCGACAGTATATAAGGATATGTCAATTAACCAAAACTAAACGTGAAGCGCGATTTAGAGGCAAATGTCGCGGAAACAACACAAACTTAAGAAAATAGATTAAGTATAGTGTTTAAGTGAAAAATCGCTTTACACTAAGAAATGTTGTTGCTAGGATTTAATGTAAATTATTGCAATTAAACGTAACTAACGAATATAGAAAGAGAATTTTAATTTGAAATTCGACTTTTTTAGTGAAAAAACACCTCCATTAATCGGAGTGGATATTAGTACATCCGCTGTGAAAATGGTTGAGCTATCAAGTAGTGGGTCAGGCGCTTATCACTTGGTAGGGTATTCTGTTGCAGCAATTCCAAAAGACGCAATTGTTGATGGCAATGTTGTTGGACTAGAACAAGTTTCTGATGCTGTTAAACTAGCATGGAAGTTGCTCGGATCAAAAGAAAAGCGAGCGGCATTAGCTTTACCTTCCTCAGCCGTTATTACTAAAAAAGTGTTGCTAGCTACAGACCTGCGTGAAGAAGAGATGGAAGTGCAGGTAGAAGCAGAGGCAAATCAATATATTCCATTCCCCTTGGAGGAAGTGAATGTCGATTTTCAAGTAATTGGCCCAGCACCTAATAATGATGCAGAGTCAGAAGTGTTAATAGCAGCTGCGCGGAAAGAAAAGATAGAAGATCGCGTTGCAGCAGCAGAAGATGCAGGCCTTAAAGTTACGGTTATGGATGTAGACACTTATGCAATTGAAGCTGCGTATAGTCTTGTCGCCTCTCAATTACCCAACTCTGGCAAAGATCAGACAGCGATGATTGTCGATATGGGTGCTGCAATGATGCACATTAACGTGTTGCATGATAATAAGTCTGTTTATGTGCGTGAGCAGGCATTTGGTAGCGCACAACTAACACAGGAAATACAAAGGCGATTTGGCCTGTCTGCTGAGGAAGCAGAAGTGGCGAAACGTAAAGGTGGCCTACCTGAGAGTTATGAAACAGAGGTGCTACAACCTTTTGTTCAGTCATTATCAACTGAGGTGGCACGAGCAGTACAATTCTTTACTAGTTCAACACAATACAATCGTATTGATCATATTGTGCTGGCGGGTGGTGGCGCTGCAATACCCACAATTGATGTCGCCGTTCAAGACAGAACGCAAGTTAATACCATCATCGCCAATCCGTTCCATGCTATGTCATTGGGTAATAAAGTCAAGCACCAACAGTTAGCTAGTGATGCTCCAGCATTAATGGTCGCGTGTGGGTTGGCAATGCGAGGAGTAGATTAAATGATACGAATTAATTTACTGCCACATCGTCAAATTAAGCGTGCTGAAAGGCAACGTCAATTTGGGCTAATGGCTTTATTTACTGCAGTGTTAGCGTCAGCAATTGTTTTTGTTGGATGGACTTATCTAGGCTCTAAAAAACAAGCGCAGCTAGATCGAAATGCACGACTAGAGCAAGCGATTGCCAAACTTGATGTTGAGATTGCTGACATTAAAGAGCTTAAAGATCAAATTAACAGCGTGCTTGAAAGAAAGCAAATTGTTGAGAATCTACAAACTAACCGTAGTCAAGCCGTCGTTGTGATGGATGAGTTGGCTCGCCAACTTCCTGAAGGGTTGTATTTAAAAAGTATTAAACAAGTCGGTAACGTAATCACAGTGCAGGGTGTAGCGGATACGAATGCACGTGTAGCTACTTTGGTTAGAAACTTAGAAGTCTCTAACTGGCTAGAGGCACCAGTGCTTATTGAAATTAAGGCTGCAACGGTTAATGGCATTAAACAAAATGACTTCACACTTAAAGTACAGCTCAAAGCACAGAAAGCCGCGGAAGCAGCAACTAATGGCTAAGAGATAGGCGCCTAATTATGAATTTTGATGATTTTAATAATATAGACTTCAATAATATGGGGAGCTTGCCAGTTCCTGTGAAACTGGTGTTGCTCAGCATTCTAGGGCTTTTGATTGTTGCTGGCGGCTATTTTTTGTTGTGGAGTGGTGAAATTGATGCCTATGATCAAGCGGAAGCTAAAGAACAAGAGTTAAGGCAAACGTTTTTATCAAAGAAAAGTCAGGCGGTAAAAATAGAGGCTTACAGGCAGCAAATGGTAGATATTGAAAAAACATTTGGCGCGCTATTAAAGCAACTGCCTGATCGTTCTCAGATGGATGGTTTGCTTACTGATATTAATCAGTCTGGTCTTGGTCGAGGATTGGAGTTTGAGTTGTTTAAACCTGGTCAGGAAGTTGTAGCCGACTTTTATGCAGAGATGCCTATTCAAATTAAATTGTTGGGTAACTATCATGATATAGGTGCATTTGCGACCGATGTGTCACGTTTGTCACGTATTGTTACACTAAACAATTTGTCGATTACGCCAGTAAAAAGTAACTTAAAAGGTGGAGGCGGAACATTGATGCTAGAAACTGTAGCAAAAACTTACCGTTATTTAGACTCGTCAGAAATTGCGAGTAAACGTGCAGAAGAGCAGAAAAAAGGACGTAAATAATGCGCTTTAACCTATTTCTACTGACGCTGTTAGCTTGCTTGTTGGTCGCTTGTGAAGGCAAAGAGGGGGATGACCTTGATCAGTTTATGGCAAATGCGGCAAATAATATGAGTAAAAGTGTCGCGCCTTTGCCAGAAGTTTTACCTTACACTCCACTAGAGTATAACGTTGATGGCGCGTTAGATGACCCATTTAAGGCAAGAAAGGTCAAATCGGGTGGTGGTTCGTTACAACCAAACACAAATCGGCCACGCGAGGCGTTGGAGTCCTTTCCTTTGGAAAGCTTAATTTATGTGGGCTCCCTTAGTAAAAAAGGTCAGAAATATGCGCTGATAAAGACGCCAGATGAGACGCTGCAAAGAGTCAAGGTTGGGAATTATCTGGGTCCGAACTTTGGGATGATTACATCAATTAGCGAAAACGAAATTAATATTAAAGAGGTTGTTCAAGACGATGCGTCAGGTGATTGGATTGAACGCGATGCTAGCATTAATTTGCAAGAATAACAGAAATGGAAATGAAGATGATTAAAAATATAGCAAAATGGGTTGGAATCATACTGTTTGCAACAATCGGTACGATGAGTCTAGCTAATGCTGAAACTGGCACATTTAGCAATAATATCGAGAGCATAGACTTTTCGCCATTATCAGGTGGTAGAGTCAGTATTCGCGTCAAAACGACACAACCTTTAGCCAATCCACCAGCTGGATTTACACTTAAAAACCCAGCGCGTATCGCATTAGATTTTCCAGCTACAGGAAACGGATTGAACAAAACCAATGTAAAAAGTGAGCAAGGTGTATTGAAAAGCGTGACGCTTGCGCAAGCCAAAGACCGCACACGTATGGTACTTAATTTATCAAAAGCAGTTGGGTATAACGCAGAGGTGGATGGTAATGATGTGTTGATTGTACTGCAAGGTGCGACTGGTAATGTGGCTACAACAGCTGCAGAAACACGGTTTGCAGAAGCTGAAGTTGGTGGTGAAACTCATACGATAACGAATGTCGATTTTACTCGTGGCAAAAACGGGGAAGGACGGGTCATCGTTGACCTTTCTGACACAAGCACTGGTATCAATATTAAACAACAAGGTAAGCAAATCGTTGTTGACTTTGTAGACACGAATGTACCTGTTAATTTGCAAAGAAGATTAAATGTAATTAATTTTGGCACGCCTGTGTTATACGTCGACACGCTCCAGCAAGGTAACAATGGCCGAATGGTAATTGAGCCTAAAGGTAACTGGGAACAGTCTGCCTATCAAGCCGATAAAAAGTTTATTATTGATGTAAGACCAGTCATAGAAGATCCAAACCAACTGGTTAAAGGTTCAAAACCTGGGTATTCTGGTGAGAAGTTGTCACTTAATTTTCAGAATATTGAAGTGCGTTCTGTATTACAGGTTATTGCAGACTTTACTGGGCTCAACATTGTTGCAAGTGATACTGTGACAGGTAACCTTACATTAAGATTAAAAGACGTGCCTTGGGATCAGGCTTTAGATATTATCATGCAGAACAAAGGGTTAACCATGCGTAAGGTGGGTAATGTGATTACCGTAGCACCCACTGAGGAAGTTGCTGCTAAGGATAAAGCAGCACTAGAGGCATCTAGAGCCATAGAAGACTTAGAGCCATTGGTCACAGAAGTCTTTAGATTAAGATATCAAAGAGCCGAAGATTTCAAAAACATCTTGACTGGCGCGAATTCGGGTGGAGGGACTGGCGGTGGTCAAAACAGAAGTATTTTATCAAACCGTGGTAGTGCTGTTTGGGACCCACGTACAAACACACTATTTATTCAAGACACAGCGAAAAAACTAGCTGAGATACAGGATATTATTAACAAAACAGATATACCAGTACGTCAGGTAATGATAGAGTCAAGGCTTGTATTAGCAGATGAGCAATTTGGTAAAAGCTTGGGCGCAAGATTTGGTGTGCAGAGTTCAACAACACCAGGGCAGAATACATTAAATATCGGTGGCACACTGTCGAATACAGGAGATGCAGCAGCAGGTACGCCAGGTAGTACAACTGGCCTTAATAGTAACTTACCAGTTACAGCAGCTGGTGCGGGCAGCTTGGCTTTCAGCTTATTTAGGTTGCCAGCAGGGTTGTTGTTAAATTTAGAGTTAACAGCTTTGGAAACAGATAACAGAGGTAAAATCGTTTCCAGCCCGCGTGTGACTACTGCCGATCAGCAGACAGCCAAAATTGCACAGGGCACTGAAATTCCTTATCAGCAAGCTTCAAGTAGCGGTGCAACAGCCGTTGCATTTAAAGAAGCAGAATTGAGCCTTGAAGTTACACCACAAATTACTCCAGATAATAATATTATTATGGACTTAGAGGTTAAAAAAGAGAGTGTTGGTCAAGTGTTTGGTGGCGTGCCATCTATCGATACACAAAATGTTAAAACGCAAGTGTTGGTCGCTAACGGTGAAACAGCAGTATTGGGTGGTATATACGAGCAGACAGAGCGTAATCAAGTTGAAAAAGTGCCATTCTTTGGCGATATTCCAATTTTAGGTAACGCGTTTAAACGTAGAACAAGACAGGATGACAAGTCAGAACTATTGATCTTTATCACACCTAAAATTATGGATGAAAGTTTGGATTTAAGATAAATATTAGCTAGCTAACCTGACAGAGCGGCAGGTTTACCTTAAAATGCCTATCATTCAATTGATAGGCATTTTTTTATGATGTCATTAGATAGCAATATTATTTTTATCGGCTTGATGGGTGCTGGTAAAACAACGGTAGGCAAACAGCTGGCAAAGCAGCTAGGCAAGAGTTTTTATGATACAGATCATGAAATAGAAAAGCGTACTGGGGTTAAAATTCCCGTGATATTTGATTTAGAAGGCGAAACGGGTTTCCGAAAACGAGAGGCTGCTGTAATTGAGGAGTTGGTGCAATTAAAAAATATTGTACTTGCGACAGGTGGAGGAGCTATTCTTGCCGAAGAAAACAGAAGAGCATTAAAAGCAAACGGCTGTGTCATTTACTTGCGCGCGACCGTAAGCGATCTATACAAGCGTATGCGTCATGATAAACAAAGGCCATTATTACAAAATGTAGACATTAAAGCCAAGTTAGAGGCGCTATATCAGGAGCGAAACCCTATTTATACAGCCACGGCAGATATTATTGTCGATACTGGCCATCAACCTGCAAGTGCATTAGTCAACCAAATTAAGAAATCAATTCAAGCATGACAAAACAAACTTTAAATGTATCTTTAGCAGAACGCTCTTACCCGATTCATATCGGTGCAGGGCTTCTCTCAGATATAAAATTCTTAACTGAACATATTTCTGGCAAACAAGTAGCCATTATTAGTAATACAACAGTCGCGCCGCTTTACTTGGAGGCTGTTATCAAGCCATTGCGTAGTCAAGGTTTTAGTGTGGTTGAAATTATTCTGCCAGATGGTGAGCAATACAAAAACAGTGACACATTGAATAAAATCTATGATGCATTAATTGACGCACGTTGTGAACGGAATACGACACTCATCGCGCTAGGAGGTGGTGTGATCGGTGATTTAACAGGTTATGCAGCTGCGACCTATTTACGTGGTGTGCCGTTTATACAAATCCCAACAACATTGCTTTCCCAAGTAGATTCAAGTGTAGGAGGTAAAACTGGTATCAATCATCCGCGTGGTAAAAATATGATAGGCGCATTCTATCAGCCAAAGGTTGTTCTGATTGATACAAATACGCTCAAGACATTACCGCCACGCGAACTCTCTGCTGGCGTGGCAGAGGTTATTAAATATGGCTTGATTCGTGATGCCAACTTTTTTAGTTGGCTAGAAATGAATATGGACAAATTAATGAGATTGGACGAGACGGTAATTGCTGAAGCGGTGTACCGTTCTTGTCAAAACAAAGCAGAGGTAGTGGCGGCAGATGAGAAAGAAGCTGGAGAGCGGGCATTGCTGAATTTAGGCCACACATTCGGTCATGCCATAGAAAATGGTATGGGTTATGGAGTTTGGCTGCATGGCGAAGCAGTCGCTGCAGGTACAGTCATGGCAGCTGATTTGTCAGAGCGGATGGGTTGGCTTAACAAAGCTGATCTTGAGCGAATTATAGCCATCTTTAAAGCTGCTAATTTAAATACAGAACCACCAGTACTAGGAGCAGATAAATATCTAGATTTAATGGGGTTGGATAAAAAAGTACAGGATGGAAAAATTAGGTTGGTGCTACAGCAGGGAATTGGAAAAGCTGTTATAACCAGCAATTATGGTGTGAATGCACTACAGGCAACCTTGGCTGCATTTAATTAGACGAGTGAAAACTACATAGTGAAGGCGTCTCATTGCGCAAATAAGGTTGCAGCAGCCTAGTGCAAGTTGTCTGAAAGATTTGAGAAAGCTCATCGAATCAAATTTGTTGTAGTAGCACAACATTGAATCAAAAAATCACGGTGAATTTGCTTAAACTGTTGCGCGGTGGTGTAAGTATTTGGCATACTCTGTCTAACCTTCTTGTAAATGAATGTTAATTAATTAACAGGTTTGTAGGGAAGTTAAAATTTCTCTTTGCTGAAGTAATTCTATAAAAGTTATAAAGCAAAATGAGGGTGTTTTAGCAGTAAAAAGTAGTAAAAAACTTTTAAGTAAAATTTTAGGAGAATTACATGAACAACAAGTTAAAATTAGCAGTTGCAGCAGCCTTAGTTGCTGGTGCTTCAAGCGCTAATGCTGGTATCATGATCCCAGCTGGTGATTGGACGCTAGACATCGGCGGTGTGGTAAATGCTTACTACACAACAACGAAACAAAGCGGTGATGCTGTTGGTGTTTTCGGTTCGCTGGAAAATGGTTATAGTCGTGAAAATAACATCACTACTGGTCTTTTACCTAACTATTTATCAGTATCTGGTAAAACACGTCAAAACGATCTAGACGTTGGTTTTACTATCAGTATCAACCCAGGTGCTTCAACAACTAGCGCAGGTAAACAGGCTGCTGGTGATTCAAGCGGTTTCATCACAGGCCAAGAGAATCGTCAAGCATTCTTAACATTCGGTGATGCTTCATGGGGTTCTATCAAAATCGGTAAAGATTTAGGTATTTTTGCATCTGATGCTATCCTAAACGATATGACATTATTAGGTGTTGGTGGCGCAGCTGGTCTTTTAGCTGGTAACACAACTACTTTAGGTCGCATTGGTACAGGTTTCATCTATGCTGATTGGAAATCACAACTATCATATACATCGCCAAATTGGAATGGCTTTAGTTTCACAGCAGGCGTAACTCAGGCATTTGATGCTCAAGGTGTTACTCTAGGCGATGCTGTAGCTACTGGACGTGAAGGCTCTATGCCAGCATTTGAAGCAAAAGCATCATATGCTTGGACAGGCGATGTAGCAGGTAAAGTTTGGGTGTCAGGTATTACACAAGACCTTGAATTAGCAACAGGTGGCAGTGAGCGTGCAGATGCATTTGATATTGGTGCTAACATTAATGTTGCTGGTTTTGGTTTGACTGGTTACTACTATGATGGTGATGGTATCGGTACTACTGTGCAGTTCGCAGGTGCATTAGATGCTTCAGGTAAAACACGTGATTCAAAAGGTGGTTATGTTCAAGCAACATATACAATCCCAGGTCCAGGAACGAAACTTGGTGTTTCATGGGGTAGATCAGAGCTTGAAGCAAACAGTGCAGCAAACGAAGGTGTACTAGGTTTACCTGATGATATAGAAAATAGCATGTGGACAGTTGGCGTATACCATCCACTTACAAAACATCTTAACTTAGTTGCTGAGTACTCTGATGCTGAGACAGAAATCGGCAGCCTTGAGGGTGATACAAAAACAGTTTCTTTAGGTGCGATTTTATTCTTCTAGGATAAAGTTTATCTACACAGTTTTATTGTGTGAGATTGTTAAAAAACGGCAACTACGGTTGCCGTTTTTTCATTTATCTTTTTTGGATGTGAAATGATGAGTTGAATTATTTTACGAGCGCTATGATAAAAGTTTATTCCGCTTCATTTACAGTGAAAGCCTAATCTTAATTCAATCTATAGCCTTGTGTACGTATTGAATTAGTGAATATAAAGTTATGGCTTAAAAAAATTTAATGCAAGGTTGTTTGAGTTGCTGTTATCAGCGCTGTCAATTAAACTTGTTGTCTTAATAAAATCAAACACAAGAATGTATTATGCATCTATAAAAGTTATCATGAATTTATACCCTGTTACCATTTTAGAAAACTTCTACAACAATCCTGATGAGGTTAGACGTTTTGCGCTTAGTCAAAAATATAAGTATAGGCGTGATATCAAAGACGCATCATATGTCTACCCAGGCTGTCGTACTAAGGACTTATCGACAATTAATAAATCATTATTTGAGAAGGTGTGTAATAAAATCATTTCACTATTTCACAACCCGGATGACGACTATATGCAGTGGGCGGTTAACACAAGTTTTCAAAGTGTTTCAGAGGAGTTTGGTGAGGGTGTGATTCACACAGATCAGAATACCGTCTTTGCTGCTGTACTGTATTTAACGCCAGATGCGCCGTTAGATTCTGGTACGTCTTTATTTAAGCCAAATGCGAAATTTGATCAAGAAAAGTATGAATGGTGTTTAAAAGAGAATGATCGACGGTTTGACCAGGGTGAAATTATGATGGATACCTCATATCATGACATGTTTGACGAAGTAGTCCGCATTAATAACGTGTATAACACACTAATCTTATATGAAGGTCGACATTACCATGCGGCGAATAAATTTTTTGGTAAAACCCTTAAGGATTCGCGTCTAGCGCAAGTGTTTTTTGTGAATAAAATTGATGCACAGAAATATAGTTCTTTCCCTGTTTGGCGCAGCCAGCAAATTAAGGTTTAGTAAGTCGACATAAGCATGATTGCGTCAATGCATTCGTAATTACACTAAGCTATCTGGCAAAGAATCTACTTAAGCCATTACTCATCAATACCTAGTTCTTGAATTTTTCTAGTAAGCGTATTTCGCCCCATGCCTAACTGCGTGGCAGCCTCTATACGCCGCCCGTCAGTATGTTGTAGGGCTTTCTTGATAATGACACGTTCAAAGTCTTTTGTTAAGCCATCTAGTAGGCCTTGTTCACCTCTATTGAGAGCATCTGATACTTCTTGTGCTAGTGCGTCTTGCCATGAGTTGCTTGTGGTTGATTTTGCTTTCGTTTCTTTTAGTTCAGGCGGAAGATCTGCTACGTCAATATTTTGTCCTGGCGCCATCACAGTTAGCCAGTGACAGACGTTTTCTAGCTGTCTAACATTGCCGCTCCAGTTAACTGCTGTGAGATACTTCAGCGCCGCATCAGATAGTTTCTTGGCTTCTACCCCTAGGTTTTGCGCACTTTGTTGTAAGAAGTGTTTGGCAAGCAGCGGAACATCCTCACGTCTTTCGCGAAGTGCAGGCAGTCTTAGACGGATAACATTGAGTCTGTGGAATAAGTCTTCGCGGAATAAACCTAGTTTAACGCGCTCTTCTAAATCTTGGTGAGTGGCTGCAATGACGCGGACATTCACTTTAATAGGCTGATGACCGCCCACACGGTAAAATTGACCATCGCTGAGCACGCGCAGCAAACGAGTTTGCAAATCTGCAGGCATATCGCCAATTTCATCCAAAAACAATGTACCGTTCTCCGCTTGCTCAAATCGACCACGTCTAGCTGCTTGTGCGCCGGTAAATGCGCCACGTTCATGACCAAATAGTTCAGACTCTAATAAGTCCTTTGGAATGGCAGCGGTATTAATGGCAATGAAGGGGTTATTTGCTCTTGGGCTATGCTTATGTAGTGCGCTAGCAACCAGCTCTTTACCACTTCCAGACTCACCATTAATTAGTACAGTGGCATGGGATCGGCTTAATCGACCAATAGCACGAAACACTTCCTGCATGGCTGGTGCCTGACCAATGATCTCAGGCGCTTCCTCAATTTCAACGCTCTCTACTTCCTGACGTAAAGTTTCATCGACAGCGCGCTTTATGACATCCAGAGCCTGATCGACATCAAATGGTTTTGCTAAGTATTCAAAAGCGCCATTTTGAAAGGCTGCAACAGCACTTTCTAGGTCCGAGTATGCGGTCATGATGATGACTGGGATCTCGGGGAATCTCTCTTTAACTTCAGTGAGAAAATCTAAGCCAGAGCCACCTGGCATACGAATGTCGCTGACGATGACTTGTGGCTGATGGTGCTCTAAAGCTGATAAGGCATCGCTTGTATTGGAAAAGGTCTCAAAATCTAAATCTGCTCGGGCGAGTGCTTTTTCGAATACCCAGCGAATTGATTTGTCGTCATCTAATATCCAAATTGGTTTCATTTCTTTATTTACTCACTTTACTATTATTGTTCGATAATGGCATTTTTAATTAATGTGCTTTCAACAGGTAGCAGAATTGTAAAACAGGTTTGACCAGGTTGGCTTTTACATTCAATCATGCCATGGTGTTGGGTGACGAATGTCTGTGCTAACGCAAGGCCTAGACCAGAACCCCCTTCACGCCCTGTTACAAGTGGATAAAATATCTTATCCAATAAATCAGAAGGGATGCCTGGACCATTATCAATAATGTCTAACTTTATACCAACACGGTATCGCTTCCTGCTTAGTGTTACTTGTCTGGCGGCACGCGTTCTAAGCGTGATTTTGGCTTCTTCTGTTCCTTGTGATAACAAGGCCTGTACGGCATTACGTGCTATGTTCAGCACTGCTTGAATCAATTTTTCTCTATCACCAATCAGTTCTGGCAGACTCGTGTCGTAGTCTCTTTGTACTTTTATATTATTGGGTGACTCGGCTAATAATAAACTACGTACACGTTCTAAGACTTCATGAATGTTGGTCGGTTCATATTTTGGGACGCGGTGTGGTACTAGCAACCTATCCATTAAGCCTTGTAATCGGTCTGCTTCTTTAATAATGACTTGCGTGTATTCACGTAGGCTTGGTTGTGGAAGTTCATGCTCGAGTAATTGTGCCGCTCCTCTCAGCCCACCTAATGGGTTGCGAATTTCATGGGCAAGATTACGTAATAGCTCAGAGTTAGCCTGCTGTTGTATGAGCATGCGCTCCTCTTTGGCAATCCGTAACTGCTGATCCATCTGTTGAAACTCTAAAATAAGCCTTGCTTCATGCATGACGATGGGCGTAACGGTACAAGTCACCGCAAATGAAAGTTGCCGCTGCGTTGTAATAGCGAATTCATGTTCTCTAAAAGGGCTGTTGCTTGTTGTTGCATGAGCGATGGCCAAGTCCAGCACTTCACAATTAATAAATATATCATTAATATGCGTACCTGCAGTTTGAGTAGCACTCATAGCAAATAAGGCTTCTGCGCTTGGGTTCATGTAAATGAGTTGCTTTGATTCGTTCAGTAGCATAACTGAAACGGCAAGGTTTTCTAAACCAGTGAAGCAGGAGGGAACTTGTTGGACCATCAGTTAAATATTAGTAAAAAAGTTATTAATGCTGTAAAACTAAGCAAAAGATAAGCCAGTTTTATAATATCGTATAACTTAGTTGATATTACTAATTTCTTTCTCAAGAAGCTCTATATTGCGCTGATGCGCATCAACATCTGCTTGTAACCTTTCCATTTTTTCTTGGAATTTAGCTACATTGCGACGAATGCCACCATTAGGTGTGCGAAATGTTTCTGGATTGGATTTTCCTTCTTCGTAAGCTTTTTTAGCTTGTTCTAATGCTCTTTTTTCAGATTCAAGTTCAGATAAAAGAATCTGCTTCCTAGAATTGTCCCTACTTTTTTGCGTTTCGGCATCAACTTTTGGAAAGTTTGCTGGCGCTGACTTGCTAGCTGGCGCGCTTTTTTCACTGCTGTTTTGCGTGCCAAAATTAGTGTCAGCAGGTTCAAGATTGATTTTTTTAGCGCCTTTTATCTTTACATTTGAGTAGGTGACGCGTCCATCCGCATCAACATGTTTATAGATTTCAGCGTGCGCTGAAACAGTAAACAATATAGTAAAAAAGCAGGTGCTAATAAAAATAAATTGTCTTTTCATACCAGTAGTTTAGATGAGAGTCTTATAGTTAGCAACGAAGTTCTTCCCAAATTGGTTGACTACTATAAACAAAAGAATGTGATATGGTGAATACGCAACGGTTTGAACATAAAAAAAGGCAGCTAAGCTGCCTTTTTTGCTGAGTATTACTTAGCAACTGTAGTATAGATCAAACTCTAGTGGATGAGGTGTCATACGCATTTGTGTGACTTCAGCCATTTTGAAATCGATATAAGAGCTGATCCAGTCTTCTGAGAATACGCCACCACGTGTCAAGAACTCATGATCGTTTTGTAATGCTTCTAACGCAAGTTCTAATGAGTGTGCAACAGTTGGGATTGCTGCATCTTCTTCTGGTGGTAGATGGTAAAGATCTTTAGTTGCTGGCTCACCAGGATGGATTTTATTTTGTACACCGTCTAAGCCAGCCATTAGCATTGCTGAGAATGCCAAGTATGGGTTAGCTGTTGGATCAGGGAAGCGCGCTTCAACACGACGTGCTTTATCTGAATGAACAAATGGGATACGGATTGAAGCGGAACGGTTTTTAGCAGAATATGCTAGTTTTACTGGCGCCTCAAAACCAGGTACTAAACGTTTGTAAGAGTTTGTACTTGGGTTAGTAATTGCATTTAGCGCACGTGCGTGTTTAATGATGCCGCCAATGTAGTAAAGAGCAAACTCGCTTAGGCCAGCATAGCCATCACCTGCAAATAGGTTCTTGCCATCTTTCCATACGGATTGGTGAACATGCATACCAGAGCCATTGTCACCTAAGATTGGTTTAGGCATAAATGTAGCAGTTTTGCCGTAAGCGTGTGCAGTATTCAATACGACGTATTTAAGAATTTGAGTCCAGTCAGCGCGTTGTACTAAACTTGCAAATTTAGTACCGATTTCACATTGACCGGCTGTTGCAACTTCATGGTGATGCACTTCAACAGGAACACCCATTGCTTCAAGTGTCATGCACATTGCAGAGCGCACATCCATGAGTGAGTCAACTGGAGGGACTGGGAAGTAACCGCCTTTGACTCTTGGACGGTGACCTGTGTTACCACCTTCAAATGTGTCGCCAGATTGCCATGCTGCTTCTTCAGAATTGATTTTGACTGAGCTGCCACCCATACCAACATCCCAAGAAACGCTATCAAAAATAAAGAACTCTGGCTCAGGACCAAAGTAAGCAGTGTCACCAATACCACTTGATTTCAAGTATGCTTCAGCGCGTTTTGCGATAGAGCGTGGGTCACGGTCATAACCTTTCCCATCTGTTGGGTCTACAACGTCACAAGTTAGGATAAGTGTTGGTTCGTCCATAAATGGATCGATATTGGCTGTTGATGGGTCTGGCATTAATTGCATGTCTGAAGCTTGGATACCTTTCCAACCAGCGATAGAGGAACCATCAAATGCATGACCTTCGGTGAATTTATCTTCGTTAAAAGCCGAAATCGGCACTGTTGTGTGTTGCTCTTTGCCTCGCGTGTCAGTAAAGCGAAAATCGACAAATTTAATGTCGTTATCTACTATTAGCTTCATTACGTTTGCTACAGACATTACAATCTCCTAATATTGAATGAATTGAATAATTGGATCTAAATATTATTTTTTAAATAAAATTTAATAATGGATATTAGCAGGAATTATGCCATTTAAAAAAGCTTAAAATGGCGACTATTCATAAGTTTTACAAAGAGCACCAATAATGATGCACCTATTTAGTGCAAAAGACAAAAAAACGCACCAATACAGTGCTTTCAGTAAGATGTGATTGTTTTACAGTTTAACGATATACTATTTCTTGAAATTGGCTTTATTAATAAAAGCTGTCCAAGATACACAGGAGTAAATAATGGAAGCAATTAGTAAAATACTGGCTCGTGCAAAACAAAGAGCAGAGGATCATCATTTGCCTTATTCAGGTGCGCTAACACCCATGGAGGTTTATGATGTTTTGCAAAAAACAGAGCATGCAGTTCTAGTTGATGTGCGTTCTAGTGCAGAGCTTGAGTTAGTCGGCAAGGTTCCAGATACAGTTCACATAGAGTGGGCATTTTACCCTGGAATGGTCGCTAACCCTGATTTCGCGACGCATTTATCAATGCAAGTCGATAAGGAAGCTTTGGTTATCTTTATGTGTAGAACAGGGGGGCGCTCCCATAATGCTGCGACATTAGCTTCATCTTTAGGATATACAGAAGCATACAATATGCTGGAGGGTTTCGAGGGGGAGGCTAATGCAGAAAGACAGCGTACGATGATTAATGGCTGGCGCCATGCAGGGTTGCCCTGGAGTAATTAGTACTATGACGGATAGATACGCTGTTATTGGTCATCCAATAGCGCATAGTAAGTCACCTGATATTCATTCTGCGTTTGCTGCTCAAACGGATCAAGATATTGAATACGTAGCCATTGAGGCGCCGCTTGATGGTTTTAAGAACACGGTTTCGGCGCTAGTGGCGAAAGGTTACAAAGGAGTTAATGTCACTGTCCCATTCAAATTTGAAGCATTTCAATTAGCGAATCAGCTGAGGATGCAAGCCAAACAGGCGGGTGCTGTGAATACATTGTTGTTTTCCGATGGGAGCATCATTGGCGATAATACAGATGGTATTGGTCTTGTCCGTGATATTGAGCAAAATTTGCACAAACCAATATTAAGTCAGCGCGTTTTGATTCTGGGCGCTGGTGGTGCAGCGGAAGGAGTTTTGCATCCAATATTAAATGCTGCTCCCAGTCAATTGGTGATTGCAAATCGTAGCGTCAGCAAAGCAGTTACGATGATAGATAAAGTGAAAAATTTGGTGCAGTACCGCTCTATTGTCTTTGGTGCTTGTACGTTTACTGAGTTAAAAGGCCAGAAATTTGACATTATCATTAATGCGACCTCAGTTGGGCTTCAAGACGCTAGATTACCTATACCTGATGATATTTTTGCTGATGGTAGTTTGGCTTACGATATGATGTATGGCAAAGATACGCCTTTTATGAAACAAGCGCGAGAATCTGGCGCAATTGTTGTTGATGGATTGGGTATGTTAGTAGAGCAAGCCGCGGAGGCCTTTTATTGTTGGCGCAATGTACGCCCACAAACCAAACCTATTATTGATAAGCTGAGAGCTTAAATTTTGTTATTGCAGTGGTTTTTTAATAGCAAGCCCAAGGCGAAGCCCTTAACTTTAGCGGGATACCTCAAACGCATATTAGCGTTTTTTTTTCTGTGGCTGTTAGTGCATTACTTATGGATTTTTATCCAGATTTGTTGGCTGATTAAATTCAACCCCTCCTCTACTGCCTTTATGGAATCAAGCCTTGTAATGATGCGAGCTGAAGACCCCAAAGCAAAACTTAAGCACCAGTGGATTGACTATACAAAGATATCTACTAATTTAAAACGTGCAGTCATTGCTAGTGAGGATGCAAAATTCATGACCCACCATGGGTTTGATTGGCAAGGTATTGAGCATGCTTTTAAAAAGAATGTTAAAAAAGGAAAGTTAGTAGCTGGTGGGTCAACGATTACACAACAGTTGGCAAAAAATTTATTTTTATCAAGTAAGCGTTCTTTGGTCAGAAAATTTGAAGAAGTGATTATTACGGTGATGCTTGAGCAGCTTTTAACTAAGAAGAGAATTTATGAAATTTACCTCAATGTAATCGAGTGGGGTAATGGCGTTTTTGGGGCAGAGGCTGCTACTAGGCATTACTTTAATAAAGGCGCTCATCGATTATCTACTTCAGAAGCTGCAAGGTTAGCTGTGATGGTGCCAAACCCGCGCTATTATGACAAACATCGTAATACACGTTATTTGAATCGACGCACAGCGACAATCAGCGCTAGATTACATATGGTACAAACACCTTAAAGGAACCTGTGTGGATTGGTATTGGTTATTAGTGTTAGTTTTGGTGATACTTGGCATTGTGGGGCTGGCATTACCCGTATTACCAGGGATTGTACTCATATTTTCAGGATTGCTTCTAGGTGCATGGATAGATGACTTTGCGCGAGTAAGTGAAGCTACAATGGTCATTATTGCAGTAATAGCACTGTTTGCCTGGGTTTTGGATTTTTTTGCTTCTTATATTACAGCTAAAAAAGCTAAAGCAAGTAAATTGGCATTGTGGGGAACGTTGATTGGCGCACTGTTCGGTATGTTTGCAGGTGTGGTTGGTTTAATCATAGGACCAATTATCGGTGCAGTGATTGGAGAGCTTATCGCAATGCGAAATGCAGGCAATGCAACGCGCGTAGGCGTCGCGGCTGGATTAGGATTTGTATTAGCATTAGTCATTAAATTTATATTGAGTCTTTTAGCCATTTCTATTTTCGCTTACGCTTACTTCTACTAGCTTGCTAATTTTGCATTATTTAAATAATTAGACCTCAGTTCTACTCTTTATTCGCGGCATTAAAATGCCACAAGCAGGTTTATCCTATACGGTAATCTTACTGCCTAACTGAGAGGTCGCTATGAACTTAATTGATAAATTCTTTGATCAGCCGCAAACGATGCCTATGCTACCTAAAGTGGTGCAAGAGGTAACAGCGTTGCTTAATGAAGGGGATGTAGATATCAAAGTCTTGGCAGATAAAATAAATCATGATTTGATATTATCTGCAAAGGTGCTCAGGCTTTCAAATTCAGCTTATTTTGGTTGTAGTCGTGAGGTGAGTTCAATTCAAGAGGCAGTCTCATTAATTGGTCTAGGCAAATTAAAAACACTCGTGATTGCTTGTGGCGTTATGTCAGCGTTTACTGATGTGCCAGGTTTGAATTTAAAGCGATTTTGGCAGCATAGTTTGGTTACTGCTTCAGTTGCGAGACAGCTTGCAAAAGATGCTGGATACGACACAGACACCGCTTATATGGCAGGATTACTGCACACAGTAGGTGAGCTACCAATTCACATTGTATTTCCAGGTGCTGGCAAGCAAATAGATGAGGTATGCGAGGGCAGGAATGTATTAGAGCGCAGTAAAGTTGAGCAGTCCATGATTGGCATAGATCATTGCCAAGTTGGCGAAAAGTTGGCTCGCCATTGGAATTTTCCTGAAGAGATTGCACGTGCAATACGTTACTATACAGAACCATTGAGTCAACATGCTTGTAAACTTGCGCCAGTTGTATATGTTGCAGCACATATTGCTTTTGATTTGGAACATGGTAAATCATCAACTGACATTGCAAATACACTTAATGAAGATATTACATCGACACTAGGTCTTGAAAGTTTAGAGGCAATTGCTGAGAAAATTGATGGCTATCAAGTATTAGTTTCTGAAGCCAAGTGCTATGTCTAATTGAATTACTAGAGCATTGGCTTTAAGTATTTTCCGGTATAGCTTCCTTCGGTGTTCGCGACTGTCTCTGGTGTGCCTTGCGCGATAATCATGCCCCCGCCATCGCCACCCTCTGGGCCCATGTCGATAATCCAGTCTGCGGTTTTAATCACATCTAAATTATGTTCAATAATGACGATGGTATTGCCAGCGTCTCGCAGACGATGAATTACATCAAGCAGCAATTGGATATCAGCAAAGTGTAAGCCGGTGGTAGGCTCATCTAAAATGTAGAGTGTGCGTCCAGTGTCTCGTTTGCTCAGCTCTAGGGCTAACTTAACCCGTTGCGCCTCACCACCAGATAACGTGGTAGCGCTTTGACCAAGCGTTATATAACCCAGACCGACATCTAGCAACGTTTTGAGTTTTCTAGCAATAGCTGGCTGGGCACTAAAAAATGCATGTGCTTGTTCGACAGTTAGTTCTAGAATTTCGCGAATGTTTTTACCTTTGAAATTAATTTCTAATGTTTCTCGATTGTAGCGTTGCCCCTTGCATACGTCGCAAGGAACATAAACATCTGGCAAGAAGTGCATTTCAACTCTGATAACACCATCACCCTGACAAGCCTCACAGCGACCTCCCTTGACATTAAAGGAGTATCGACCAGGCCCATATCCTCTTGCTCTACTCTCGGGCACTGCAGCGAATAAATCTCTGATAGGCGTGAATAGGCCAGTATAGGTAGCAGGGTTTGAGCGCGGGGTCCGCCCGATTGGACTTTGGTCAACATCCACTACTTTGTCGAAGAAAGCGAGGCCTTCAATATCACCATGCGCTGCTGGTTCGGCATTGCTTCGATATAAATGCTGTGCAACGGCGCGGTATAAAGTATCATTAATCAGTGTGGATTTACCGCTTCCTGACACACCCGTCACACAAGTAAGCAAGCCAACTGGAATCTCCGCTGTCACGTTCCGCAAGTTATTCCCAGTAGCATTGGTCAGTTTAATCCATTTTTTAGGGTCGGGTTTGGTGCGGGTTTTCCTATAAATAATTTGCTTTTTGCCGCTTAGATATTGCCCGGTGAGTGATGCACTATTCGCTAATACTTCTTTTGGTGAACCTTCTGCAACTATCTGCCCACCATGTTCACCAGCCCCTGGTCCTATATCGATGACATAGTCTGCAGTCATAATTGCATCTTGATCATGTTCAACTACGATAACGCTGTTGCCAATATCGCGTAAACGCTTTAGGGTATCTAGTAATCTATCATTGTCGCGTTGATGTAAACCGATAGATGGCTCGTCTAACACATACATCACGCCAGTTAACCCACTGCCGATTTGACTTGCTAGGCGAATGCGCTGTGCTTCGCCACCAGATAGTGTTTCTGCAGAACGAGATAGCGATAAATACTCTAAGCCAACATTTGTTAAGAACTTGAGTCGGTTGCTAATTTCTTTGACGATCTTATCAGCAATGGCGAGTTTCGCTCCCTCAAGTGCTAAAGTATCAAAAAAAGTATGCGCCTGCATCAGCGGTAACTCGCAAACTTGGTGAATGTTTTTATCGCCTACTTTTACATGTCTTGCTTCTCGGCGAAGTCGCGTGCCACTGCAGTCAGGGCAGCTAGCGCTATTGATATACTTAGACAGTTCATCTCGGACAGCTGTTGAATCACTCTCGCGATAACGTCGCTGCAAGTTGTTTAAAATGCCTTCGAATGTGTGTGTCTTGGTAAAAAATGTACCACGCTCATTGATGTATTTAAACGCAATCTGCTCTTTACCCGATCCATTGAGCAGAATGTCTTGTGCTTCGGCTGACAAATCTTCAAAAGCGGTTTCTAAGTCAAAGCCGTAGTGCGCCGCAAGGCTTGATAGCATTTGAAAGTAAAATTGATTTCGTTTGTCCCAGCCCTTAATCGCACCACTTGCCAAGGATAAAGAAGGGAAAGCAACGACGCGTTTGGGATCAAAGAAGTTGACATTGCCTAATCCATCACAGGTAGGGCAAGCGCCCATCGGGTTATTGAAACTAAACAAACGTGGTTCTAGTTCTGCAAGTGAGTAGTCACATACTGGGCAAGAAAATTTGGCTGAAAAAAGGTGCTCTTCATCTGTATCCATTTCTAGGGCTATTGCCTTGCCATCAGCTAACCTCAATGCCGTTTCAAAGCTTTCTGCGATTCGTTGTTTCATATCAGCACGAATTTTTAGGCGATCTACAACAACATCTACATTATGTTTGGTTGTTTTGGTCAGTTTTGGCAGTTCATCTACTTCATAAATTTTTCCGTCAACTCTTAACCTGACAAAACCTTGCGCTTTCAAGTCATCGAACAAATCAACTTGCTCGCCCTTACGGTTAGAAACGACTGGTGCCAAAATCATCACTTTTGTTTCCTCAGGCAGTTTGAGGATTGCATCGACCATTTGGCTGACTGTTTGTGCTTGTAGCTTAATATGATGCTCGGGACATTCTGGATCACCAGCGCGGGCATAAAGCAAACGCAAGTAGTCATGAATCTCTGTGACAGTGCCAACCGTAGAGCGTGGATTATGCGAGGTTGATTTTTGCTCGATGGAAATAGCAGGCGATAGGCCCTCAATCAAGTCAACGTCAGGTTTATCCATCCTAGCCAAAAACTGCCTTGCATAGGCTGACAAACTTTCTACATAGCGTCTTTGTCCCTCTGCATAGAGCGTATCAAAAGCCAGCGAGGATTTGCCAGAGCCAGATAAACCCGTAATGACGACGAGCTGATTACGGGGAATGTCTAAAGAAATATCTTTTAAATTGTGGGTGCGAGCACCACGTATTTTAATAAATTCCATCATTGCTTTAACTAAAAATTGGGGCAACCTGATAATATACGCAATTATTTTGAATTCAGCTAAGGTTTCATGCAAATTTCTGAAAAGATGTCGCCAAAAGAACGGCGCGCCACCATTAGTTTAGCCTCGATTTATGGTTTACGGATGCTTGGGATGTTTCTTATTCTGCCAATATTTGCCATTTATGCGCAAACGTTGAAAGGTGGAGAGAATCATACAATGGTAGGTCTCGCACTGGGTGCTTATGGTTTAACGCA
>JBNLAC010000003.1:0-21116 GCA_050301935.1 Methylophilaceae bacterium | reverse complement strand
AGAAAAAAAGTCATCTATATTGGCATGCTTATTTTTGTCGTCGGTAGCGTAGTTGCAGCTATTGGCACGGATATTATTACAGTCATTATCGGGCGCGCCATACAAGGTGCGGGGGCGGTTTCAGCAGTTGTGATGGCACTGGTGGCTGACTCTACAAGGGAAGAGCATCGTACTAAAGCGATGGCAACCATCGGTGGGACAATAGGTGTTACATTCGCTGCGTCGCTGGTGTTGGGTCCAATATTGAATCAAGCAATAGGCGTTGCGGGCATCTTTTGGATGACGGCAATTTTGTCTATTTTTGCAATTGGCGTTGTGAAGTTCTTAGTCCCAGACCCTATCAATAGTCATTTCCATTCAGATACCGAAACAGCGCCTGATAAAATTAAAGACGTGCTTGGTAATACGCAGTTGCTGCGATTAAATTTTGGCGTATTTAGTTTGCACGCCGCACAAATGGCTATGTTTGTTGTTGTACCGTTCGCATTGAAAGAAACCAGCGGGCTGAATGAGAATCAGCATTGGATTGTCTATTTGCCCGTGTTAACCATTTCGTTTGCACTGATGTTGCCTGCCATTATCTACGGCGAGAAACGCGCTAAGCTTAAGCCTGTTTTTATTGGTGCAGTTTTGACCATGTTACTGGCACAATTCCTGTTTGCCATGAATATTCATCACTTTTGGGGTGTGGTCACAGCGTTGTTTTTTTATTTTCTAGCCTTTAATTTATTAGAAGCCACCTTGCCTTCTCTGATTTCAAAAATGGCGCCAGCAGCTTCTAAAGGTACGGCCATAGGCGTACACAACACAGCACAATCTTTTGGTATCTTTATTGGGGCATTAGCAGGTGGCTTTTTGTCAGATCAATACGGTTTCCCTAGTGTCTTTATTTTCTGCGCAGCATTGATCGGCATTTGGTTAATCGCTGCATTTGGTATGAAAGCACCACCTTCGGTTAAAACAAAGATGTATCATGTGGAAGTACTTGAAAATGGAAAGGCAGAATTCCTTAAAAATGCCGTAGAAGAAATGTCTGGTGTAGAAGAGGCAGCACTGCTTCCACAAGAGCAAACATTGATTGTCAAAATAAATAACCAGCAAAGTGTTGAAGAGCAAGCGGCATTAGAGCAAAATATAATGAAATTGATAGGGAGTAGATAATGGCATCAGTCAATAAAGTGATATTAGTTGGTAATCTTGGGCGTGATCCAGAAGTACGTTATATGCCTAATGGTGAGGCTGTTTGTAATTTTAGTATTGCGACTACAGAAAACTGGAAAGATAAAAGTGGTGTTAAGCAAGAGAAAACAGAGTGGCACAATATTGTGATGTATCGTCGTTTGGCAGAAATTGCTGGTGAATACCTTAAAAAAGGCCGTTCTGTTTATGTAGAGGGGCGCCTGCAGACCCGCAAGTGGGAAAAAGATGGTGTAACACGCTATTCAACAGAGATTATCGCTGACCAAATGCAAATGCTTGGCACTAAAGGCGATAGTGGTGGCGCTAGTTACGATGCTGGACAGGATAGCCCTCCAGATGACTTTAATCAGGTGCCTTCACGACAATCAGCGCCAGCAGCGAAAGAACAAGCGCCAGCCACGAGCGGCGGTTCATCATTTGATAATTTTGATGATGACATTCCATTTTAGTCGGGATTTATATGAGTGAAGGCCTTGCTCGCAAGGCCTTTTTTATTATGTGAATAATTATTGTTGTAAATCGTTGAATAGATTAACCAATTGCGATACATCAGTTATAATCTCGCTTTTGATTTTAATTAACCTAACAAGTATTTACCTATCATGCCAATTTATGATTTTAAATGTACAGCTTGCGGACATCAGGATGAGGTGATGCGTAAAGCAAGTGCAGAAAATACCACTGAGTGCCCAGTTTGTCACAAGATGTCATTTTCTAAAATGTTGTCCGCGCCAAGCTTTCAGTTAAATGGCACAGGCTGGTATGCAACAGACTTCAAAGACAAACCAAAAACACAAACAACACCAGCAGCCGATAATAAAACAGACGATAGCGCTTCTGCAACCAGCTGTGCGCCTGGTTGCGGCTGTCACTAAGGAATTATGAGAAATTATTTTATTACAGGCTTGCTTGTACTTGTGCCATTGGTTGTGACTTTCTGGCTGCTGAGTACGCTGATTCAAACAATGGATCAGAGCTTGTTATTATTACCTGAAGCATGGCGCCCAGAGAAAATGCTCGGCTTTAGTATCGTTGGGCTAGGAGCTGTTCTAACGATTGCCATTATTTTTGTGACAGGTGTTATCGCCACAAATATTTTTGGGCAGCAATTGATTTTACTGTGGGAAAACTTACTCTCGCGTGTGCCAGTTGTAAAGTCAATTTATTCAAGCGTCAAACAGGTTTCCGATACAATTTTTTCTGACTCAGGTAATGCTTTCCGTAAAGCGTTGTTGGTTGAGTTCCCGCGCAAAGGATCATGGACCATTGCTTTTTTAACTGGAGAGCCTGGAGGTGATGTAAGCAATCACTTACATGGCGATTATGTTAGTGTCTATGTGCCGACAACACCTAACCCGACAGGCGGTTACTTTCTAATGATGGAAAAAAAAGACGTGGTAGAGCTTGATATGAGTGTCGATCAAGCGCTCAAATATATCATCAGTATGGGCACTGTTGCGCCTGAATTGAAATCAGAAAAGTTAGCAACATCTGCGAAACAAAGTAAAACGAAATAAATCTTTAACGAAAACAATAGACTAAAACATTATGATGCGTACACATTACTGCGGTGAGTTAAACCGTGAACATATAGGCCAAACTGTTACTCTTTGCGGTTGGGCTCACCGTCGTCGTGACCATGGCGGCGTGATATTTATCGATTTGCGTGACCGTGAGGGTATGGCGCAAATAGTGATTGACCCTGATACCAAAGAAGCATTTGCTATTGCGGAATCCGTACGAAATGAGTTTGTACTCAAGGTGACTTGTAAAGTGCGCGCACGGCCAGAAGGCACAGTGAATCCAAACATTCCAACAGGTGAAGTGGAAATGTTAGCAAGCGACATTGAGATTCTAAATCCTTCGCTCACGCCTCCGTTTATGTTGGATGATGATAATTTGAGCGAGTTAGTGCGCTTGGAGCATCGTTATATAGATTTGCGCCGCCCTGCAATGCAAGAAAACATGAAGTTGCGTTATCGTGTTTCAAAGGTCATTCGTGATTATTTGGACGATAACGGTTTTATTGAGATAGAGACACCTATGTTGAATCGCAGCACGCCTGAAGGTGCGCGTGATTACTTGGTCCCATCGCGCATCCATCATGGTGAATTTTTTGCGTTGCCCCAATCACCGCAGCTTTTCAAACAGCTGTTGATGGTGTCTGGTTTTGATCGCTATTTTCAAATTACCAAATGCTTCCGTGATGAAGACTTGCGTGCGGATCGCCAACCCGAATTTACGCAGATTGATTTAGAGACTTCATTTTTAGAAGAAAACGACATTATGGACATCGTCGAAGAGATGATTCGCCAGATGTTGAAAAAAGTCCAAAATGTAGACTTGCCAGCGCAATTTCCACGCATGCCTTATGCGGAAGCCATGAGTCGATATGGATCAGACAAACCAGATATGCGGGTGACGCTAGAAATCACCGAGCTTTCTGATGTCATGAAAGATGTCGATTTTAAAGTGTTCTCAGGTCCGGCAAATAGTGAAAATGGCCGTGTTGCAGCGATTCGTGTACCGAATGGTGCTGAAATCAGCCGTAAGGAAATTGATGTCTACACCGAGTTCGTGAAAATCTACGGTGCCAAAGGCTTGGCTTACATCAAAGTAAACGATGCTAGCAAGTTAAATGAAGAAGGTTTGCAAAGCCCAATCGTAAAAAATATTCACGAGAATGCGCTCAAAGCAATTATCGAGCGCACAGGCGCACAGAATGGCGATATTGTTTTCTTTGGTGCTGATACCACAAAAATTGTGAATGAAGCGCTGGGTGCATTGCGTCAGAAAATAGGCCATGATAAAGGCCATGTGGATGGGCGTGCATGGGCACCATTGTGGGTGGTCGATTTCCCGATGTTTGAGCGTGACGAAGATAGCGGCCGTTGGAACGCTTTGCATCACCCCTTTACCTCACCGAAAGATGGTCACGAAGAGTTGCTGGAAAGCAACCCAGGCGCGTGTCTATCAAAAGCGTATGATATGGTGTTAAATGGCTGGGAAGTAGGCGGTGGTTCAGTGCGTATTCACAAGCAAGAGGTACAAGCTAAAGTATTTAAAGCATTGAATATCTCTGACGAAGAGGCGCAAGAAAAATTTGGCTTTCTACTCGAAGCCTTGCAGTATGGTGCACCACCACATGGTGGTTTGGCCTTTGGTTTAGACCGTTTAGTAACATTGATGGCTGGCGCAGAGTCCATTCGTGATGTCATTGCCTTCCCAAAAACGCAGAAAGCGCAATGTTTAATGACGCATGCACCGAGTGCGGTGGATGAGAAGCAGTTGAGGGAGTTGCATATTCGCGTCCGTCAACAAAACCCTGCTGGGTAAAATGCATTCACTTCACGATAACGTCGTTACATCCGCTTGCCGTACTACTCGTACTGTCTTCGCGGATGTGCCTAGTTCTCGTATCGTGACCTGATTTTTATGTGTTGGTTAGCAGATTTCTGGGATTGGCTTTCATCAAACACCGCGAATGTTATTGCGCTTTGCGCTTTCTTTGCCACATTTTGGCAGGCCCATATTAGTAGGAAGCATAATAAATTATCTGTTAAGCCCTATCTTACGACTTGGACCGCGACCTCATCAGATGGTTATATTGTTGTTAAAATTATAAATAATGGAACTGGTCCAGCTCATATAAAATCTTTTAATATCTTTACAGACAATCAAAAAATGATTGGTGAAAATTTAGAACCACATTTGAAATGTCTTAATCTAGTTTTTCCAGAATATCAATTTAGTTGGTATGGCTCATATATAGGTATCGATTATATGATGCCAGCTACAGAACAAAGAGATTTGATTGCAATTAAATTCACAGGTGAGAAAGTCCCAACTCGAAATGAAATTGATCATAGAGCTAAAAGGGTGAGGATAGTAATAGATTATGAATCAATATATGAAGATAAATTTAAATATGATTCAGATAATGAAGTTAGAAAACAAAATCACTAAAGTAATTTAATGCCACTAAAAACCCTTATCCGAACCGTTCCCGACTACCCAAAACCTGGAATCCAATTCCGTGATATCACCACATTGCTTACAGATGCCAACGGTTTTCAGCAGGTGATTGATAATTTCTATCAACGCTATAAAGATCAGCAAATTGACAAAATTGTTGCCATAGAAGCGCGAGGGTTTATTTTGGGAGCCGCATTGGCTTATAAGCTTGGTGTTGGCTTTGTTCCAGTTCGTAAAGCAGGCAAGTTGCCAGCAGAAACCATGGGGCACGATTATGTATTGGAATACGGTTCTGACAGGGTGGAGATTCATGCGGATGCGATTAAAGCTGGTGAGAGGGTACTGTTAATTGATGATTTAATTGCCACAGGCGGCACAGCCGAAGCTGCTGGAGCGTTAATTCAAAAGCTTGGCGGTAATGTTGTAGAGTGTGCTTTTGTAATTGATCTACCTGATTTAGGTGGAATCAATCGTCTGAAAAAATTAGGCTTAACATGTTATGCATTGTGTGCATTTGAAGGAGAATAAGCCATGGGCTACAATGTACTTTTAAGAACGATAGAAAAGTAAATACGATGCCATTGACTGAAATTAATCATGTGAACTTCAGAACAGACCGTGACACCATGCACATGTTACGCGATTTTTACTGCGATGTGCTGGGCCTGACAGTTGGCAAGCGGGTCGCAAGCACCACCTATGGTTATTGGCTTTATATTGGTGACAATGATGTTGTTCATTTGGCTGAATATAAAACGCCTGAGCCCCCAGCATTACATGTGCATGGGCCTTTTGATCATGTGTCTTTTACCTGTACTGACATGGCGGCGATGGAAGCAAATCTCAAAGCGCACGATATTGTTTACACCACCAGAACTTTGGCAAATGGGATAAAGCAGATTAATTTAAAAGACCCTGCTGGTAATGGTGTGGAGCTCAATTTTGAAGAATATGCTGACCCAAATTATGAAATGCGTCCGTCTGGTGACCCGAGCAAACTAACGTAATTTTTGTAAGTGGCATTAACTTTGTCCGACTAAAAGATAGTGTGATGGTGGTCACAGATTTTTCTAGCAATAAAACTAAAATAAGCGTTAGTAGTCCAAAAGTTAACATGAATCGTTAATTGATTAATACATAATAAAGAGACGATTGTCATTAGAGGGGTGAGTGATGAAAGTAAGTAACAAACTAACTGTTTTTTGGATATTATCGGCAATGCTGCTGACGATTAGTGTATCAGCGTTTGCTGAGGCTGACCCCAAATTATGGCCTGTCATGAAAGAGGCTTTTTTTGAACAAAGGCCGATGCAAGAAGTCGATTTTATTAAAATTGATGCACCCAAGCGAGCTGAAAGTGGCGCGCAGGTTCCAGTGACTTATTCAATTGATTCTGCTGCTGCAAAAGCCGCAGGAGTAAAAATTGTCAAGCTTTACTCTTTTGTTGATGCTAACCCTATTCCGTTAACAGCCACATATCATTTAACCGATGCACTCGGTGACTTTAATTTATCTACCCGCATCCGATTTGAAACAGATGCATTTGTCCGATTGGTAGGTGAAGATACCAATGGTAAGTTGTACCTAGCTTCTCGTCCAATTCGAGCGGCTGGTGGTTGTGGCGGTATTGTTTCTAATGATGAAGCAGCCGTAAGAGCAGCTGCTGGTAAAATTCGTATGAAAGTGCCTGCACCCGAAAAGTTTGGAACGCCAACTACAGCCAAAGTAAATATCAAACATATCATGCGGACTGGCTTGCAACGCGACTTGGAGTCACAGGGGTTTTTGCCAGCGTTTTATATTAATAAGGCGAGCTTTACTTATAATGGTAAGCCAGTGATGACAGTAGATGTGAATGTAGGGACAGCAGAAGACCCTTATTTTAAATTTGATTTCGTGCCTGATGCACCAGGTCAGTTTGAGCTGGTGGCAACTGATAATGAAGGTAAAACATTTACACAATCTGTAGAAGTAAAAGGATAGTTTAATAGAAAGTTACACAGGCCTCTTCTGAGGCCTTTTTTATTGCAGAATATACTTTTGACAATGTTAAAATGCATGCGAATTAAAGCCATGCATATATCCGCTAGCTGGGCTATTTTGAATTGATGAATATTTGAAAGACAAAAAGTGATGAAATCTCCTGAATTATTATCGCCAGCTGGTGATTTAGATCGTATGCGAACTGCATTTGACTACGGAGCAGATGCGGTTTACGCAGGACAACCGCGCTATAGTTTGCGTGTGCGCGAAAATGATTTTTCTATGGCTAATTTAGAAATCGGGATCAAAGAGGCGCATGCGCGAGGCAAGAAGTTTTTTGTCGCGAGCAACATATCACCGCATAATGCTAAGGTAAAAACCTATATGCGTGATATGGAGCCAGTGATTGCTATGCAGCCCGATGCGCTGATTATGTCTGATCCTGGATTGATTATGATGGTGCGTGAAAAATGGCCAGAAATGCCAATCCATTTATCTGTTCAAGCCAATGCCGTCAATTACGCATCAGTAAAGTTCTGGCAAAAAATGGGTCTAACGCGTGTGATTCTGTCTCGAGAGCTCTCAATTGATGAGATTAGGGAAATTCGTCAGGAATGTCCAGAAATGGAGCTCGAAGTGTTTATCCATGGCGCACTTTGCATTGCCTATTCTGGCAGGTGTCTACTATCTGGTTATTTTAATTCTCGTGATCCGAACCAAGGTACTTGCACAAATAGTTGTCGTTGGGATTATAAAGTGCACGATGCAAAAGAGGATGCGGCGGGTGTGATTCGTCTTAAGGATTTTGACTTTGAGGCGGAGGTGGAGCGGTCTAATTTATCCGCTTGTGGAAGCTTGCCCCGACATCCACAAGCAGACAACGTTTTCCTGATTGAAGAAAAAGGGCGGCCTGGCGAATTGTTACCTATCATGGAAGATGAGCATGGCACCTATATTATGAATAGTAAGGATTTACGTGCAATTGAGCATGTAGAAAAGCTGATTGAAGCTGGCGTTGATTCGTTGAAAATCGAAGGCCGTACAAAGTCACGTTACTATGTTGCACGTACCGCGCAAAATTATCGAAAAGCGATTGATGATGCGGTTGCTGGACGACCATTTGACATGCGGTTGCTGGGCGAACTGGAGAATCTGGCAAATAGAGGCTATACCGATGGGTTTTATCAGCGGCATCACACAGCTGAACATCAAAACTATATACAAGGTTACTCTAAATCTAACCGCAGCTTGTATGTAGGTGATGTTGTTGCATACGATCCAGAAAATGGCTGGGCAGATATTGAAGCAAGAAACAAGTTTGCAGTGGGAGATAGGTTGCAAATTATTCACCCAACAGGAAATCAAGACATTGTTATTGAGACAATGTTAGATAAAAAAGGGCAGCAGATAACAGAGGCTGCTGGTAGTGGCTACTATGTAAGAGTGCCATTGAGAGCAAACAATCTGCAAAATGCAATGGTCGCTAAATATCTATAAATAGCTGAATGCAAAATTAAAAGGGCGCTATAAGCGCCCTTAAAGAACATAAGCTAATGCTTATTTGTTCATTACGTACATGGTCACTTCGAAACCAAAACGCATTTCAGTAGCTGCTGGTGTTGTCCACATAATATTTCTCCTTGATTTTAAATTAATAAATACACGGTAGATGTTGCAAGACCGTAAGAATATTATGCAAAATGTATAGAAGGCTTAACAGATAACATTCATGATTAACACTTCATTTAAATCATGAAGACAGTATCATGGTTTTTTGTTTAATTGCTAATACTCGCAATCAGTTCTTAGCTACGTATATAGCTTTCTAATTGGTTAATAAGCTCTTCTTGATACTCTATCGTAGCTTTAACCAAATCGCCAATAGATAACATGCCAATCATGTCGTTGCCGTCCATCACAGGTAGGTGTCGTATACGTTTATTGGACATAGTGTTCATTGCGCTATCCACTAAGTCGTTCGCCTGTCCATAGATCAGCTTAGAGGTCATTACTTCGCTAACTGGCGTCGTTTTAGATTTTTTCTCTTTTAATGCGACCTCCCTTGCATAGTCGCGTTCAGAGAAAATACCAACTAGCTTGCCATTGTCAATGACAGCTAATGCACCTATATGTTTTTCAGCCATGATAACAAGAGCCTCATAAACCATTTTTTCTGGTGAGATGCTAATAATTTCTTGTATTTGTTTTTCTTCTAATATTTGTTTTAGTGATTTCATGATTTTTCTCCCCTAGCATGAAGTAAAAATATACACCTTTATAGCATGTCTGCAAATATGTTAAAGGGTAATAGAATTGTCTGGCTTGAGTATTTTTCATTACCATACAAGCGTAATAGCAAGTTGTTTTAAGCAACATGATAGAATTCTGTTTTTTCTAAAAGATTGTTTAAGGTAAAGGATCATGGCAGGACATAGTAAATGGGCAAATATACAACACCGCAAGGGAAGGCAAGATGCTAAGCGCGGCAAGATTTTTACCAAGTTGATTAAAGAGATTACTGTGGCGGCACGGTTGGGTGGAGGTGATCCAGCAATGAACCCAAGATTGCGCGCGGCAATAGCAGCGGCAAAAGAAGAAAACATGCCCGCTGACAATATTACGCGTGCTATTAAAAAAGGGACAGGCGAACTTGAAGGCGTTAGTTATGAAGAGATTCGTTATGAGGGTTATGGAATAAATGGTGCTGCTATTATTATTGATTGTATGACAGATAATAAACAGCGTGCAGTAGCTGACGTACGTCATGCGCTGAGTAAAAATGGTGGTAATTTAGGAACGGATGGCTCAGTTGCTTTCATGTTTGATCATTGCGGACAACTCATATTTGAACCTGGTGCAGATGAGGATGCAATTATGGAAGTTGCGTTAGAGGCTGGTGCAGAAGATATTTTGACAAACGATGATGGTAGCGTGGAGGTGATTACTTCGCCAGCTGATTTTATGACCATAAAAGAGGCCCTTGAAACTGCTGGTCATCATGCTGCAGCTGCCGAGATAACGATGAAGGCGCAGAATGAGGTTGTACTATCAGGTGATGATGGTGTGAAGATGCAGAAAATTTTAGATGCACTTGAAGATCTTGATGACGTTCAGGATGTATATACATCTGCGGTAATTGAAGAAGATTAAGCATTTGTGTTATTCAATTACATCCTTACACTGGTGTTCAGGTTATGAGCAAACTTAGGATATTGGGCATAGACCCTGGCTTGAGACTAACGGGTTTTGGTGTAATTGAAAAGTCTGGTGAAAAAATTGAATATATTGCAAGTGGGATAATTAAAACGGCAAGTGGTAAAGAAGCGGATAGAGAGGCGTTACCTGCGAGATTAAAGATTATATTAGATGGATTGTTTGAGGTCATCGAAACTTATCAACCAACGCAAGTCGCTGTAGAGAAGGTGTTTGTAAATGTGAATCCACAGTCAACTCTTTTGCTAGGTCAAGCGCGTGGAGCAGCAATAAGTGCGGCTGTGATGCGCAATTTAGAGGTGGCAGAATACACGGCATTGCAGGTAAAGCAATCGGTAGTTGGCAATGGACATGCTAAAAAAGAGCAGGTCCAAGAAATGGTCAAGCGTTTACTATTGTTGCCCGCAACACCCAGTCCAGACTCTGCTGATGCATTAGCCTGTGCAATCTGTCACATTCATGGCGGGCAGGGTCTAGGCAAGCTCGCTACAAAAGGATTTCGTGTTAAAAATGGCCGTCTGATTGGCTAGCATATAAACTGAGGATAATATGATTGCTCGATTAAATGGACTCTTGATAGAAAAGGCTCCGCCACTTATTGTGCTTGATTGCGCAGGTGTTGGCTATGAGGTCGAAGTGCCCATGAGTACTTTTTATCATTTGCCAGAGCTTGGTGCTAAAGTGACATTGCTAACGCACATGGTTGTCCGAGAGGATGCGCAACTTCTTTATGGTTTTGGCACGCAGCAAGAAAAAGACACGTTTCGTCAATTATTGAAAGTCAATGGGATAGGTGCCAAGTCAGCGCTTTCCATTTTAAGTGGTGTATCAATAGATGACTTGACTGCAGCAATCAGTAGCCAGGATGTGACATTGCTTACCCGCATTCCGGGTGTAGGTAAGAAAACAGCAGAGCGTTTGTTGTTAGAGTTAAAAGATAAGTTTGATGTAGTAGCTGGTTTGCAAGCTACGTCTGGAGTTGCAAAATCTGCTGCCCAAGATATATTGAATGCATTAATTGCATTGGGTTACAACGAGCGTGAAGCACTGGCATCAGTTAAAGGACTGGAAGCTGACCTTTCAGTTTCAGAAGGTATAAAAAAAGCATTAAAAGCATTGTCAAAATGATCATCCTTTTATGATATGAAGCTATTTAGACTATTACTACCTGCATTAATCTTAGCCAGCTCGCAATGGGCCTGCGCATTTGAGTTAGCAGAAGTAGATATTGCTGAAGAAGACTATATTGGTGAAGTGCCAACGGTACTATCTGTTTCACGTCTTTCTCAACCCAAATCAGATGCACCTTCAGCGGTGACCGTAATTGATCGTGAGATGATACGTGCTGCAGGTATAGTGGATTTGCCCGAGATATTTCGTCTAGTACCTGGTTTTTATGTTGGTGAAAATGCTGGTTATGTTCATAACACTAACCATGTTGTTAGCTACCACGGCATGACGACGGCATACGCAGGGAGTATGCAAGTGCTCATTGACGGGCGTTCAGTGTATAGTCCACTTTATGGAGGTTTGCAATGGAGTGAGTTACCACTGGCGATTGCTGATATCGAGCGTATTGAAGTCACACGTGGACCAAATGCTGCTAGCTACGGTGCAAACTCGTACTTTGGGGTGATTAATATCATTACCCAACACCCTTCACAAGCGGCAGGTAACACCATCATCGCTACGCATGGCAATGGTCGAAACGAAGCATTTTATCGGCATGGCGGTCGCATGGGAGATTTAACTTACCGCATTACGACAGGCTATCGCGAAGATGATGGATTTGATAACCGAAATGACTTTAAACGTACTCGACTACTGAATTTACGTACAGATTATCAAATCAACAATAACAATAATATCGAGTTTGAGTTTGGCTTGGCAGATGGCGCTAGGGGTGAAGGCAATATCAATGAAGACCCACTGATATTCGTGCCAAGGACAAAACAAATATTTAATCATTACGAGTTGATTCGTTGGCGCCATAATATTTCTGTGGGGAGCGACTTTTCCTTACAAGCTTTTCACTCTTATGATCGCTCTGATGATAAAACAACTTCAGTAAATTTAAGGCCAGTAGCTGATGCGCTTTTAGGTCCTGGTGCTGGTGCGTTGTTACTAAACGATACAATTTCGGTTAATAACCTCACTGAAATTGAACGATTTGATATTGAAGCTCAGCACAACTTTTCTTTAGGTAGCGATTTAAGGTTTGTTTGGGGAGGCAATATAAGACAAGACAGTCTGCGCGCACCTTTCTACTTAGGCACTAATAAAACTGACTACTTTGATTTGCAAAGAGTGTTTGGTCATGTAGAGTGGTCTCCACATAGCAAATGGTTAGTTAACGCAGGGGCGATGATTGAGCATAATGATTTTACTGGCACTGATATTTCACCACGAGTGAGTGTTAACTATAAAGTTTTGCCTAATCATACGCTCAGGCTGGGTGCATCATCCGCGTTGCGCACACCTAACTATCTTGAAGAGAAATTTAATCGGTCGTTACAAGTTCCTACAATATTACCTGGAGTCACGCTGTTGCAGCAATATGACGCAAATTTAGGCAATGTTGATCCAGAGCGTATTATCTCTAAAGAGATTGGCTACATAGCAAAAGTTGGCAAGCTTGATATTGATGCCCGACTTTTCTATGACATTATTTCTGATCACATCGATAGGCGAGATACACCTTTCCAAGCGCCCGCAGGATTCTTACTTGTCACTGACCCTGACGACATTGAAGGTGCTATCAATGCAGGAACGGCAGAAGTAAATGGTTTTGAAACTCAAGTGAAATGGCAATTAGCAAGAAAAACGAGTTTGCTATTTAACTATGCACATGTTCGTATACGTGAAACAAAAGAAAAACTGGCGAGAAATTACGAGAATTCAATGCCAAGTAACACAGTTAGTGCATTGCTAACGCACCAATTCGATGCCGACTGGGATGGCAGTATTGCCTATTATCAAACTAGTAAAGCTACCCTTTTGGGGGATGGTGATCCAGTTGATTTAATAAGAAAATGTAACGTTAGATTAGCACGTCGTTTTAACGCTGGAAAATGGAATGGTGAAGTTTCAGCAGTGGTTGAAAATTTATTTAATAATCATTACCAAGAGTTTGCTGACTACAACACAGCAAAACGTCGCGCTCGTTTAAATGTTACGCTTAATTTTTAATGGGACGCACCCAGAGTTTGCTCTTAAAAGTCGATTGCTTTGTTGAAGTTTAAAAATTTATTGATCAAGTATATGCATAGGCTGCTGATGCCATTGATATTCTTGTTGTCATTGCCTGCACACGCCTATACAGGGATTACGATCGTCATGAGTCATGCTTCGACAACAAATGATGAATTTGTTCAAGAGTTTAAAGATGCGCTGAGTAATGACAAATCGCATACTATGCAAGTTAAAGTAATTAACTTGACGGAAGTTGATAGACTGACCGTTGCAGAGAATAGTGAACTTGTTGTTGCATTGGGCGTAAGAGCTTTGCAAGCTTCAAGTAAGCTTAAACACACAACACCGGTGTTAGGCGTTTTTGTTCCCTTGCCAACTTTTAATCAATTGATGTACAAAAGTGGTCGGAGGCTTGGCATTTTTAGTGCTATCGTACTTGATCAACCATTTAAGCGTCAAATCGGGTTAGCAAAAATTGCCATGCCAGAAGCTAAAAATATGGCTATTTTGTTGGGCACAACTTCTAATCGCTATGAAGATTTTTTACGGGAAGCTGCCGAGCAAAATGGTTTTAATGTTGATGTGAGAGAGCTGGAATCGAGTGCAGACTTAATTGCAACGCTCGAGTCAATTTTTGATACAAATGATGTGCTATTAGCTATTCCAGATCCTATTGTATACAATCGAGAAACGGCACAACCGATTTTATTAACCAGTTATCGACATCAGGTACCTGTTGTTGGCTACTCAAAATCTTATGTTAAAGCTGGCGCTTTGGCATCTGTTTTTAGTAATGCTAAACAATTGGCAACGCAGGCGGCAGAAATTGCAATAAGCGCACAAAAGCACACAAGTCACTTACCACCACCTGTAGTGCCAAAATATTTTTCAGTCATTATAAATCGACAAGTGCAGCGTTCTCTTAACTTGAAATTGGCTGACGAAAATGAAATTTACCAGCAGTTGTTGGCATTAGAGGCAAGTGAGCCAATGGAGGCAGCGCAATGATGCAGAACTTAGGGATTAAATCTAGAGTTATTCTACTTGGAACACTACCAGCTATTTTATTTGCCATTATTTTGGCGGGGTATGCAATCACAAAGGTATTTGGTAATTTAAATTATTCGCTGTACGACCGAGGCCGGATTATTGCTACTCAGCTAGCACCCGCAGCAGAGTATGGTGTTATTTCAGGCAATTTAGATCGTTTACAAAAGCTAGTTCAACAAATCTTAACTAACGAGCAAGAGTTGCGCTCAGTAGTTATTACAGATGCTACAGGTCGAGTATTAGCATTTAGTGGCCGCCCAATTACAAAAAAACTGTTACAGCAAATGATTGCCAATAAGAGTAAGGAGCTTGCATGGAAAAACGGTGTAATCTTCTTGTCGCCCATCGAGAGAAGCTTGGAGGAGGTTGAGGATTTTCCTAGTGAAACACTGGGTGATGTTTCGCTCAAAAAACAGCCTTCAGATTTAGTGATAGGCTATGTTTATGTTGAACTCAGTAATCTAGCACTTCAAGCACTCAAGCAAGACCTTATTCTGAAAATGCTATTGATTGGATTGTTTGGGTTGCTATCTAGTACCTTGATTGCATGGTTTATTGGGAGAAACATCACTAAACCGATTCAGGAAATTGCTTTTGCTGTAGATAAGTTAGGGGAAGGTGTTTTTTCCCATACTATAAAAGAAGATTCCAGTGGGGAGTTAAAGGTTTTACAGACAGGTTTCAATTTAATGTCACGAAGTCTAAAAAATGCATACGATCATATGCAGGAAAAAATTCATGATGCTACTGCGTTATTGAGGCATCAGGCACAGCACGATGACTTGACTGGACTTATTAACCGACGCGAGTTCGAAGTGCGATTGAGTGAAGCATTGGATAACGCCACAAAATATGACACACAACATATATTTTGCTATCTCGATTTAGATCAATTTAAATTGGTTAATGATACTTGTGGGCACAGTGCTGGGGATGAATTGCTCAAGCAAATCAGTGCATTATTTGCTAATAAAATAAACGAGAGAGATACGCTGGCAAGACTGGGTGGAGATGAGTTTGGTTTGCTGCTGATGGGTTCGAGTTTAGCTAACGCCAATATGGTAATTGATAGACTGCTAAAACTAGTACGTGATTACCGTTTTGTGCATGAGGATAAAGTTTTTAACATAGGCGTTAGCGTTGGTATTGTGGTGGTTGACTCAGCATTTACCAGTACAAGTGACATCATGCACGCAGCCGATGCAGCTTGTTATTCAGCAAAAAATGCAGGACGCAATCAAAGTTTTCTATACAACCATGGCGATATGGAGAATCAGCAGCGACACAAAGCGGTTAGTGCAATATCAGATATCACAGATGAAATTGATGACGACAGTTTTGTATTGTATTGTCAGCCAATTGTGCCACTGTCGTTCCAATCGTCACAGCAACACCATTTTGAAGTGCTTATTCGTAAGCTAGGCGATGAAGGTGAAATTACACTACCTACTTCCTTCATTCCCTCAGCAGAACGTTATCACTTAATGCCCAATATAGATCGATGGGTGATTAAAAATACATTTTCCGCTTATCGAAAACTACTCGACGTTAGCCGAGAAAGGTGTGATTACATTTTTTCTATTAATCTATCAGGAACATCATTAGGCGATAAAAGCTTTTTGGGATACATCCGTGAACAATTGGCTATCTATGCCATCCCGCCAACGGCTATTTGTTTTGAGATTACAGAGACTGCTGCGATAGTGAATCTCAAAAATACCATCAACTTATTAACAGCACTCAAGAAGTTAGGCTGCAAGTTTGCTTTGGACGACTTTGGCAGCGGAATGTCTTCATTTATGTATCTAAAGAATTTTGAGGTTGATTACTTAAAAATTGACGGTTCTTTTGTAAAAGAAATGCATATCAACAAAATAGATCATGCAATGGTTCGCTCTATTCACTCAGTTGCAGAAGCACTCAATATCAAGACGGTGGCCGAGTTTGTAGAAAATGATGAGATACTAAAAGAGTTAAAACAAATTGGCGTACATTATGGGCAAGGAATTGGTTTGGGCAAGCCAGTAGAGATGAAAAATTTGATAGAAAACTTTTCTCAGGTAGAATTGCGTAATTAAAAGAAACTTGTCATTTGATAGGTAAAACGTCAAATAATGTTGAATCATGATTGAAACCGAGCGCTTAATAGCTCCGGCCATAGAAAGTACGCAAGAGGATGTCATTGAGCGTGCCTTACGCCCAAAGATATTAGATGAATATGTTGGGCAAGAAAAAGCCAGAAGCCAGCTAGAAATATTTATCAATGCTGCACGGGGTAGGAGTGAAGCATTAGACCATGTGTTGCTGTTTGGCCCGCCGGGACTGGGTAAAACAACACTTGCCCATATTATTGCACGAGAAATGGGTGTTAATCTTCGCCAGACATCTGGCCCAGTACTTGAACGAGCAGGAGATTTAGCAGCGTTGCTCACCAACCTAGAACCGAACGACGTCCTCTTTATTGATGAAATTCATCGCTTATCTCCAGTAGTTGAAGAAATCCTATATCCCGCAATGGAGGACTATCGTTTAGATATTATGATTGGAGAAGGCCCTGCTGCGCGTTCGGTGAAATTGGATTTGGCGCCTTTTACGTTAGTTGGTGCAACAACGCGAGCAGGAATGCTGACAAACCCGTTGAGAGATCGTTTTGGGATAGTTTCTCGCTTGGAATTTTATACCACTGAAGAGTTAGGTAGAATTGTCTCCCGTAGTGCGGGCCTACTAGAGCTAGAAATGACAGCCTCAGGTGCCGAGGAGATTGCTAGACGATCTCGTGGCACACCACGTATTGCAAATCGGCTGCTACGCCGCGTGCGTGATTACGCACAAGTTAAGTCTAATGGACAGGTAAGTGCGGAAACAGCAGATGCCGCACTCGAAATGTTAGATGTCGATAAACTAGGCTTCGATGTGATGGATAGAAAGCTATTGCAAGCGGTGTTGGAAAAATTTGGTGGCGGTCCAGTGGGATTAGATAATTTGGCAGCAGCCATCGGTGAAGAGCGCGATACGATAGAGGATGTCCTGGAACCTTATCTTATTCAGCAAGGTTACTTGATGCGCACACCCCGCGGGCGTGTGGCTACAAGTTTGGCATATCAGCATTTTGGATTGGCTATCCCTAAAGCGCTAGAAACTGGAGACCTATGGCAGCAATGATGTCTGGGCAAGAGGCGCATCTTTGGCCAGTGCGTGTGTATTACGAAGATACTGATAGTGGCGGAGTGGTTTATCATAGTAATTACCTGAATTTTATGGAGCGTGCGCGAACAGAATGGCTTCGTGCACTTGGTTTTGAGCAGACTTATTTAAGAGATCATTTAGCTGTTCTATTTGTTGTTCACAGTATGGACATAACCTTTAAAAAGCCAGCAAAGTTTAATGATTTATTGCAGGTTGCAAGCAAAATAGAAAAAGTAGGTCACAGTAGTATGGTGTTTAACCAAAAGATCACCATTGACGACCAACTTTTGGTGGCAGCACAGGTCAAACTCGCTTGTGTAAGCACCACAACTTTCAAACCCACCGTTATACCACAGTCAGTATTATTAAAAATGGAGTCTGTATGAGCGTAGCAAATGATATGTCTTTATTAACCCTCATTTCTGGGGCGAGTATCCCAGTGCAGGTCGTCATGGCAATTTTGCTCATTACGTCTGTTTTTTCTTGGTGGTATATCTTCATTAAGCTTTTCACAGTCAAGGCTGCAGAGAGTAATGCAGATAAATTTGAGAATGCATTTTGGTCAGGTGGAGATTTAAACAAACTCTATGATGGATTGTCTGCTGGAAAAAAAAGGGGCAAGTCACAAGGAATGGCAAGCATCTTCGAAGCGGGGTTTAAAGAGTTTGTAAGACATAAACAGAATGGGAATAACGATTCTAAGAGCGATGTAATGGAAGGCGCTCGGCGGGCAATGCGAGCGTCCTATAACAGAGAGATGGATGATTTAGACGCGCACCTGCCCTTTTTGGCGTCTGTTGGCTCTGTTAGTCCATACATAGGTTTATTTGGTACAGTTTGGGGCATCATGAACTCATTTCGTGGGTTGTCAAATGTGGCCCAGGCTACATTGAGTCAGGTTGCGCCTGGTATTGCTGAAGCACTAGTTGCAACAGCAATCGGTCTGTTCGCAGCGATTCCAGCTGTGATTGCTTATAACCGTTTTGCCTCAAGTGTCGATAGACTTTCGGTACGTTACGAAAGCTTCATAGAAGAATTTACCAATATCCTACAACGTCGCGCTTAATTTTGCGGATATCGTGCATAAAAACACAAGGAGTTTTCAATGGCTAGAACACGTAAGCGCCGCATGATGAATCAAATAAATGTTGTGCCCTATATAGATGTGACCTTGGTGTTGCTCGTCATTTTTATGGTGACTGCACCGATGACCAACCCTGGGGTAGTCGATTTACCATCGGTAGGGCAAACACTTAAACAAGCAGCTGCTCCATTAGTTGTTACCGTTAGGAAAAGCGGTGATGCTGAAATTGAAGGCATCACACTACCACCAGACCAGCTTTTATTTGAAGTGAAAAATAAGTTGGAAAAAAATCCTCGCCCAGTAGTAGTGGCGGCGGATGAGAAAACTGAATACGGAAAAGTCGTTACGATAATGGATCTATTGAAACAAGCGCAAGTAGAAAAGGTAGGGTTGCTGTTTAAACCAGCGCCATAGATGTATGTTTAGAAAGCATGAGTCATCATTTGCTTGGAAAGCAGGCTTGCTTGCTGTGCTTGTGCACGTGCTGCTGGTTGGCATATTGCTATTCTCCTTTCAATGGAAAGCCGCCCATACGGTTGTTAGTGTTAGTGATGTGATGCTTTGGGATAATTTACCAAGTAAAAGTCAGCCATTACCCAAACCAGAACCAAAGATAGAGCCTAAGCCGGAGCCAGAGCCTCCAAAGCCGCTACCAGAGATTAAAAAAGAACAAGAGCCTTTAGAAGTCAAGCCTGAGCCCAAGCCTGAGCCAGAAATGCCAAAAGTTGATATTGAGCTAGAAAACAAAAAGAAAAAAGCTGAAGAAGAGAAGAAAAAGAAACTAGAAGAAGAAAAGAAGAAAGCAGAAGCAAAGAAAAAGGCTGAAGAGGTAGAGAAAAAGCGCTTGGCTGAAGAGAAAAAACGACAAGAATTAGAAAGACAGAAAAAGCTTGATGCTATTAAAGAGGCGGCAAGAGAAGATGCGTTGGATCCAGACAAAGACAAAAGAGCGCAAGAAGCACTTGAAGCACTGCAAAAAATGAATAATGAAGAGCTAGGCGACGCAAATAAAGAGGCTGCCATGGCCGCTAGTCAGGGTATTGTAGATGAGTATATTGCTAAGATACAAGCCAAGGTTAGGGGGAATGTCAATAAATCGTTATGTGCAGATGGAAACCCTGAGCCAAGTTTTAAAATTAGCTTGCTACCAAATGGTGAGTTTAGCGGTAGTCCTACACTGGCTAAATCAAGTGGGAGTAAGGCTTGTGACGATGCAGTCGAGCGAGCTATTATAGCATCAGAGCCGTTTCCATTACCGCAAGATCCAGACGCAATGGCAAGGTTTCGGAACTTAAATCTCAAATTCAAACCTAATGGGGATTAGTTTAAACTTATACAGATGTAACAATTTGTAATTGCACTAGCGTTAGCTATTGTTTTAAGTACAATAACTTTGGATTTTTATACTTGTATATTAATAATTTATGAACATAATAAGATTAATGATTTTTTTCGCAGTTAGTACTTTTTCGCTAATTGCACACGCAGAATTAGATATTGAAATTACAGGTGGTGGTGCCCAGCAGATTCCTATCGCTGTTGTTCCATTTGGTAATACAAGTACACTCAAAGAAGATCTAGCAGGAATTGTTAGTGATGACCTAAAGCGCAGTGGTTTATTTAGGCCATTAGAAACGCGTGGTATGTCATCCAGACCAATTAACGCCTCTGAAACTAAATATGCTGAGTGGGCGGCTTTACAAGCTCAAGCAGTGGTTGTGGGAAATGTGACTCCGATTGCAGGTGGTCGTTTAAAAGTTAAGTTTCAGTTGGTTGATGTACTTAAGCAGACAGAGTTGGTTGATATGGATTTTCAATTGTCACCAAAACATGCCCGCATGACAGCACACAAAATTGCTGATGTTATCTATGAAAAGCTAACCGGGCATCCAGGCGCTTTTGCTAGTCGTATTGCATACGTTACAAAGCAAGGTGCTAGACATTTCTTGTATGTTGCAGATGCGGATGGTTTCAACCCACAGCCACTCGTTAATTCAAGCGAACCAGTCATATCGCCTTCATGGTCACCAGACGGAACAAAGATGGCATATGTTTCATTTGAAAAGAAAAAACCTATCGTTTTTGTCCATACCCTCGCAACAGGTAAGCGTAAAATGGTTGCTAACTATAAAGGTAACAATAGTGCGCCAGCATGGTCTCCGGACGGTAAGAAGCTAGCAGTAGTGTTAACTTATGCCGCTAATTCGCAAATATATACCATTGATGCAGAAGG
>JBNLAC010000002.1:0-74905 GCA_050301935.1 Methylophilaceae bacterium | reverse complement strand
TGGTTTTCATCAGTCATTACCAAATTTGCCACCTAATAGCATTTTATATATCGCTGGGAAAGGTCCGCTGGAAGAGGACTTGAAACAATTAATCACTCGCTTAGATTTGAAAGACAAAGTCATTCTGGCGGGTAATGTTCCTGATGCAAAACGCTATTTTAAAGCATTTGATGTGTTTGTATTAACCTCGGATCGAGAGCCTTTTGGGATGGTGCTTCTGGAGGCAATGGCCGCTGGATTACCTATAATATGTAGTGATTGTGGTGGTGGTGCTGAGGTGGTAAGAGGTGTTGGTCAGTTGTTTTCGTTTGGGAATATTCCTGCACTTAGTTTTTCGATAAATAAAATCTCTCTCTATGATAGTAGAGACAAAATTAATCAAGCCAGCATAAAGCTGTCCACAATCTTTTCAGACACATCAGTAAAAGAGCAATTCTGGAATATTAACCTCCTACAACGATGGAGTAAATCAAAATGAAAAATCGTAATATCATTGAAATGAGGACTTTACGTGGGTTTAAATTAGTGGCGTTTGAAGGAGATTCAATTACGAAAGAAGTTCAGAAAAAAGGAGAATATGATACCAATACACTTAATTCTTTATCTGAAGTTCTGGATAAGATCAAGCCAGATACTAGTTTAGATATAGGAGCTAATATTGGGAATCACGCATTATTAATTGCCAGGCTATCCAAGAAAGTGATTGCTTTTGAACCTATAAAATTTATTTTTAATGTGCTGGAGTCTAATGTAGCTAATAATAATATACAAAATATATCAGTAGAAAATGTTGGTTTGTCTAATATTGAAGATCAGCAGACTATCTATATTCCTAATAACAGTAACTTAGGTTCATCAAGTCTGGAAAAAGCAGATGATGGAAGCGAAAAACTGGGAATAAAAACAGTTGTTGGCGATGATTACTTACACATGCATTATCTGGGTAGTCAAGTAGACTTCATCAAAATTGATGTTGAAGGTCACGAAGCCATGGCATTAATAGGATTAAGACAAACTTTACTTAGATGTAAGCCATTAGTACTTATTGAGTGGAAAAGTCCACACACGTTATCACAATTTAAACAACTAAATTTATTTAAAGAGTTATTCCCAGACTATAAGAAATACGGATTGTCTTATACAACAAACAAAAAAGTTTATCGCGAGTCCTATGTTGGTTATTTAAAACGTCTTTATCATAAGTTAATAGGATCAAAATGGTGTTTAACTGATTTTGATGAGAGTAAGATGTACTCAAATGTTTATTTTGTACCACCAAGGTTTCAACAGTACTTTGCAGATAAAGCTAAGCTCAAATACTCATTGAAAAACAATTCATAAATGCAAAAAGTATTAATTTTAGATGGGATTTCGGGAGTCCCGCTAGGAAGAGAAGTTCATGAAGCCTTTTCTTGTAATAAGGTTAATACGGCATATTACGATTTGGCTGAATTTAATAAAATTGACTTTTATACGCTACGTTCAGCCTTTACAAAGTTAATCAATAGAGCAGAAAAAATTAGTAGCTTTGTCCACTTACCAAAGCTCGATATTAAAAGCGTTATTTCAACGTTACAAAAAGAACAGCCGACCCATGTTTTGGTTGTCGGATTTATTTATAAAATGATAGCACCTAGGGTATTAAAGCAGTTAAAGCACGATTATGGTTTTAATTTGTATTTGTATGACACAGATAGTTGTAATTTGTATGCTAAGCGTAGAGAGTTTATTTTCTTTTTAGATGAAGAACTGCCAATCTATGACAAGATTTTTTCTTTTTCAAAAGTAACAACTTGTTTCTTTAATCGAACAAGAGGTCTTAACGCTATTCATTTACCATTTGGTGCGAAAGCTATTCCTCATGAAATTGCCCAAAAAGACAAGGACGTTCTGTTTGTAGGTAGTGGTGATTTAAGACGTATATTCTTACTTGAAAGTATTAGAGATAAGGTCAATATTTATGGAAATCGGTGGACGAGAAATTTTCCATTAATTTCGAAAGAATTGCAAAAAAGGGTTGTCGATGAATCTGTTTGGGGTGAGGGTTTATATCAATTACTTAGAGAATCTAAAATTGTACTAAATATAACAAGAACACAATTTTATGGAGCGGAAACTGGAGTTAATCTTAGGATTTTTGAAGCATTGTCTGCAGGTGCTTTTTTGTTGACTGACTATTGTGAAGAAATTGCTGACTTGTTTGAAATAGGAGTTGAAATTGAAACTTTTAGAAATGCTAGTGAGCTAAAAACAAAAGTTGAGTATTATTTGGCTAATCCTCAAGCTCGCGAAGTTATCGCAAAGTGTGGTCATGAGCGGTTCATGCGCAGCCATACATGGAAAGCAAGAGTTACATACATGATCGATGAAATGAAATGATTGCCAGATTCAGAGATTTTTATTGGAAACATAAGCTTAGGAGCTACCATTGCAAAATAGCTCAGGGATTATCTTCTATACCCAAAAATGCGTACTTAGATATGGAAGCCAATGTCAGAATTGGAAGAGTTGCGCTAGACGGAGGCAACTACTCTATTGGAGCTTTTACATATATTAGAAGTGGCTCAGAGCTTAATGGTAACTGTAACATTGGTCGCTTTTGTTCAATTGGTCAAAATGTCATCATAGGATTAGACAAAAAAATGCATCCAATAGACTGGTTGACAACATCATTATTTACTAATGAATTAGATAGAAAGCATAAAAGAGAGCTCTTAAATACTAAGATTGATAATGACTGTTGGATTGGACGAGATGCCATAATTATGGCAGGTGTTAGTGTAGGTAATGGAGCAATAATTGGGGCACGTGCTCTGGTTACTAGAGATGTACCACCTTATGCTATTATGGCTGGGGTGCCTGCTAAAATCATAAAGTACCGATTTACAGAAGATTTAATTGAAAAGCTACAAGCAAGTGAGTGGTGGAAGATTAATGTTGATTATTTATTAAAACTAAACTTGACTACGCCGCATGAATGTATAAAGTTGCTATCTGCTGGAGAAAAAGCTATATATCCGAAATTTAGAGTAACTAGAAAAGGGGCTTATTTAATGCCTTTTGAAGACTAGTACGAATTTCTTTCCCTTGGCATTTTCAAAGCTTTTGATTAGTTTGTAATCTGGAATTTTTTCAAGTATCAACTCTAGTTTGTCAGTGTCTTTTTTAGAACTATCAATCAATAAATATTGATATTCGTTAATTGTTCCGTTTTTTATGCTAGCTTCTAGCACCTCTATGTTGTCTTGCCAAGTTCCTATAAATATCTCATCTGCGTAATATCGCATTCTTGTCTCGTTATAGAAGACGGGGGCGTCATTATTATTGATTGCTCTAACCCATCTTACTGCATCTTGACTGTAATTGTATCCTGCGCGCTTAGGCAGTATATTTTTAACTATACATAGGCTAAGAATGACGCATAGACTAATCAGGAAATTGCGAAGCTTTTTGTCTAGATTTGTTGATAAGTAGGTCAATTGAAAGCTTGCGAAGATCAGCAGAATCCATGCCAGTGCAACTACATACCTGCTTGATAAAATGAATACTTTTGTGATGATTAAATACATGACAATCAAAGCAATTGCCGAGCTAGTCAGTAAAACCTTTCTTGCTTTGGGTGTCATTGTGTTTGACGTATTTTTGATACCAAAGAAAGCAAGTGCAGTTCCAACCCAGCCAGCAGCGGTTAATATCTTCGATCCCATTACATAAACAAATGTCAGTAGCAAGCCTGGAATGGCGAATTCTTCTAAATATCCACCCAGGACTTCTTTTGACATAATATTGGCTTGTGCAAAAAACTTCTTGGTGAATTCGTCGAATAGATTTGTGGTGAATACTTCATCCAAGCGGCCGAAACTTGCCATATTGATTTCTGGATGTAGGATAATTGCTACCAAAATACTTAAACCAATGATGATGCAGATTGAGTAAGTTTTAAGCATTATTATTAGTTTATTTTTTATATTTTCGTGCTGTAGAGTAATCACAATCACTGGCAAGAATAACAAGAATAGAATTCCTTCAATTCTAAACAGGGTGGCAGTAATCATACTGAGCTGCCACAGAACTGCATGGCTTAGCTTTTTACTTTCTAGATAGCGTACAAAATAGACTAGTGCGGTTAGGTAAAAAGCCCAAAAGCCTTCGTCTCGCATAAGCATCTCTAGCACATCACCAACAATATAGAGTGAGCTAAATAGCAATAGCATGCCAAAAAATAGTGTGCGATTATTACCGCCAGCTAGTTGAATCAGCTTTAGATAGCTGGCTGTAGCAATACCAAAAAACAGCATATTGAGTAATTGCGCTGCATTTTGGATGGGCAATGAAGTCAGTTTATGAACAAGGCTAATACATGCACCATATAAAGGCCATTCAAATATCTTGAATCCTACCTTCCATTCACCCTGAGCAAACAGCTTGGCTTGCTCAAAGTAGAGGACGCTGTCTGGATTTATCCATCCATGCTGGATGTATTGCATCCAAGCAGCTAGTATTATGCTAGCTGCGACGATTAACCAAAAAAGATTCCTTGTATTTAGGTTGTCTAGTTTCTTAAGCCATTGATCAATCATAATTCAATTTTGTTATTATTACCGATGGGTGGATGTTATTTAAGCAATTTAGGTGTCCTAATGGACACTCCCTTTTAAAGCATGGGCTACATTCTAAACCTAAATACTCAATCACAGCCTCTGGATGCATGGGTGGTGTATGATGCGGGTCGCTGGAACCATAAATCGCGATGAGCTTTTTATCCAAAGCAGCTGCTACATGCATTAGCCCTGAGTCATTACTAATAACAGTATCACACAACGACATGATATCGATTGCATCGCCTAATTTGGTTTTACCTCCTAAATCAACGCAGCTCGACTGAGTAACTTGGTTAATTTCGTGCGTTATCGATATATCTTTGTCAGAACCAAATAGTAGCACTTGCCAGCCATGCTCAATCGCATGGATTGCAACTTCCGCATAATAAGCAGCAGGCCAGCGTTTTGCTTCTCCATACTCTGCTCCTGGGCACAAACCTAATAGTTTGGTGCCAGATAGTTTTAAGCCTAACTTTTCAAGTGCTTGAATAGCATTTTTTTTATCTGCTATCAGTTTAGGTTGCGGTATTGTTGGTAAACTCTGACTTCTATCAATACCTAGCGCTACAAAACGATCCACTGTTTTGGGAAGTAGCGCTTTATCTAATGGGCGGATATCGTTTAATAAACCATAGCGCATTTCACCTAAGAAACCAGTCCTTTTTTTGATCCCTGCTGCAAACGGTAAAATGGCAGATTTTAGAGAGTTTACAAGTGAGATTGATTGACTGTAATGATTGTTTTTTAAGCGTTTTCCAAATTGTATGCGCTCCATTAAGCTTAGCTGTCCATGCTTAAACGGTAAGGCAATTTTACCCGTCACTTCTGGCATTCTATCTAGCAACGGTAATGTCCAAGCGGGTGCCGCAACATCAATTTGTACATCTGGATCTTGCTGTTTTAGGATTTGGAATAAGCTATGTGCTAAAATCATATCGCCTACCCAGGACGGCCCCATCACTAAAATTTTATTTGATGCCATAAATGATTTAGCTATTGAGCTTATGAATAATATTGGTGGTGCTCCGGCCTGCGACTAATTCAATCAATGCGATTTCTCCACCCCAAGACTCTACTTCTTTGCCACCAACTACTTGGTCAGCTGTATAGTCACTACCCTTGGCAATCACATTAGGCTTAATCTGCTTAATTAAATTTAATGGCGTATCTTCATCAAATAAAATAACAGCATCGACTGATTCCAGCGCCGCTAGCACACGGGCGCGATCATCTTCACTGACAACAGGTCGCTCTGGACCCTTAATCGCACTGACAGAACGGTCAGTGTTTAAGCCTAGTATAAGCTTATCACCACGCTTTTTTGCAGCTTCTAAGTAAGTGACATGCCCAGCATGAAGGAGATCGAAACAACCATTTGTGAAGACAATTTTTTGGTTTGTTTTTTTCCAGTTTTCAACTTTTTCCAGTAGGCTAGGCAAGTCGCATACTTTGTGTGCTTGCGTCGTTTCTTGCTGACGGGATACTGCTTCTAGAAGCTCTTCTTTAGTGATCGGTACAGTGCCTACTTTACCTACAACAACGCCAGCCGCCAAGTTAGCGAGTTGCAAGCTTTCATGTGGGGATAGAGCATAAACTAATCCAGCGGCCAAAGTTGCAATAACGGTATCTCCAGCGCCAGACACATCAAACACTTTTTGTGCCATGGCATTAATTTGATGTGTACTGTCATCAATTAGAGTAATGCCTTCTTCACCCCTTGTAACAGCAAGAAAGGATAAATCTAGGCTGTTTTTCAAATTTGTGGCTTTGCTGATTAGGTTTATGTCGTCTATGTCAGTGTCACATGCTTCAGCGGTTTCCTTTTTATTTGGTGTCATTGCTGTTGCACCACGATATTTATTGTAATTATTACCTTTGGGATCTACTAAAACAGGGATGTTATTTTTATGGCATGCCTCAATAATTTTCTGGCATATAGATTCATTGAGCAGGCCTTTAGCGTAATCAGAAAGAATCACAATGCTGGGGTTTAGTGCCATTTCAGATTCTATTGCTGATAAAATCGCTGCACTCTCTTCTGTACTAAATGGCAGTTGACTCTCTTGGTCCAATCTGAGCATCTGCTGATGCCCACCGAGTATACGTGTTTTTGCAATAGTAGGCCTTGTTGTTGAATTAAACATCTTTTTGGTGTCAATGTTCATATCAGTGATAATCGTTTTCAGCCTATGACCCTCCATATCATCGCCAATACAGCCAATGATATGCGTCTTAATACCTAATAGTGCCAAGTTTGCAGCTACATTTGCCGCACCTCCTGCACGTTCATTTTGATCTGTGAGTAATACTACTGGGACAGGTGCTTCAGGTGATATGCGGCCGACATTACCTATCAGATAGCGGTCGAGCATCACATCACCTATGACAAGTGCGTGACGTTTGTCGCTACCAAATTGTTTAACGGTATTAATGAGTTTTTGTGGCATTAATTTAGTCTGACTCTAAAATCTCACACAGGCAGTGACCGACAAAGATATGCGCTTCTTGAATCCGAGCGGTAACGGTTGAAGGCATAATTAAATTATACTGACATATGGACGTTAGTTTGCCGCCTGTTCCCCCCGTTAAACCGACAGTAGTTGCTCCAATTTCTTTTGCCGCCTGCATGGCGTTAACAACGTTAGCGCTGTTACCTGAGGTCGTAATGCCAATTACCAAGTCTTCAGGTCGGCATAAGGCTTCAATTTGCCTAGCAAAAATATAATCATAACCATAGTCATTGCCAACCGAAGTTAAAATAGAAGTGTCAGTTGTTAGCGCAATAGCAGCGAGACCTTTACGTTCTTTTTTAAAACGGCCCACAATTTCAGCGGCAATATGTTGGCTGTCTGCTGCGCTGCCACCATTACCCATCAATAACACTTTGCCGCCAGATTGAATGCATTTTTGCATTGCGATACCTATGTCACTAATCAGTGGAAACTGCGCCTCGAGCGCATTAAACATGGCTAGGTGTGCAGCATGCTCGCCTTTAAGGTAATTGACGTAGTCCATTAACAGTATTGATCCTCTTGCATTAAGTAGTTTTGCACGTAATCTTTAACGCCATCTTCTAAGCTATAAAAGTTATCGTTATAACCAGCAGCCCGAAGTTTTCTCATGGTTGCTTCAGTAAAATATTGATATTTGCCTTGCAAATCTTCTGGCATATCAATGTAAGTAATATCAGGATCCTGCCCCATGCTGGCCATTACATTTGTTGCTAAATCTTTGAAACTTCTGGCAACGCCGGTGCCAACATTATAGATCCCGTTTTGTGTCGATTTGCCATTCTGCGCTGTTGTGTAAAAGTGGCAAACAATAGCAGCAGCATCTTTTACATAGACAAAGTCACGCATCTGCATGCCATCTTCTATGCCTTCTTTCGTCCCTTTGAATAACTTCATCGTGCCATGCTGCTTGAATTGATTAAACGTGTGAAAAGCAACGCTAGCCATACGTTCTTTATGATACTCGTTTGGGCCATACACATTAAAAAATTTAAATCCAGCCCAGCTTGGCGGGCAGGGTCTTTTTTCGGCGACTTGTCTCAATGCCCATTGGTCAAAAAAGTGTTTTGAGTAGCCATAACCATTTAATGGCCTTAAGTCTTCTATAGATGCATCATTGTAACCTTTACTGCCGTCGCCATAAGTTGCTGCAGAACTAGCATAGTAAAAAGGAACCTGATGTTCTGCACACCATTGCCACAAGTACTGGGAGTAGTGAATATTAGCCTCTACGAGCTTATTAAAGTCACGCTCTGTCGTAGCACTAATTGCACCCATATGAATAATGGCGCTTATCTCTTCACTATCAATATCATAAAGCCATTCAAATAGCTGATCTTTGTCCAGATAAGTGATGTATTTGCGGTGTACCAGATTTTGCCACTGAGATTCGTGGGTGATATTGTCTACAATCACTAAGTCTTCTTGCTTAAGTTTGGTGTTTAAGTGCCAGGCAATCATAGACCCAATCATGCCTGCGCCACCAGTAATCACTATCATAAAATGTTTACATTGAGCAGTATCGTCTTTGTCATACCCACTCATTCCTTGTCTCGGTTAAAACGATGTTCATTCTGTTGCATTAAACTACATTTATAACCATCGTTAGAATTAAATTTAACTGTGCAAGATTATACCGCTTATTGCTTAGCGCCTAAAGCTTTTGCAAGTGAAGCGGTATTTTGTGCGGATAGCTCGGCAGTCTGTTTGTCCCATTCTGAAGAAACCCATCCACCAAGATTTTCCATGGCTATCTCGGACATGGCATGTATCCATGCATCACTTTCATTTAATGCTGGAATGTAGTGATAATCGCCGCCGCCATTGCTTTGGAAAATTACTTTGCCTTCCATTGCAATTTCTTCTAATGTTTCTAGACAGTCACTACTAAATCCTGGGCAAACAACATCTAGGCGTTTTAGTTTTGCTTTTCCTAACTTTTCAAGGGAATTCGCTAGATAAGGTTTCAACCACTCTTGCTTACCAAAACGAGATTGGAATGCAATTTCATATTTCTCTTTGCCAAGACCTAATGCTTCAGCTAGTAATCTTGCTGTTTTATGGCATTCACAATGATAAGGGTCGCCTTTCATGAGGTGAAATTTAGGCACGCCATGAAAGCTCATAATTAGTTTTTCAGGTTTACCATTGATCATCCAGTACTCATTAATGTTTTTTGCCAAAGCAGCTATGTAAGCAGGATGATCATGGTAATGTTTGATAGATCTAATTGCAGGTACATTGCGCACTCTCAGTAAGGTTCTCCAGACTGCATCAAGACTGGCCGCCGTGCTACTGGCCGCATATTGAGGATACAGTGGAAATACAAGTATTTTGTCGCAGTGTTGTGCTTTCAGTTTCTCTATAGCGCTTTTCATGCTTGGGTTGCCGTAACTCATTCCAACTTCGATAACAAAAGGAGACTTTACTTTCTGCCCGAGATAGCCACGCAACAGTGTCGCTTGCTTTTTTGCATGCACTAGTAGAGGAGAGCCTTCTTGAGACCAAACTTGCGCATATTTTTCAGCTGATTTTTTGGGACGAATCAACAAGATTATGCCGTTCAAAATCCACCACCAAATGAAGCGAGGTATCTCAACTACACGTCTATCCATTAGAAATTGTTTTAGGTAAGGACGGAGTGCTTTTGCAGTTGGTGCATCAGGCGTCCCAAGATTGGCTAACAAAATGCCAACTTTTAATTGGTCGCCATGCTGGTAATCTGGTTCATTGTCGTAATAGGTCATATTGTTTATTTAAGTCGTTTTATAACTTGCTTAAATCCTTGCCAGTAAATAGTTGTAGTATGTAGTTTTGTAACATTGTTTTTTCTTGGAATGGTATTTCCTTAAACTGGATACCATTGTTGTATTTTTGGGTGTTCTTTTTCTCAGAAGGTTCAATAATGTTGCGAAGAGTGCTTGGTATTGAAAAGAGCATTTCCGTTCCGTTAATAGATAACTTAAATGTACATTCTAAGTCATCATTGATTGCGCCTATTCGTTTAGATGACTCTATCATCGCACCACCAAGGCTGATGTCTACAATGCGGCCTGAAGTTTTAAGATCTTTAAATTCACCATCACTATTATTGTCAATCGAGCAGATAATACTGGTTGTAAATCGCTGATTGTTTCTTAATTTTTTTGCATATACACCGCGTGGGTAATGGAGGTGAATATGATGAAAAGGCTTGCTAAGCACCGCAGATACTGTTGTATTGAAATTATATATCTCCCGCCCGCTAAAAAGTTGCACTTTAAAACCAGCATGTTCTTTCACAAACACGAGCTTTTCATCCTGAGTTGGTGCAGTGCAAATCATGCTGGTCTTTTCCAGACCGCCCAAAAATTTCACAAAATATTTGGTGCTGTCCGTTTCATCTGCTGTAGGTGATATTTGGATTGTTTCACCTAGTCGTATTGAGTCTAAACTCAAATCAACCAATTTTTGTGGTGGTTCGGCTTCTTTTTCATCATCTTTTTTGCCATCACCCTTAGCTTTAGTTCTTCCAGCGCGCAATTGCTCAATGCTTTTTTTGTTTAAATATAAGCCGCGTTCCAGAAGTCTTTCTAATTGCTCTTCTGTTGCAACAATCGTTCCAGCAGCCATCAAAAGCCTGCCGTGAATATCATAAATTGGAAATTCAATTGGAATACCAACCTGAATCAGGCTCTTTGGCAGGCTGGTGACTTGGTCTTCCGATAGTTGTTGTTCGCTCATGACAGATTATTTATTTGAAAGCGCGTTAGATAGCAGTTTGGCTGTAATATCAACGATGGGAATGATGCGTTCGTAAGCCATGCGAGTTGGACCTATTACACCCAGCGTACCGACAACTTGACCGTCAACTTCATATGGAGAGGTGACCATGCTGCATTCATCCAGCGAACTGTAGCCGCTTTCACCGCCAATAAAAATCTGAACCCCATCGGCTTTTTGGCTAATATCAAGTAGTTGCATTAAAGATGTGCGTTGTTCAAATGCGTCAAATAGTTTTCGCAGCTTGGCAACATTGCTGGTTAGTTCATCAATGTTTAGTAGATTACGCTCTCCAGCAATAATGACACCATCTTTATTCTTATCTTGTTCATTTGTGTTAAGCGCGGCAGCCATCAGCTTGCTGATATCAGCTTGCATTTTTTTTAGGTCATGGTGAATCTTTTGTCGTGCTTCATCTATTGTTTGACCTGCGTAATGTGTATTGAAATAGTTGCTAGCTTTTGTTAGCTCAGATGATGTGTAAGGTTTATCACTCAATATAATACGGTTTTGGACGCTGCCATCTGTTGCCACAATAACAACGAGTATTCTTTTTTCGGATAATGGAATGAACTCCAAATGTTTAAAAATCATTGCTTTGCGCTTGGGCACCAGTATCATCCCAGCAAATTGCGTTAAGTTTGAAAGCATATCTGCCGCAGTCGATATTAAAGCCTGATGGTCAGATGATTTTAACGTGCTTTCTAGTTGTTTGATTTGCTGACTTTCTAATGGTTGGACGCTTAGTAATGAGTCAACAAAAAAGCGATAGCCTTGTTGCGTAGGGATCCGTCCTGCTGATGTGTGTGGGCTGCTGACAAAACCTTTAGCTTCAAGGTCACTCATGATATTGCGAATTGTGGCTGAGCTTAGGCTTAAGCCAGAATACTGTAAAAGTGCATTTGAACCCAAAGGATGACCATCACTAATGTAATGTTCAACTAATGTTTTTAATAGTATTTGTGCACGTTCGTCCAAATTATTCATTCACTTAATCGCAGTAAGATAATATTTTGCCTTATTTAGTACATAGTTGCCACTAGTTGTAAATGCTTATCTGTGATTAAATTCTGTCATGCAAAAAGAATTCAATCGTATCGTCATTATTGGCAAATTTATGCAAAAGGCTGCAGTAGAGCACATGCAAAATGATTTGGCTGATTTGGCGCATCATCTACACGCTAAAGGTATTAAGGTGCTGTTTGAATCTGATACAGCACAATATGCAGGCATTGACACTTATGAAACTGTGGCGCTTGATCAGCTGAATGGCAATGTTGAGCTGGCCATTGTGATGGGTGGTGATGGTACGATGTTGAGTGTTGCTCGCGCACTGATAAGTAGTGATATTCCACTAGTTGGTATCAACCGTGGACGTTTTGGTTTTTTGACGGATTTGCGCGCTGAGGAAATGCTTCAGTCGATTGATGCAATATTGGCAGGAAGCTATCAAAAAGAAGATAGGATGATGCTGAGTGCCAGCGTTTATCGAAATGACAAAGTAATTCTCGAAAACCATGCCTTCAATGATATAGTCATTAAAAGTGGTTTGCGGTTAATTGAGCTAGAGGTCGTAATTGATGGAAATTTCGTACATAAACAACGCTCAGATGGACTGATTGTTAGCACGCCAACTGGCACTACAGCATACTCTTTATCAGCTGGAGGCCCCATTTTACACCCGGCGCTGGATGCCATCGCATTAGTGCCCATATGTCCACATACACTCAGCAATCGGCCGTTTGCTGTCAACAGCGACTCAAAAATACAAGTGACTTTGATGCAAGTAGATGACGCTCAAATTAGTTTTGATGGGCAGTATCAACTGGCTTTAAAACTAGGTGATTATGTCAAAGTTGAACGCGCAAATGAGGCGGTGACTTTGTTACATCCAAGCGGTTATTGTTATTATGATATGTTGCGTAATAAACTCCATTGGGGCTAGTTATCCTGTACTTATTACTCATAATTAAGGCATTGTTTCTTTACTATAATTGGTTCCCTTGTCTTAGTAGTAAGCGCTAAATGTTGAATGGTGACTCAAAATAGAGCAACTGAAGAATTGAACAATTAATTTATGTTACAAGCATTATCCATCCAAAATTTTGTAATTGTTGCACAGCTGAATTTGGAGTTTAGCCAAGGCTTTACCACGCTCACGGGTGAAACCGGCGCTGGAAAATCCATTTTAATCGACGCACTTTCACTTGCTTTGGGTGCTCGCAACGATGGCGATGTAGTGAGAAAAGGTTGTGATAAAGCTGATATTAGCTTGACAGTCGATGTGCACCAAAATAAAGATGCGCAGGCTTGGCTAGCTGAAAATGAAATAGATGCTGTTGATGGTCTCATTTTGCGACGTGTGATCTATAGTGATGGTCGTAGCCGCGGTTTTATTAATGGAGCAGCAGCGACGGTTGGACAGTTGCGTGAATTAGGTGTATTTCTCGTCGATATTTATAGTCAGAATGCGCATCACTCTCTGCTGAGTATTGATACACAAAGGCAAATATTGGATGAGTTTTCTGGTAGCGATGGACTGGCTAAACAAGTTGCTGTGCTCTACAGGTCATGGCACAAGTTACATCTCCAGCAATTGGAAATTGAGAAAAACGCACAAGCATATGCTGACGAACTAGCTGAATTGCGTGATCAAGTACGCGAACTGACGCAATTGAACTTTGTGATGGAGGAGTGGCTTGAGCTACAACAGGAGCACAGTCGTCTAAGTAATTATGCAGAACTTATTGCTGGAGTAGAAGCCTGCTTGCAATTAGCTAGTGAAGGTGAGCCTGATGCGCAATCCATGCTAATCCATATACAGCAGAAACTGACGGGTTTGGTTGAGTTAGATAGTGACTTAAAAGAAGCAGCTGAAATCATTGATTCCACTGTTATACAACTGCAAGAGGCTGCGCGAAGCCTTAAACGTTATCTTCAGCATGGCGATATGGAGCCTGAAAGGCTGCTAGAAGTTGAGTCCCGCATACAGTTGGTTCATAGCATCTCGCGGAAATATCGTATACGGCCTGAAGACTTATCAGATTTATTACAATCATCTCAGGAGAGAATGATTCAACTTGAAAGCTTTGGTAACGATGGTGCTTTAGCCAAATCAGTGAAAAGTGCTTTTGAGGCGTATATGCAATCCGCTAAGCTACTTAGTGACGCTCGTCATCAGTCAGCTAAAATCTTAAGTAGTAAAATTACTGATGAAATGCAGCGCTTGTCGCTAAGTGGGGGGCAGTTTAGTGTAGCATTGGAGGCTTGCGAGCCATCTGCATATGGATTGGAGCAAGTTGGATTTATGGTGGCTGGACATGCTGGTGTTGAACCACGCCCTTTAAATAAGGTGGCATCGGGTGGTGAGTTATCACGTATCAGTCTAGCACTACATGTCACGACTGCTGCTCAAGGTAGTGTACCTTGTATGATCTTTGATGAGGTTGACGTCGGTATTGGCGGCGGTGTCGCTGAAGTCGTTGGAAAACTCCTCAAGCAGCTTGGTCAAAACCGTCAAGTATTAGTCATTACCCACTTAGCGCAAGTTGCTGCACAAGCCGCGCAGCACTTACAAGTGACTAAGACGCAGGAGAATGGGGCTACAATCAGCCATATTAGATTGCTGAGCGAACCCGATCGTGTTGAGGAAATTGCGAGAATGTCAGGTGGTTTGGATATTTCAGAAGCAACCCGTCGTCATGCAAAAGAGATGCTGGGTTTGACTAATTAGGCCAGCCTCATTGAAGTGCCATCAAGGATGAATTTATTTAGCCTAATTTCTTTTCAAGTTTATCTTCGACCTCACCGATATAGGCTGTTAGTGTCGAACCTGTCTCTTCCATTACAGCTTTAAGTGTAGTTTCCAGATTGGTAATCTTGTCCGTAGTTTTTTGATGGATATCAGCATTCTGATTTGATAGTTGCTGTAACTCAGCTTGTAAATAGTTTTTTAATTCTGTAATACGAGAAGCCTCTGCTTCGTCTGCCAATTTGCGCTGTGCTTCCAATTCTTTGTTGAGCCGCTTTCTAAGCATAAGTGTAGATGACTGCATGTATACGACAAAACCCAGAAAGAGCAGAGCAAGTAAGCCCGTAATCGTCAACAAAATCAGCCCAAGTGGCGCATTTGCTTCCGTAAAGACTAGTGATAAGGGGATAGGGGTAATAATCGCATGCCAGTTTGAGACAGCAAAAATAATCAGTCCAGCAAATACAATCAATATAATAAAGTTTAAAATCTTCATCACGCCCCCTAGTTTATTGGCATTGAGCCTAAGTATTTATTTATTAATCTACCAGTTTTGCAGATTCAACAGCGACTTTGTAAAATCTTGCTTCTTGTGGGTCGTTGATTCTTACACCAACACCTACTTGACCACGCTTACCAGATTCAATCGTTCCTCTAATTAATAATGGACGACTTTGTGAAATTGCACGACCTGTCTGAGGATTGTATTGCACAACCCTAACTTGAACACCCTCTATCGCTAATGCCGCATTGTTTTCTACAACTGCATATAGATTACCATTGTTATCAGCAAGTACGCCTGACCGTAAATATTTACCGGGATTTTTAGGAAAATCTAGACGCATCATCCGTGCCGAGGCTTCTTTGCCAATAGGCGAGTTAGAGCTGGCCGCTACTTGATAATGTTGTAGTGCAAGGTTTGTGTCGCCACGCTCTTCAGCAATCTGGCCGAGCAATGCATGTCCTGGCGCTGTTGGGAGTAATTCATTAGCACGTTTTAAATATGGCTCAGCTTCTTTTTTCTTGCCCAAATTAAAGAGCGCAATGCCACTTTGTATATGCGGCTTAAAGTAGTCTGGCTGCATTTTGATTGCTTTTGCGTAGTAATTAAGCGCTGTTTCTGGTTTTTCTTTAGTCAGTGCTATATCGCCAAGCAGTTCTTGAAAGCGTGCTTCGCGTGGTTCTATCGCGATTGCTTTTTTAGCAAGCGTTGAAGCTGTTTCAGTGTCGTTTTTCTTTAATGCCGCAACTGCTTTGTCATAGGCTTCATAGGCGCCTTGGGTTGCTCTTAAGCGATTGGTTTTCTTAGCATAGTTTTCTTTACCTAACTCACCGCCAGCTCCAACTTTAGCTAGCGTCGCCTTATTAGCCGCAACGCGCTCAGGTGAAGGTGGGTGACTTGCAAATAGACCAGAAATGAAGTCACTTTTTTTGCCTTCACTCAAACGCACGAAAGTTTCTTGTAGCGTGACAGCAGCAGCGGGGTCATAACCAGCTTTTTTCATATAGAGCATACCGTAATAGTCAGACTCGCTCTCGGCATCACGGCCATATTTACTGGATATTAATTGCGCACCTAACTGCGAACTACCTACGATAAGATTTCCATAGTCAGAATTTTGTGCGCCAATACCGACAGCAATCATGCCCGCTTGCAATAAGATACCGCGCTCCATGCTCTTTGCACCATGTCTAGCAGCTGCATGTACGATTTCATGACCCATCACGGCAGCTAGCTCCGCCTCGCTATTTAGCTCATATAGTAAGCCTCTATTAAATGCTATTTTGCCACCAGGCATTGCCCATGCATTGGGCACTGAGTCATTGATGACGACAAACTCATAGGGAAGGTCTGGCCTATCGGAAACAGCAGCCAATCGATTGCCAACTTCCTGTACGTAAGCACTAAGATTGGGATCAATATCATAGTCCCCACCTTGGGATTGGCGTGCTGGTGAATAATTTTGCTCACCGATAGCGATTTCTTTATCCTGCGATACAAATTGAAACTCTGTTTTTTTTGTCACAGGGTTTGTACCACACCCTGTTATAAATAGGGCAAGTGTGATGGCTAATGCAAAACGAATAATTGCTGGCCTGTAAATTAATAAATCTGACACAAAGGCTTCCTTGTTACTTTAATGAATGAAAATGCTAATTACATTTTTCACAGATGCCATAAATCATTAATGAGTGCTCTTGCATTTTAAAGCCACGAGATTCAGCCGCTTCTTTTTGCCTGCGTTCAATCTCTTCATCATAAAACTCTTCCACGCGACCGCATTTCACGCAGACTATGTGGTCATGATGTTCACCTTCATTAAGTTCAAAAACAGCTTTGCCACTTTCAAAGTGGTGGCGAACAAGTAAACCGGCATCTTCAAATTGAGTCAATACACGGTATACTGTGGCAAGACCGACATCGTCTCCTGCGTTCAGTAATACTTTGTAAACATCCTCGGCCGATAAGTGTCGCTCATCACTTTTTTCAAACAACTCTAAAATTTTCAATCTAGGCAGCGTTGCTTTCAATCCGGCATTCTTTAAATCTTTTTGATCGTGCATAGTTCCTCACTTACTTTTCTTCCACTTTTTAGTTTAAGGCGCTTCGCCATCGTGGTATATTAACGCCAATTCATATCGATGTCTTCCTTACATACAACACTATGCATATTTTTTTAAGATTGTTTACATTAATTGTAACAATCAGTTTACTTGGATGTGGCGCCGCCATTCCCACAATTAAGCCCTACAAGATGGATATTCAACAAGGCAATGTCCTTACATCAGAAATGTTGCTTAAGTTGCGTCCAGGCATGACTAAATCTCAAGTAAGGTTTATTTTGGGTACACCGTTATTGGTTGATAGTTTTCACTCCAATCGATGGGACTACTTTTATCAGCTGCGTAAACAGGGTGAAATCGTTAATCAAAGGCGAGTTATTCTGGACTTTGAGAACGATTTGCTGGTGCGCGTTAGAGGTGATGTGGTGCCAAAAGGTCAGACAGCAGAGGATGTCAAAAAGCAATTGGAAGCCGAAGCTAAGGCGAAAGCAACGCCGGAGGATACGAAAACTGAGGCTGTTGACCCTAAAGCACCAGTGATTGAGCCTATCGAAAAACCTGATATTGAAGCAGTTGACCCGGCACAAGTAAGACCGTCTGATGCTGATACAGAAGTGCCCCCTGATGCTGACAAACCTTCCTCTGCTGATGAAGGTGAGTCGCCTGCTTCCATACTGGCTGTACCTGTGCCAGTAGTTCCGCCTGTGACAGCACAGCCAGAAGGATCTGCAGAACTAACATCTGGATCAGAAACAGTAGAGCCTTCACCAGAAGCGGTAACGGATGAAACTACATCTACTAAGGTGCAAGAATCTGCTGAACAAAGTAAACCAGCATTGGAGCCACCAGTTGCTGATAGTGTAAATAGCGATACGCTGCCAGTGAAAGAGCAACCAAAGCCTAGAAATACAGGAGCTGGTAAAACAAAAGTATTTATCATGGATAATCAATTAGATACTTCTAGGATGCAAGAAGAACAACCAGAACAAATTGAAGCTGAAACGGATAAAAGTGTTGTCCAAGAGCTTAAAGAAAGCAATGAGGATGTAATCGAAGAGCAACCCGATTTCTTTGAGCGCATGCTAGAAAAAATAGGGTTCTAAACGTTAAAGAGCAAAAGTAATGAAAACAAAAGTCGTGATTACAGGGGTTTCCGGGCGTATGGGCTTGGCGTTGCTAGAGGGTGTATTTGCCGATGATGCGCTTACACTGCATGCTGCTATTGATCGTGAAGGTAGCAATATGATTGGTCAAGACGCTGGTGCGCAGTTTGGTATACAGTCAGGCGTGGAAGTAACCTATGACCTTGATGCTGCACTGCAAAATGCAGATGTACTCATCGACTTTACTCGACCAGAGGCTGCCATGCAGTATCTAAGCGCTTGCCAACAGGCTGGTGTAAAAATGGTGATTGGTACAACAGGCTTCACAGAACAAGAAAAACTGCAAATAGAAGAAGCTGCCAAAATAGTGCCGATTGTGTTTGCACCGAATATGAGTGTTGGTGTTACTTTGCTCATTAATTTGGTAGAGCAAGCGGCTAAAGTGCTAAAAGAAGGCTATGATATTGAAGTGGTAGAAATGCATCATCGACATAAAGTAGATGCACCTTCAGGTACGGCCTTGCGCTTAGGCGAAGCTGCTGCGCAAGGGCTTGGCAAAGATTTGAAAGATTGTGCCATCTATACGCGTGAAGGGGTTACTGGGGAGAGAGAGGCAGGCAAAATAGGCTTTGCCACTTTGCGTGGCGGAGACGTTGTCGGAGACCATACAGTAATTTATGCTGGCACTGGTGAGCGTGTTGAGATCACGCATAAAGCGAGTAGTCGTGCAACGTTTGCACTGGGCGCGTTAAGAGCAGCAAAGTTCTTATCACAAAAGTCCACAGGGTTATATGACATGCGTGATGTGTTAGGATTTAAAGCAAGTTAATACGCGATAAGATAATTGAACTCTTCTATTAAGCAGCCAGTTCGTTTTTACCTTTTTCTGCTTTTCATATTTATGGTTGTATTTGCTTGGTCTGCAATCAACCCATATGACCGAATGACCTGGTTTTTGGAAGTGCTACCTGCTGTGTTAGCGTTACCCATTCTGGTCATGACATATAAAGTTTTTCCATTAACACATTTGCTGTATGGTTTGATTTTATTACATGCCGTCATTCTTATGATTGGTGGGCATTATACTTATGCTGAAGTTCCTTTATTTAATTGGCTCCGCGACACCTATAGTTTAGACCGTAACTACTATGATCGTGTTGGTCATTTTTTTCAAGGCTTTGTTCCAGCAATCATTGCACGTGAAATACTATGTCGCAAACATGTTGTCAAAGACGGCTGGCAGTTTTTTATTGTATGTTGTATCTGTCTAAGTATCAGTGCTTGTTACGAATTTATTGAGTGGTGGGTAGCTGTTATCGCAGGTGGCGCAGCGATAGACTTTTTGGGGACGCAAGGCGATGTTTGGGATACGCAATGGGATATGTTCGTTGCTTTAATCGGCGCAATATGCGCTCAATTATTTCTTAAAAGTTGGCATAATCAGCAGTTAGCTGAGCTTGATAGAACAGTCTAGTTCCGCTATAATTCGTCAATTCTTGAAACGGGAAGAGTACATCACTTTTCCCGTTTTGCATGTCTAGCACCTGCACTGGTTATTAAGTGCTGCAACGTGCGCACAAAACGCAATGTAACAACGATATTAAGGAGCCCGAATTGTCTCAAACACGCCCTGTAGAGAAAACACAAGCAATATTAGTGTTAGCAGATGGAACAGTGTTTCGCGGCACTTCAATTGGTGCTGCTGGACATAGTGTTGGTGAAGTCGTTTTTAATACGTCAATGACTGGATACCAAGAAATACTTACTGATCCTTCATACACTGAGCAGATTGTTACACTTACTTACCCTCATATCGGTAACGTCGGTACTAACGGCGAAGACGTCGAATCAAATCAAGTGTGTGCAGCAGGTTTGGTTATTAGGGATTTGCCTTTGTTGGCAAGCAATTTCCGTAGTGAACAGTCACTCTCTGATTATTTGGTTGCAAATAATGTAGTTGCAATAGCAGATATTGATACACGTAAATTAACGCGTACATTACGAGAGAAAGGTGCACAAGCAGGCTGCATTCTTGTCGGGGAAGATGCTGATCAAGCCTTAGGTTTAGCAAAACAGTTTCCTGGACTAGCTGGTATGGATTTGGCAAAAGTCGTGACCTGTAAAACTGAATTCGAATACACCGAAGGGGAGTGGGTGTTAGGCAAAGGTTTTGTTGCACCAGAAGAAAAGCAATACCATGTGGTTGCCTTTGATTATGGCGTGAAGCGCAATATTCTGCGTATGCTGGTTAGCCGGGGCTGCAAAGTAACAGTTGTGCCAGCACAAACGACAGCCGAAGAGGTGCTTAAACATAAACCAGACGGTATCTTTTTATCGAATGGGCCAGGCGATCCAGAGCCATGTGATTATGCAATTAAGGCAATTAAGGCATTGCTTGAGACCGATATACCAATGTTCGGGATTTGTTTAGGGCATCAACTGCTAGCACTTGCAACTGGTGCTAAAACAATAAAAATGAAATTTGGGCATCATGGTGCTAATCACCCTGTGCAAGATATAGAGAATAAACGTGTTTATATTACAAGTCAGAATCATGGTTTTGCGGTAGATCAACAAAGCCTTCCATCAAATGTTAAAACAACTCACGTCTCATTGTTTGATGGTAGCTTGCAAGGTATTGCGTTGCAAGACAAGCCCGCATTTAGTTTTCAAGGCCATCCTGAGGCTAGTCCGGGGCCGACAGAAATGAGTTATTTGTTTGATCGCTTCATTAGCTTGATGCAAGAAAGGAAGGCTGGCTAATGGCTAAGCGTACAGATATTAAATCAATATTAATTATTGGTGCTGGTCCAATTGTGATTGGACAAGCATGCGAGTTCGATTATTCTGGGGCACAAGCTTGTAAAGCTTTACGTGAAGAGGGCTACCGCGTTATTCTGGTTAACTCTAATCCAGCAACAATCATGACTGACCCAGAAATGGCTGATGCTACCTATATTGAGCCAATCAATTGGCGTGTGATTGAGAAAATTATCGCTAAAGAAAAACCAGATGCATTGTTGCCGACCATGGGTGGCCAAACAGCATTGAACTGCGCTTTAGACCTAGATAGACATGGTGTACTTAAGCAATATAATGTAGAGTTGATTGGCGCTTCTAAAGAGGCGATTGACAAAGCAGAGGATCGTCAGAAATTCAAAGAGGCAATGGATAAGATTGGTCTGGGATCTGCACGGTCAGCTATTGCCCACAGCATGGAAGAGGCGTTACAAGTGCAAGCCAATATTGGCTTTCCGGCTATTATCAGACCATCTTTTACAATGGGTGGGAGTGGTGGTGGCATTGCCTATAACCGTGAAGAGTTTGTATCAATTTGTGAGCGTGGTCTAGAGGCATCCCCTACCAATGAACTCTTGATTGAAGAGTCCATGCTGGGTTGGAAAGAGTACGAAATGGAAGTGGTGCGAGACTCTGCTGATAACTGCATCATCATCTGCTCTATTGAAAATCTAGACCCGATGGGTGTCCACACTGGAGACTCTATTACTGTTGCGCCAGCGCAAACACTGACTGATAAAGAATATCAAATCATGCGTAATGCTTCATTGGCTGTTTTGCGTGAAATCGGCGTTGACACGGGCGGTTCAAATGTACAGTTTGCGATTAACCCTGAAGATGGCCGCATGATTGTCATTGAAATGAATCCACGTGTTTCTAGATCGTCTGCGCTTGCTTCTAAAGCAACTGGTTTCCCGATCGCCAAAGTAGCTGCCAAGCTTGCAGTTGGCTATACACTAGATGAATTGAGGAATGAAATTACAGGTGGACAAACACCTGCTTCTTTCGAACCTTCAATTGACTATGTAGTGACTAAAATCCCTCGATTCGCATTTGAAAAGTTTCCGCAAGCAGATAGCCGCTTAACAACGCAAATGAAGTCTGTCGGCGAAGTCATGGCCATAGGGCGTAACTTCCAAGAGTCATTCCAAAAAGCCTTGCGTGGATTAGAGGTTGGTGTTGATGGTTTGGATAGCTTAACCAAGGACATGGATGTAATCGTAAAAGAATTAGGTGAGCCACGATCAGAGCGCATTTGGTACGTTGGTGATGCCTTTAGAATGGGAATGACGATTTCTGAAGTTTTTAATATCAGCAAAATTGACCCATGGTTTCTATCGCAGATTGAAGACATTATTCAGCGTGAAAAAGCGTTGGAAGGAAAACATATTGCGGATCTGGACAAAGATGCTTTGTATCAACTCAAGCGTGCTGGTTTCTCTGATATGCGACTAGCCAAACTGCTAGACACAGATCAGCATGCTGTTCGAGCTTATCGACAAGCCTTGAATGTGCGTCCAGTATACAAGCGTGTAGATACCTGTGCTGCAGAATTTTCAACCGATACAGCCTATATGTACTCTACGTATGATGAGCAATGTGAATCAGAGCCAAGTGATAAGAAAAAGATTATGGTGCTTGGTGGCGGGCCTAATCGCATAGGGCAGGGTATAGAGTTTGATTACTGCTGTGTACATGCTGCTTTTGCAATGCGCGAAGATGGTTATGAAACTATTATGGTCAACTGCAACCCTGAGACAGTATCAACTGATTACGATACTTCAGATCGACTATATTTTGAGCCTGTGACACTAGAAGATGTGCTTGAAATTGTTCATTTGGAAAAACCAGTTGGTGTGATTGTTCAATATGGTGGGCAAACGCCATTAAAACTTGCGCGTGCACTAGAAAAAGCTGGTGTGCCAATTATTGGTACTACCCCAGATGCGATTGATTGCGCAGAAGACCGCGAGCGCTTCCAACAAATGTTAGGCGAACTAGATCTCAAACAGCCACCTAATCGCACAGCGCGTGCACCTGAAGAGGCTATTCGGCTAGCTGAAGAAATAGGTTACCCGTTGGTGGTGCGCCCAAGTTATGTGCTTGGTGGTCGGGCAATGGAAATCGTCCAAGAACAAAGTCAACTTGAACGTTATATGCGCGAGGCTGTTAAAGTTTCTAATGACTCTCCTGTACTTTTGGACCGCTTTTTGAACGATGCGGTAGAAGTCGATGTTGATGCAATTTGCGACGGTGAGGATGTTCTCATAGGCGGCATTATGCAGCATATAGAGCAAGCGGGCGTTCACTCAGGCGATTCGGCCTGCTCATTGCCGCCATATAGTTTGAGCGCTGCATTACAAGATGAGCTCAGGATTCAAACTATTAAAATGGCTAAAGCATTAGGGGTAAAAGGTTTAATGAATGTGCAATTCGCGATTCAAGGAGAAACCGTTTACGTTCTTGAGGTGAACCCACGTGCTTCTCGCACGGTGCCTTTTGTTTCAAAAGCCTGTGGTTTACCTTTAGCTAAAATCGCGGCGCGTTGTATGGCTGGCAAGAGCTTACACTCACAAGGTGTAACGAAAGAAACAGTACCACCATATTACTCTGTTAAAGAAGCCGTTTTCCCATTCATTAAATTCCCAGGAGTCGATACCATTCTTGGCCCTGAAATGAAATCAACAGGCGAAGTGATGGGGGTAGGTAGCACATTTGCAGAAGCGTTTGTAAAGTCACAGTTGGGCGCATCTGTGAAGTTACCCCAGGGCGGGAAAGCATTTATTAGTGTGCGTAATGAAGATCATCAGAATGTTGTTGATATTGCACAGGATCTGGCGAAATTAGGTTTCGACTTGGTTGCTACGAAGGGTACAGCAAGAACATTAGTCGATAATGGATTAACGGTACAAGCCGTTAATAAGGTGGCTGAAGGGCGCCCACATGTTGTGGATATGATAAAAAATAATGAGATTGATTTTATTGTTAACGTCACAGAGGATAAAAAAGCAGTAGCAGATTCCTATGAAATTAGACGTAGCGCTTTACAGAATAAAGTCACTTATTACACTACATTAGCTGGTGCGAAGGCAGCTTGTATTGGCATGGCCTATATGCAGGAGTTACATGTGGAATCTATACAAGACTTGCACAAAAGGCTTGCGTAAAATAAACTAATTCTTTCAGGGTGATATAAAAACCACGCTCAGGCGAGTGTGGTTTATTTTTTATAAAGGTTCGTTATGGCAGTTAATCAAATTCCAGTTACATTGCATGGAGCGGAGTTGCTAAAACAAGAGTTGCAACGCCTAAGGTCAGAAGATAGACCTAACGTCATTCAAGCGATAGCTGAAGCAAGAGCACAAGGTGATTTATCCGAGAATGCTGAGTATGAGGCTGCGAAAGAAAAGCAGAGTTTCATCGAAGGCCGAATAGCAGAATTGGAAGGCAAACTTTCGAATATGCAGGTTATTGATCCCAAAACCCTTAATGCTGATGGGCGTGTGGTGTTTGGTGCAACGGTTCGTTGTGAAGACCTTGAAACGGGTGATGAAAAAAAATACCAAATCGTTGGAGAAGATGAGGCAGATATCAAACAAGGTAAGATTTCTGTCGTTTCGCCGATTGCACGTGCACTGATTGGGAAATATGAGGGTGAAATTGCAGAAGTTGCGGCACCTGGCGGTGTTAAAGAGTACGAAGTGCTAGAGGTGTTATACATCTGATATGTTACGTAAGCTTGCACTTATTATCCTGACATTTTGGATAGGAAGTCTATGGATGACAGGCTTAAGTGCCAATATTCTGTTTAAAACGATTGAGGATAGCCAGTTAGCAGGTCATGTTGCTGGCCATTTATTTACTGCAGTGAGCTATATTGGGTTGGCGAGTGGCGCTTTTCTAGTCATGCAACAGTTGTTAGAAAAGGGTGTTAGCTGTTTAAAGCAATATGATGTACGGATTATTGTAGTAATGATAGTGTTAATCCTAGTAGGTTATTTTGGTATTCAGGCACACCTAGCACAATTGAAGGTAGTAGCTTACCCACAGAATGTAATGCAGAGTGCGTATGCAGCTGAGTTTTCAGCATGGCATGCTGTTTCAGGAGTGATTTATCTTATCGAATGTCTGTTGGGCGGTATCTTGGTATTACTACATAAACGCCAATAATTTGTAAATGATGAAAGTTATAATCTAGGGATATGGATTTTATGCTTTTCTTTTACAGTCTCACTAGGGCGGTAAATGACAAGTTGCTTACCAATATGATGAACAGCGATGGCATTCGTTTGATCACAGATAGATTGATATATTGCTTTTCGCGCATCTCTATCATCTCCTGCAACCTTAATTTTAATTAGTTCGTGCGCATTTAGACTGACCTCGACCTCTTTGATGATGTTTTCGGTGAGGCCTTGATTGCCAATCATGACAACAGGGTTTAAGTTGTGGGCTAAACCGCGCAGATGGCTGATTTGTTTAGGGGTTAATTTCATGAATTGGCGTGCTTTTAAGGTGCTATAAGACAGGATGAATTTTATCATGAATTCATATAATAAACATGAAACTCAGTAGTCGTAGTAAAGCTTGGATGCAAGAACACGTTAATGACGAGTTCGTTAAGCGTGCGCAAAAAGAGGGCTACCGTGCTCGTGCAGCTTATAAGCTGATGGAAATAGATGACAAAGATAAGCTCATTAAGCCAGGCATGACAGTTGTCGATTTAGGATCTGCGCCAGGTAGTTGGTGCCAAGTAGTTAAGCAGCGCCTCAAAGGGCAAGGTAGGGTTATTGGTTTAGATTTATTGGACATGCATGCTATTCCAGGTGTAGAGTTTATACAGGGTGACTTTCGCGAGCAATCAGTTTTAGGTGCGCTAGAAGAAAAGCTTAATAATAAGCCTGTTGACCTTGTGATTGCTGACATGGCCCCCAATATAAGTGGTGTCAAAGATGCAGATCAGGCTGGCGCGGTCCACTTAACGGAATTGGCTTTAGAATTTAGCCAACAGTGGTTGAAACCTAGTGGAAATTTTTTAGTCAAAGTTTTCATCGGCAGCGGATTTGATGATATTGTTAAGCGGATGCGATCAGAGTTTGATAAAGTAGTAACAAGGAAGCCTAAAGCTTCACGCGGTCGGAGTAGTGAAGTCTATTTACTAGGGCTTGGCAAGAAATGAATACGTCTGGGTTTGTTGTGCAGAAAGAATGTGAATTACGATAATGTTTGTCTACAAAGCAAATATTTATCAGGTTGAATAAGGAAGAAGCTAGTGAATAATATCGCAAAAAATATTGCAATTTGGATTGCTGTTGCATTGGTACTAATGACCGTGTTTCAGCAGTTTAGCAATCCTAACAAGGCCTCTAGCCAGATTGTGTATTCTCAATTTATGGAGAATGTCAAAGCAGGAAAAGTTGCAAAGGTTCAAATTGATGGGCGGGTTATTCGAGGAACCACGATTGACAATAAAACATTCAGTACTTATGCACCGAATGACTTATGGATGGTCAGCGATCTACTGAAATACAACGTAGAAGTAGAGGCAAAGGCAGAAGAGCAACGTTCGCTACTGCTAGAAATTTTTATGTCTTGGTTCCCAATGATACTACTGATCGGTGTATGGATATTCTTCATGCGCCAAATGCAAGGTGGTGGTAAAGGCGGTGGACCATTTTCATTCGGCAAAAGTAAAGCAAGACAACTTGATGAAACTAATAATCAAACAACATTTGCGGATGTAGCTGGCTGCGATGAAGCAAAAGAAGAGGTGACCGAGCTAGTTGATTTTCTTAAGGATCCTGGCAAATTCCAAAAATTGGGTGGTCGTATACCGCGTGGCGTTTTGATGGTTGGACCTCCTGGTACTGGTAAAACACTATTAGCGCGTGCGATTGCTGGCGAGGCTAAAGTGCCATTCTTTACTATTTCTGGTTCAGACTTTGTAGAAATGTTTGTTGGTGTCGGTGCCTCACGTGTACGTGATATGTTTGAGACAGCCAAGAAAAATTCACCTTGTATTATTTTCATCGATGAAATTGATGCGGTTGGTCGCAGTCGTGGCTCTGGCACTGGTGGTGGCAATGATGAGCGTGAGCAAACATTAAATCAGTTACTAGTCGAGATGGATGGTTTTGAAGCAAGCTCAGGAGTGATTGTGATAGCAGCAACTAACCGCGCAGATGTATTAGATAAAGCTTTGCTTCGTCCAGGTCGTTTTGACCGACAAGTGATGGTAGGTCTACCTGACATTAAAGGCAGGGAGCAAATTTTATTGGTGCATATGCGCAAGGTACCTATTGATCCAGATGTTAAAGCAGATATTTTGGCACGGGGCACCCCAGGGTTTAGCGGGGCAGATTTGGCTAACCTGGTGAATGAGGCTGCGTTATTTGCTGCACGTCGTAATAAGCGTACAGTTGATATGCAAGACTTTGAGGATGCAAAAGACAAAATTTATATGGGTCCCGAGCGTAGATCGATGGTCATGCGCGAAGAAGAGCGTCGTAATACTGCCTATCATGAGTCTGGTCATGCAGTTGTTGCTAAATTATTGCCAAAAGCAGACCCCGTTCATAAGGTCACCATTATGCCAAGAGGCTGGGCGCTAGGTTTAACATGGCAACTGCCAGAGTTTGACCGTATTAGTAATTACAAAGACAAAATGCTCGAAGAAATATCAATCTTGTTTGGTGGACGGATTGCTGAAGAGGTTTTTGTTAATCAAATGTCTACTGGTGCATCAAATGATTTTGAGCGTGCTACTAAATTAGCAAGAGACATGGTAACTAAGTATGGAATGAGTGATGCATTGGGTACCATGGTTTATGTAGGTGATGAGCAAGACTCATTTTTCGGGAGCATGAGTGCAAAAACAATTTCTGAAGCAACACAACAGAAAGTTGATGCAGAAATTCGACGCATTCTTGACGAACAGTATGCCATTGCACGTAAGTTAATCGAAGATAATCGTGACAAAGTGGAAGCAATGACTGCCGCATTGATGGAGTATGAGACGATTGATGCTGATCAGATTAATGACATCATGGCAGGAAGACCTGTTCGTGAACCTAAACCTAGGCAGTCAACGACCAAACCGACGGGGTCAGGTGGGGCTGGCACAACTGTGAATCCAAAACCACAACCGACAACAAAAAACGAATAAGTTAAATACATATTCAGGCTTGAGTTAAAATAAGGGCTGGCTAATAAATAGCTAGCCTTTATTTTTATGAAACTTAAATGCGGACAATTTAAATTAGATCTATCTCGCCCAAATGTCATGGGTATTGTCAATGTAACGCCTGACTCGTTCTCTGATGGGGGAAACTTTTCCAATACTAATAAGGCAGTACAACATGCATTAAAGTTGGTCGAAGAAGGTGCTGATATCTTAGATATCGGTGGCGAATCTACTAGACCTAATGCAACACCAGTTGGGTTACAAGAAGAGTTAGATCGAGTGATACCGGTGATTGAGGCACTCGTTGCTGGTGGGCTAGCTGTTCCAGTTTCTATTGATACTTACAAGCCACAGGTAATGCAAGCCGCACTGCAAGCAGGAGCTAGTATTGTCAATGACGTCCGAGCGCTCCAAGAAGATGGTGCCTTAAGCATTGTTGCTAATTATGACACTGGCGTTTGTTTGATGCATATGCAAGGCAAACCACAAACCATGCAAGTAAATCCTACCTATACTGATGTCGTGTCAGAAGTGGCCGATTTCTTATTAGCTAGAGTCGCTGCTTGTATAGAGGCAGGTATTCAAAAAGATCGCATTATGTTGGATCCAGGGTTTGGCTTTGGGAAAACACGAGAGCACAATATTACGCTAGTAAAACAATTAAAACACTTCGCTTCGCTTGATTATCCCTTATTAGTTGGCTTGTCACGCAAGTCTGTCCTCGGGCAGGTCACTGGCAATGATGTGGATGCACGATTGTATGCAAGTATTGCTGCTGCAGTTATTTCAGCAATGCGAGGTGCAAATATAGTAAGAGTTCATGATGTTAAAGCAACTGTTGAGGCATTAAAAGTAGTAGCAGCTATCTTGTAGCTTGTGTGGAGGTTTATGATGAATTTTACAGAGGCGGTGATTGATGAAATCAAACAAGGAAAAAAGATTCAAGCAATCAAGCTATTTCGTGAAGAAAACGGTGTCGGTTTGAAGGAAGCAAAGCTAGCAGTTGAAACCTATATCAACACGCATCCTGATATAAAAGAGGCTTTTGACAGCAATAAGCCAGAAGGGCTGTCCCAAGAGCGTGTAGTGCAGATTGTTATATTGGTCGTTGTAGTCGCTATTATTGTGCTGATGACATAATGGTAGTTGAATAAATAATATATAAATAAAGAACAGGAATAAGTCATCATGGCAAAAAAATATTTTGGAACAGATGGGATACGTGGCAAAGTGGGGGAATATCCTATAACACCAGAATTTGTGATGCGTCTAGGTTATGCTGCTGGGCGTGTTTTTGTTGGGTTGCAAAGTAATTTAGCAAAAGATGCACACCCTTCTGTATTAATCGGTAAAGATCCACGCATATCTGGTTATATGCTGGAAGCAGCATTACAAGCTGGTTTGACAGCGGCAGGTGCTAAGACCTTGTTGACTGGACCAATGCCTACGCCAGCAGTTGCCTATTTGACGCGTGCGCTTAGGCTGCAAGCTGGGATAGTAATTTCTGCCTCACACAATCCTTACTATGATAATGGTATAAAGTTTTTTTCTAGTGAAGGTGCCAAATTAGATGATGACATTGAGCATGCTATTGAAGCAGAACTAGAAAAGCCTATGCAAGTGATGGAGTCAGCAGAACTTGGTAAAGCCAAGCGCATTGATGATGCAGCAGGCCGCTATATTGAATTTTGCAAGAGTACTTTCCCTAATGATATGAACCTGCGGGGATTAAAGATTGTATTAGATTGTGCAAACGGTGCTACCTATCATGTGGCGCCACCAGTTTTTCACGAATTAGGCGCAGATGTTATTGCTATTGGTAATACACCAAATGGTTTAAACATTAACTTGGATATCGGTTCTACCCACCCGCAGGCTTTACAAAAAGCTGTCGTAGAACACCAAGCTGATTTAGGCATTGCATTTGATGGTGATGGCGACCGCGTATTAATGGTTGATGCGGAAGGTAACCTACTTGATGGCGACCAATTGCTCTATATTATTGCCCTAGGATTGTATGGCAAAGGCCAGCTGAAGGGCGGTGTTGCTGGAACACTGATGACAAACCTGGCATTTGAACATGCTATGCAAAAACACCAAATTCCGTTTGCGCGTGCAAAGGTAGGTGATCGTTACGTACTCGAATTGCTCAATGAGAAAAACTGGTCACTTGGAGGAGAAAATTCAGGTCATATATTGACACTGGATAAACATACCAGTGGCGATGGCATCATTTCAGCACTACAAGTATTGATTGCCTTAAAACAAAGCGGTAAAACGCTAAAACAAATGGGCGAGGCGCTTAAGCTTTACCCACAAGTTTTAATTAATGTGACGACCAAACAAAAGCTAGACCTGTCTAACGCAGAGATTCAAGCTGCCGTTAGTAAAGTGGAGGCGCAGCTTAAGGATACTGGTAGAGTGCTTTTACGTGCATCTGGTACAGAGCCTAAAATTCGTGTGATGGTGGAAGGCCAAGATGCAAAACTTGTCCAGAAGTTGGCGGAGCAGCTTGCTACGGTAGTTGAACAACAAAGTAAACTGAAAACAGTATAAATCATTGTTTAAATTGATATAAACTTCCTTTTCATCATAAAATATTCATAAGAGCTTCATATACCTGTCATGTAATGGGTGCATTCTGACAACCTAGCCAATTCGTATTTGGAGGTTGTAATGACAAATAGAATGCGTTTGTATTTGAATCGTATGAATCACCTTGATGGCGCTCTATGCGTTAAAGTTAGTCATACAAGCCAATATCGCATCATTCGTGATTGGTTTAGATTAATGAGCCGATTAGGCGACGGTGTTTTTTGGTATACATTATTGGTTGCGATACTCATCGTACAGGGTAGTACTGCATGGATACCAGTTCTTCATATTGCACTCACTGGTTTGTCAGGTACGTTAGTTTATAAGTGGTTAAAAGGAAAAACACTACGCCCAAGACCATATCAAGTATTACAAGATGTATTACTGACAGGTAAGCCTTTAGATTATTTTAGCTTTCCTTCAGGACACACATTACATGCTGCTGCCTTCGCCTGTATGACATTGGCTTACTATCCATCACTTGCAGTGCTCGTGATTCCATTCAGTTTGATGGTCGCGGTTTCTCGTGTTGTATTAGGGTTGCATTATCCAAGTGATGTACTTGCCGGTGCCGTGATTGGTGCTGCACTAGCTTTAATATCCTTGAATATTATTTAATCTAAGCGCTATTGATTACTGGCTATTGCTAAAATGCCTGATATCTTCACGATATCAACGGGCGCTATAGTAGCGAATCGGTTCAGCATGGTCGATATGTAAAGTTTCTAAGCAGTGCTGACGCCACATTGTGATACGCGTTATGTCGTTATTAGCATGGAGCTCTGGTTGCCAATTCGGGTGATGTCCATTTAGAACTTTATGAAAGTCATTTAGCGCGTGTTGAGTTTTGCCAATATAGTAATCAAAATGTTTATGTTTTTCACGGTTATTTAGTTTAATACATTGATGGATCATAACAGGTAATTTAATCGACCTTAATAAGCGATCAGCATAAGCAAGCTTGATTAATTTTCTTTGTATATATCGTTGTGGGTGTTCAAAGCATGGTGCAATAAAATGACTCATTAAAGCTGCATATTTTGATAGTAGTTGCCCAGGTGTTTTAACTAATAGTTTTTGGATATGTACATCCATTGCCCATTCCGAAGCGATATGAGTAAGTATCGTTTCGTGTTCCCACAATGCTTCATGCGCAGGAACAAAATGATTGTGTGCAATCACATCTACATAAAGATGACTCGCATAGCCAATTGCAATAGCTGTTTCTTCGTCCGTAGACGCCGCATTAATTAAATACTCCGCTTTCTGCCATTGATGTGTAGATTTAAATTTTTTCGAGACAACTGCAAGGTCAGGTAAACATGCGCCTGCCATGACCAACTCAGGAAACCGTTTGATTGCTGTTCTAAAGCGTTTATCTAATAATGGTGAAGCAAGCAGTAAAGATTGTGCAAAAAATACATGCGTGTATAAGCCCCATGCATTAGCATCCAAAGAATATAATGTCAGTGGTAAGCTCCACCAAATGCTATTGAGTATTTTCTGTCTTTGCATGCGTGATAATTTGACATGCTTTTATGAAACTTAAATGACATAAGTTAATGTAATTGTGAAACTATTGTCATATTCATCAAACTGTCACAGTGCATCTATAGCATCTGTTGTTATTCATAATATGACTGTTATTGTGTATGAAAATACTTTTTATCTCAGATGTTTATTTCCCGCGAGTTAATGGCGTTTCAACATCCATTAAAACGTTTATTGAGCAACTAACTGGCTTGGGTCATCAGGTTGATTTGATAGCCCCAGAATATGGCGCTGATAAAGTCAAAGAGCATCATATTAAACGCGTAGCCGCAAGAAGTATTTATTTTGATCCAGAAGATAAGCTCATGAAGTATGGTAAAGCGCTAAAGCTGCTGCCAGAGCTTAAAAAAGCTGGTTACGATATCATTCATATTCATACTCCCTTTGTAGCACACTATTTAGGGCTAAGGCTGTCCAGACTACTCGGGATTCCATGTGTGGAAACCTATCATACGTTTTTTGAAGATTATCTCCATCATTATTTACCTTGGATACCACAATGGACAGCCCGATATATTGCCAGGACGGTTTCAAAGAAACAGTGTAATGCGGTGGATGCATTAGTTGTCCCATCTCAACCCATGCTTGATGTATTAAGAACTTATGGCATCGATACAAAAGCGAGTGTTATTCCTACGGGACTGCAAGATACGAGTTTTGCAAATGCAGATGGATTAAGGTTTAAGGATCAGCATAGTATTGATAATAATCGTCCAATGCTGCTATATGTTGGTCGTGTTGCCTATGAAAAGAATATTCCATTTTTATTTAGGATGACAAGGTTACTTGCAGAGCGGTATCCCGGTGTGCTGTTAGTAGTTGCAGGCGAAGGGCCAGCAGAGCGTTCACTACATCAGTTGGCGACAACTTTAAAAATTGAAGACAATGTGCAGTTTATTGGTTATTTGGATCGCAATACCGCACTAAATGACTGCTATAAGTCTGCGGATGTTTTTGTATTTTCTTCAAAAAGCGAGACTCAAGGTTTGGTATTACTGGAAGCAATGGCGCAGGGTACCCCTGTTGTTGGCATTGCTGAATTAGGCACTGCATCTATTTTAATTGAAGGACAAGGTGCCTTGATTGCACCTGACAATGAGGAAATCTTTGCTGATAAAGTTGCGCGCCTAATTGAAAACCGTCATGAGCGAGACCAGTTAGGCCAGCGTGCAAGAGAATATGTATTAAAAGATTGGACAGCAGAGGTACAGGCAAAACGAATGCTCGTCTTTTATGAGCAGACGATTAAGTCACATCGATTAGTCAAGCAGCGTGGCAGTTTAGCGACCGAGCAGACCAATACCATCTGATTCAAACCAAGTACTTTAACGTTTTGTATAATTTTTTTTCGGTCTAGAGTCATGACTGATTTCTAATATGCTATAAAGGCATTATGGAAAATAATATGATTATCGGTGCAGATACCTTACTGGCAGCAGTTGATTTAGGTTCTAATAGTTTTCGGCTTGAAATAGCACACTATGTAGGCGGACAAATTCAACGAGTGGATTATATTAAAGAGGCTGTTAGACAGGGTGGAGACTTGGATGAGAATCGCAATCTTAATGCAGCCGCTCTAGAGCGCGGGGTCAAATGCCTTGAGCGGTTTGGTGAAGCACTAAAAGGTTTCTCTAAGCAGAATGTTAGAGCAGTTGCTACACAAACTCTGAGAGAAGCAAGAAACAGAGATTTCTTTCTCGGTTTGGCGAAGAAAGCGCTTGGCTATAACATCGAAGTCATTTCTGGGGTAGAAGAGGCGCGACTTATTTATCAAGGTGTGAGCCACTTTTTGCCACAGTCAGATGAGCGACGCTTAGTCATCGATATTGGAGGACGGTCAACAGAGTTTGTGTTAGGCCAACATTTTGATGCATTGAAAACAGAGTCGTTACGGGTTGGCTCAGTTGCCTGGTCACTAAAATACTTTCCCGAGGGAGAGCTTTCTGAGCGGAATATAAAACGAGCTGAAGTGGCGGCCAAGTCTTTTCTGGATGTGATTACAGAAGAGTATGGGCGAAAGCATTGGGATAAAGCCTACGGTGCTTCAGGGACAGTAGGCGCTGTTGGTGATGTGTTAGCGCAAGCAGGTTTTGAAGAAGGTGTTATTACTAAAGAGGGGCTTGATTGGTTTAGAAAGGAACTGATTAGTGCCAAAAATACGAGCAAGTTAAAACTGGATGGCTTAAAAGAAGAGCGTAATGCTGTCATCGGAGGCGGTTTAAGTGTATTGCGTGCTATTTTTGATCTCTTAAAGCTAGACACTTTATATGTTGCCCGTGGCGCGCTGCGACATGGTTTATTTTATGATATGGCCGCAGAAGCAAGTGACGGTCTTGTCTATACAAAAGAAGCATCGATTAATTTAGTACTTAGAAGATTTCCAGTCGATACAACACATGCAGAAAATGTAAAAGAGGCAACAATCTGTTTATTTGACTCTGTTGCAAAAGATCTTAAATACAAAAAGAGTGAGATCAAGGAGCAACGCAGGTTGCTGACTTGGGCAGCACAATGCCATGAAATAGGCAGTATTATCTCGCATGCTGCCTCTCATCTACATGGTGCCTACATTTTAGACCATACTGAATTGATGGGTTTTTCGCAGAGTGAGTTGCATCACTTGAGTTTGTTGGTGCTTGGCCAGCGGGGTAAATTGAAAAAGTTGGATTTAACAATGGTTGATGATTGCTTAATTGCATCATTAGCTTGTCTAAGATTGGCGGTTATTTTGTGCCATTCACGTAATAAGCCTGATTTGACGGGTATTCAGAACTTGTCGTTTAAGGATAATGCGATTCAGCTTACAGTCTTGGATGACTGGGCAGGGGAGCACCCGCAATCAGCCTATTTGCTTGAAGAAGAAGTCATTGCATGGAAAAAAACAAGTTGGAGTTTTACGGTAAAAACGAAATCAGAATAGATTCAAAATGATTGTTATTAAGGAGGTATGAAATGGCGATAGAGAAAAAGACAGCATCATCCACTGGCAAAGCGACAAGCACAAGAACAACTGTAACTAAAAGGGCTATTAAAACCACTAGTGCCACGACCAGAGCTAAAACGAACCAATCAACACCAGGTGAAACGAAAGTCACCCAAACCCAAGTCCGTAAAGCGGGTAGCCCGTCAATTAGAAATAAAGCTTCGCAAAAACAGTTATCACCGACAACAACCATAAAGCTCGACAAAAAGAAAATGGAACGAGATAGCTTTACGATGCCTAAAGAGGAGTATGCTCAGTTTTCTGTTCTCAAAAAACGCTTAGAGGTATTAGGTCAGCCAGCTAAGAAAAGTGAGCTACTCAGGGCAGGTATTAAGCAACTAACAAACATGACAGATGCGCAATTGAAAGAAGCTATGTTAAGTGTCCCTGTCATCAAAACTGGTAGACCGAAGAAAAAGAAGTAGTCAATTAGAGTAAAGTTGGTGTTTGTACGCTAATAAGTTCAAACGTATGATCTGGTAGATTTGCTGTTCGTTTAAACCACCATAACGCTGCTTTTTTAATACCTAGGCTTTGCGCAGTTGTTTCTGGGTTGAATAAGTAAGCCGCTAACTGTCCTAACCAAGGCTGATGCCCAACTATCATCAGATTAGACGCTGATTGATTGCCGTCAGATAAACTATGAATTGTCTCTAATACTTTCTCAAGTGACGCGCCAGGGTTGATTCCACTAGATAATATAAAATCATTAGTCAGCGCAACTGCAGTTTGCTGTGATCTCAGCGCCTTGCTCGAAATAATGATGGTGTCTTTAGGTATGTGGCACTCAAGCCATGCTGCCATTAACTTGGCTTGCTTTAGACCTTTTTTACTCAGTGGTCTGCTTAGATCATCACGTATGTTCCCACCTATTGGTAATGCATCTGCGTGCCTCCATAGCATAATATTTTTGTATGTGGCGGTCTTGCTCATCAGCGGTTGATTTGCATCAGTTCTGTTTGCGCAGATACTTGTTTGGATGGTTTGTCAGCATCACTGTGCAAACTGCTTACTAGCTGATAGCTACCATCTTCAGTTAGCGCCCATGCATCAATATTGTCTTCCAAGTATGGTGTGAAGCATTCATCAATCACACGTTGCTGCATATCAGGGTCTAGCACTGGCCAGGCAATTTCTACGCGTCGTAACATATTGCGAGACATCCAATCTGCACTTGATAACCACAACTTCGCTTTACCATCTATATTGAAATAAAATGCGCGAGAATGTTCAAGGAAACGTCCAACTATAGAGCGAACACGAATGTTACCTTGTAAATCTTTTGCGCCAACTGGCAATATACAAGCACTGCGAACAATTAAATCAATTTTCACACCTTTTTTAGCCGCCTTTATGAGTGCCAAGACTAAGGTTTGATCGGTTAGTGAGTTGGTTTTGACAATAATATTAGCAGGTTTGCCTTTGGCTGCTGCATTCCCTGCAGAGTTGATATAACGCAACATTGTGCTGTGTAAGGTAAAGGGAGAAGCCAATAATTTACGCATTCTTGGTAACGGTAGTTCGCTAGTAAGGTGTCTAAATATCTGCTCCATCTCACGTGTGATGGTTAAATCGCTAGTTAGCATACTAAGATCGGTGTATAGCTTAGCTGTTTTAGGGTTGTAGTTACCAGTTGATAAGTGACCATAGCGTTTTATTGCACGTCCTTCACGACGCATAATTAAACACATCTTGGCGTGTGTTTTTAGACCCACAATCCCATACACCACTTGTGCGCCAATAGACTCAAGTGCCTCAGACCAGTTGATATTAGCCTCTTCGTCAAACCTTGCTTTTAGTTCAACAACGACAAGTACTTCCTTCCCTCTTTGTACGGCCTCTCTAAGCAAGTTCAAAATTCGAGGGTCTGAGCCTGCGCGGTAAATCGTTTGATGGATTGCAAGTACGTCATTATCATGTACCGCTTCTTGCAACAATTGAATAACTGCTTCAAAGCTCTCAAATGGTTGATGAATTAAAATGTCTCTTTTTTTAAGCTGCGAGAACATTGATTTGTTCGCCGACAGGCCTCTGGGCCATGCAGGTGTGAATGTCGGAAATGATAACTTTGTATCGCTGGCTAAGTCTGGTAATTGAATCAACCGACCTAAATTAACCGGGCCATTTACTTTATAAAGAGCAGATGGCGGTAGCGCAAATTGCTGTAACAGAAAGTCTGACAATGTATCAACACAGTCGATTGTGACCTCTAACCGGACGGGCTCACCATAGGGTCTAGATGCGAGTTCTTGACGCAATGCAGTTCTTAAATTACTTACATCATCTTCATCAAACTCTAAATCGGAGTTTCTAGTGACGCGGAATTGTGAGAAGTTAATAATTTTTGCGCCTTGAAATAAATCTGCAAGGTGGGCACGAATGATACTGGTCAGTGAAACAAAGTATTGTTTCTTTTTACTGATACGAGCTGGTAAGCGTGTCACTCTAGGCAGCACACGTGGTACTCTTACTATCGCAATAGAAGGTGTTTTTTTCTTAGTTTCTAATTGCACGATAAAGTGGAGCGCTTTATTGGCGACTTGTGGAAATGGATGCGCCGGATCTAAGGCTATGGGCAACAATAATGGCTTTACTTCAGATTGAAAATATTGCGCCACCCATTTCTTTTGTTCAGCACTACGCAAGTGACTCGAGATAAGAGAGACACCTTGTTTTTCCAGTGCAGGCATCAAATCATTTTCAAATAGATGGTATTGCTTTTGAACTAAGTCATGTGCTTTCTCGGAAATTTGATCGTAGGTATCAACCGTGATTTCACCCATGGTAATACCAGTTTGTTTGGCTTCCAATTGAGGCTCCATACGGACTTCAAAAAACTCATCTAGATTGGAGGCAACAATACAGAGAAATCTTAGTCGCTCAAGCAAAGGATAGTCTTCTCTTTGAGCCAAAGATAAAACACGCTCATTAAAACTTAAAATGCTTAAGTCGCGATTTAGTAAAGATATTGTAGGGTTTTTCATTAGCAAATTAATATACCAAATAATTGTTACAAATATATAACGATAATTAAACTGTCACAAAGCAAATAACTGATTGAGTTTTCTAAGCGTGGTGAGTGCGATATGTCATCAAAATAAAAAAGCCTCAGCGTGTTAAAGGCTGAGGCTTAGCAGAAAGGTGCTTTTGATTAGCTGGCATCGTCATTAGTATGGCGCACATCACGACCTTCGACAATGTAAATTACCTGTTCAGCAATATTTTTTGCATGGTCGCCAACCCTTTCAATACAGCGAGAAATGGTAATCACATCTAATGCAGTAGAAATTGAGCGAGGATCTTCCATCATGAAGGTTATCAATTGACGTACAATCGCTTTAAACTCTGAGTCTAGAGAGAGGTCGGCTTCAATAACCATTCTGGCCTCCTCAGTATTAAGGCGCGCAAACGTATCTAGTGCACTTCTCAGTTGGCTGCTTGCAGCATCAGCTAGATGCTTAACATCAGTCGTAGCCTTTAAAACAGCGACATCACGCTCTTGAATACGGCGAATACTCTTGGCCATTTTTTTAATCTCGTCACCAGAGCGCTCCAAATCAGTAACCATTTTACTGATAGACATGACCAGGCGTAAATCACTCGCTGTTGGTTGACGTTTTGCAATGATGTGTATGCAATCATCATCGATGGTTTTTTCTAATTTATTAACTTCACGGTCATTTTCTAAAACGTCTAAGACAGCTGCACTATTATTTTGTGTATAGGCTTTTGTGGTCTGGTTGATTTGCGCCTCTACCAGACCGCCCATTTCTAGCACTCTGCTACGCAGGTTTTCAAGGTCCTCGTCAAATTGTGTCGAGAGATGTACGGTTTCATTCATTATTTTCTTCCTAACAATAAGTTAGCTTCATTAGTTTAACTGATTCTGCCAGTAATATAATCTTCAGTACGCTTGTCTTTAGGCTTGATGAAAATATCATTAGTATTATTAAATTCAATTAACTCACCTAGGTACATATAAGCGGTATAGTCTGACACGCGTGCTGCTTGTTGCATATTATGTGTCACAATAACAATCGTGTAATCGTTTTTTAATTCGTGGATCAGCTCTTCTACACGAGCGGTAGAAATTGGATCCAAAGCGGAGCAAGGTTCATCAAGTAACAAAACATTCGGTTTAACGGCGACACATCTTGCAATACACAAACGCTGCTGTTGACCACCAGATAAGCTTGAACCGCTTTGATTTAATTTATCTTTTACCTCATCCCATAGCGCAGCTTTTTTTAGCGCCCATTCGACTCGGTCATCCATGTCGCGACTTGACAGGTTTTCATACAGTTTAACGCCAAAGGCAATGTTGTCATAAATTGACATCGGGAATGGCGTCGGTTTCTGGAAAACCATACCCACTTTTGCGCGTAAGATATTAATATCTTGGTCTTTATGATGAATATCATTGCCATCTAATAAAATCTTACCCTCAACTCTTTGTTTTGGATAAAGCTCATACATGCGGTTAAAAGTGCGCAATAATGTGGATTTACCACAACCTGAAGGACCAATAAAGGCCGTTACTTTGCTGGCTGGAATGTCTAGATTCACATTTTTAAGCGCATGGAATTTACCATAGTAAAAATCTAAATTATCCGTTTTGATTTTTGACTGAAGGGTTTCGGTGGTCATTGATAAATAATCCTAAGTTAACGTTGTGCTTGTTCTTGGCGGAAGAAAGTTCTAGCTAAGATATTTAAGCCCAGAACAAACAGGGTAATAATAAGTGCACCTGCCCAGGCAAGGTGTTGCCAGTCGTCATAAGGGCTCAATGCAAACTGATAGATGACCACAGCAATACTGGCCATCGGTTTAGCCATGTCGGTATTCCAAAACTGGTTGTTGAGTGCAGTAAACAAGAGTGGTGCAGTTTCACCACTAATACGCGCCACACCTAGCAGTAAACCCGTTAGTATCCCAGCTTTTGCAGATCGGTAAACGACTATCACGACAACCTTCCAATAAGGAGCGCCGAGTGCAGCAGCTGCTTCACGTAGGGCATTTGGAACCAGTAACATCATATTTTCAGTGGTTCTGACAACCACAGGAATAATGATTAACGATAGTGCAATCGCACCCGCCCAGCCAGAGAAGTGACCTACCTTGTGTACGGCGATTTCATAAACAAATAAACCTATAACAATAGAGGGTGCCGATAGCAGGATATCGTTAATAAATCTAGTTGTGGGTGCTAACCACCCTGTTTTGCCGTACTCAGCTAAGTAGGTACCAGCTAGAATACCAACTGGTGTACCTATCAATGTAGCAAATACAACCATCAGCAAACTACCAAAAATAGCGTTTGACAAACCACCTGAGCCGCCTGGTGGAGGAGTGGTCTCTGTAAAGACAGCTGTGCTCAAATATTGGAAACCATTGCTAAACAATGTTACCAGTATCCATGCAAGAAAAGTCAGTGCGATTGCAACAGTGAGTACTGACATTGTCATTGCAACTTGATTTAAGACTTTACGTCTTTTATATCTCGCGTTGTTAAATTCCATTATGATTGTTTACCTTCTTGTTTGGCTAAGCGAAGCAAGAGCAATTTCGACAATGCCAGCACAATAAATGTGATGATGAAGAGCGTTAAACCCAGGGCAATGAGTGAAGAGGTGTAGAGACTGCCTACAGCTTCGGCAAACTCATTCGCAATAGCGGATGAAATCGTATTACCTGGCATCATCAGTGATGCAAAGATTTCGTGAGAGTTACCAATGACAAAAGTTACCGCCATGGTTTCACCTAGCGCTCTACCAAGTCCCAGCATAATCCCACCAATAACACCGGTCTTGGTAAATGGTAGTATGATATTCCACACAACTTCCCACTTTGTTGAGCCTAAACTATAAGCGGATTCTTTTAGCATTGGTGGCACCACTTGAAATACATCTCGCATAACCGATGCCGTAAATGGGATGACCATAATCGCTAGGATAAAGCCTGCCGTTAGCATACCAATACCCATGGGTGGACCTTGAAATAGCAAGCCAATTAGTGGTATCTCGCCTAAGTTGTCATTGATCCAAGGTTGAACGTGTTCAGCAAATAGTGGTGCAAAGACAAATAGCCCCCACATGCCGTAAATGATACTGGGGATACCAGCTAGTAATTCAACTGCAATACCGATCGGGCGTTTCAGCCAAACTGGTGCAATCTCTGTAATAAATAACGCAATACCAAAACTTAGTGGTACAGCAATTAGCATGGCGATGATTGATGTAACAATCGTACCGAAAATAGGTACTAAAGCACCAAATTCTTCAGTGACCGGATTCCATTCTGCACTAGTGAAAAACGGTAGTCCAAATGTTTTAAAGGCAGGCCAGCTACCTATAAATAATGAAACAATAATGCCTACAAGTAGTAATAGCACTAAAGCGGCAAAAAATAGGGTGGTGTTCTTAAAAATGCTATCTAGTAATGCACCCATATTTTGTTTAGGTTTATTTGGTGATGACAATGTAGACCCTTTAGCTTCGGTTTCTGTATCGAAAGAAGTTACAGGAAGGGCTGAAGCCCCTCCTGTATTTCCCATATTACTATTATAGGATGACATTTTATAGATTACCTAAGGTTAGTTCCAGACAGCTGAGCCGTCTTTTGCTTTCATGTCTGATTTCCAGCTGTTTTGGATAAGTTCTACGACATTGTCTGGCAATGGCACATAATCTAATGCTTTTGCACTTAAATCACCGTTTTTGTAAGCATAATCAAAGAACTTTAATACCTCTTTGGCTGTTGCTGCATTTTCTTGTTGTTTGTACATTAGAATAAATGTTGCACCAGCGATAGGCCAAGAATCTTTACCCGGTTCATTTGTGAGAATCTCATAAAAACCAGCTGCATTTGCCCAGTCAGCATGTTTAGCAGCTGCTTGGAAAGACTCAATTGTAGGCTGCACATTGCCACCTTCTTTGTTTACCATTGCTGTGTAAGCAAGGTTATTTTGAGTTGCATAAGCTAATTCAACATAACCAATAGAATATTTGATTGTTTTAACGTAAGAAGCAACACCTGCATTTTTAGCACCAGCAACGCCAGTTGGCCATTTTACAGCAGTGCTAGCGCCCACTTTATCAGCCCATTCTTTACTTACTTTACCAAGGTAGTTTGTAAAGATGAATGTTGTTCCAGAACCATCAGAGCGGTGTACCACAGTGATTGACTTGTTAGGTAATTTCAAATCAGGGTTCAGTTTTACAATAGCTGGGTCATCCCATTTGGTGATTTTTTTAAGATAAATGTTTGCTAATGTTTCACCGTCTAAAGATAATTTACCTGCTTCAACACCTGGAATGTTAACTACAGGTACAACACCGCCTACAACAGTAGGGAATTGCATTAATCCTTTTTTATCCAACTCTTCAGGCTTTAATGGTTTGTCTGAAGCGCCAAAATCAACCACCTTGTTGCTGATTTGTTTGATGCCTGCACCAGACCCACTGGCTTGGTAGTTTAATTTAACGCCAGTTTTTACTTCATATGACTCTGCCCATTTTGCATAGATAGGATGAGGGAATGATGCACCAGCGCCAGTGATTTCAGCTGCTGCGAAAGATGGCGTCGCAATAGTCAAACTTGCCGCGAAAATCGACGCTGCACTTAATAATTTAACAAACTTCGTTTGCATGAAGAATCTCCAATAATAAAATTTATAACTTCAACACAGCTAGTGCGACCATTTATCGCTTTTAAACTGCGCACTTAACTACGACCATCATTGTAGAAAGCAAATATGACAGTAATGTGACAAACATTGAATGGTATGACATAAATACCATTTGTCAAAATGTTTGAAGTTTTTATGTGAATAAATAATATTTATATTTGAAGATTTATAAATTTGATCCTTGTTGATTATGCGGTTCTTAAAAAGGGTTGATAGACTAGAGCTGACCTATCCGATTGAGCTCTTTCGTCAGCTCAGAATCATTAGCGAATTTATTTATATCTAGAGCTAGGAATGCTTCAATACGTCTTCTTAACACCAAATAAGCATGCTTGAAGCTTGCATTGACTTCCTCCTCAGTTCCTGTTGCTTTAGCTGGGTCATCAACACCCCAGTGGGTGCGTATGGCTTTGCCCAAATAAGCAGGGCAGGTTTCACCTGCGGCATTTCCACAAACAGTAACGACAATATCTGGTGCACAGGGTAGGTCGTTCCATGATTTGCTGTAATAACCATCAGTGGAAATACCTTCTTCTTTAAGTAGTGCAATCGAACGTGGATGCACTTCGCCTGTCGGATTGCTACCAGCACTCATTGCATGCATGTTGTCTGGAGCTAACGCATTAAAAGTGGCTTCAGCCAGAATAGAGCGACATGAATTGCCTGTACACAAAAACAAAATATTCATCATATACAAAACCTCGGATTAATTTTCATACCACGCTTTGCTGCGATTTACGATAGCGACTATTGATAACATCACTGGTACTTCAATTAGTACGCCGACGACAGTTGCTAGTGCTGCGCCAGAGTCAAATCCAAATAATGCAATAGCAGTAGCAACGGCTAATTCAAAAAAATTTGACGCACCTATCAGCGCTGAGGGGGCCGCAACGCAATGCGCAACGTTAAATTTTTTGTTGATCCAGTAAGCGAACATAGAATTAAAATAAACTTGAATTAAAATTGGTATAGCGAGTAAAGCGATAATCAGTGGTTGGTTTAAAATTTGCTGACCTTGAAATGCGAATAGTAATACTAGCGTAATAAGTAATGCTGCAAGCGAGGTGGGTTGTAACTTTTTTAGCATGGCTTTAAGTGCTGTGTCATTTCCTTTGCTGAGCAGAACTTTTCGCATGATTTGGCTGATTATTATTGGAACAACAATAAATAAAAACACAGAGATAAGTAGTGTGTCCCAAGGCACAACAATACTCGAAATTCCCAGTAGCAATGCAACGATAGGTGCAAATGCAAATAGCATAATCGTGTCATTAATGGCTACTTGAGATAGCGTGAATTTTGCATCGCCATCACATAGATTGCTCCATACAAACACCATTGCTGTACAGGGCGCAGCAGCCAACAGTATCAGCCCCGCAATATAACTATCAATCTGATCCGCGGGTAGCATATATGCAAAAAGGTGGCGGATAAAAACCCATGCCAAAAATGCCATGGAGAATGGTTTTACTAACCAGTTAATAAACAGAGTAACACCAATACCTCTTGCATGTTTTAGTACTTCACCCATCGCAGAGAAATCAATTTTTAACAGCATGGGGATAATCATCAACCAGATTAAAACAGCTACTGGCAAGTTGACTTCTGCGATTTTGATGTCAGCTAAACCTTGAAAAAATCCAGGTGCTATCTTGCCAAGTGAAATACCCACAACGATACAACCGAGTACCCACCAAGTTAGGTTGCGTTCAAAAGCACTTATTTTGGGTTGCGTGCTAACAATAGCTTGATTTGTTGTCATCTTTTGCTTTTCCATTAGATTGTGTGAATTGAATAGTTTGTGTAGGTGCACAGCAGGTATTTTCATCTGGTTTGGCGGCAGGCGTGCTTGAGAAGGTGAGTGCTTCTTCTACAGTGTGATAAGTTTCCCAAGCAATACCTGAAGGGTCTTGCACCCAATGCTTGTTTGATTTGGCATAACAGCATGTTGTGCCTTCTTGTGACAGTATCTCCATTTCAGCAGAGTCCATTCTTGTTTTAATTGTGCTCAGTTCATCATCAGTGTCTGTTTGTATGCCAATATGATCTAAACCAATCTTAGTTTCGCGCTGGCTAATAGCAAAGTTAACTAGCGGGTCGTCAAGCATCCATTTTGCATAATCAGGTTTCAGTACGGTTGGAGGTAGACCAAATAGAGCCTGATAGAATGAGATGCTCATATTTAAGTCAGCTACCGAAATATGCAGGTGTATTCTTTTCATTGCTTTAATCCCTTTCTTTTGGCGCACATATAGTTGTAGGGCAACAATCTTGCTGCCCAGCACAACAATTTTCAGTCAAGTAAGCCAGTAAACTATTCATCGTTTCATAATTGGCTGAATAGTAAATATAGCGACTTTGTTGTTTAGCACTGATTAGGCCTGCATGATTTAATTCCTTTAGATGAAACGATAATGTACTACTGGGTGTTCCTAACTTTTCTGAGATAGCACCTGCCGCCAAGCCATTTTCTCCAGCCTGTACTAAGAGCCTAAAAATAGCTAATCGCGCTTCGTTTGCAATAGAGGAGAGCTGTTTCACTGCTAGTGTATGATTCATATTTCTATATTTCCACAAATATAGAAATAAATCAAATTATTTTTATCAACTAATTTTGAAGGCATGCCTAAACGTTCATTACGCATCATATTAATTTTAGGATGGCTTTGTATGCCTGCACGCCTATAGATATGAGTACAATATAACAATGTTGTATAATTGCAGGTTAACATTTACCAAACAATAATATTTAAATAGAAGTTATTCCATGGAAGCAGAACAACTCAATCTCATTGCAAATCGCTTAGCTGATTTAAAGCAACGCAACCTCGCTTTACGGGGGTATCTTTGACTATGAAAATAAAGCACAGCGTTTAGCTGAAGTTGATGGCCTATTAGAAGACCCTGATATTTGGAATGACCCTGAAAATGCGCAGAAACTTGGCAAAGAAAAGCGTATGCTTGAATCTGTCGTTCATACACTATCCAAATTAGAGCAGGGGATTAACGATAGCCAAGAGCTGTTTGAAATGGCGCGTTCCGAAAATGATGATGATTCATTATTGAGTATTTCTGAAGATTCAAAGGCACTAGAGAAAACCATTGAAGAAATGGAGTTTCGTCGCATGTTTTCACAGCCGATGGATGAAAATAATTGCTTCATAGAGTTTCAGTCAGGCAGTGGCGGCACGGAAGCACAAGACTGGGCGAATATGCTGATGCGTATGTATCTGCGTTACTGCGAACGTAAAGGTTTCAAAGTAGAAGTGCTTGAACTTTCAGAAGGCGATGTGGCAGGCATTAAAGGTGCTTCCATCAAAGTGACTGGTGATTATGCGTTCGGTACGTTGAGAACCGAAAATGGGGTGCACCGATTGGTCAGAAAGTCTCCATTTGATAGTAATGCCAAGCGTCATACAAGTTTTGCTAGTGTGCAAATCTTCCCAGAGGTTGATGATTCGATCGAGATTGATATTAATCCAGCTGATATTCGTGTTGACACATACCGTGCTAGTGGCGCAGGTGGGCAACATATTAACAAGACGGACTCAGCTGTACGTTTGACACACATTCCAACAGGTGTTGTTGTTCAATGCCAAAATGATCGTTCTCAGCATAGAAATAAGGAAGAGGCGATGAATATGCTTAAAGGTGCTTTATATAATCTTGAACTGAGTAAACGCAATGAGGAAAAGCAAGCGCTTGAAGATGCCAAAACAGATATCGGGTGGGGGCATCAAATCCGCAGTTATGTGCTAGATCAGGGACGTATTAAAGATTTGCGAACGAATGTTGAAGTTGGGAATACGCAAGCAGTTTTAGATGGCGATCTTGATCAATTTATACAAGTTAGCTTGAAACAGGGTGTCTAAAGCGCTAAAGACTATTTCGGGTTCTGAGCACTAGGGTGTTTAATTAAAAACAACACTCTTTCAACGTCAACGTGCAGAAACTTAGCAATAGCTTCATAATCATCTGGTAGTGCAGCATCATCCCATCCATTTGCGCTGTGGCGAGCCAAGTTAACAGCCAGCGATACATTCGTTGCGCGTATTTCTAAACTTTGTTTATTTTCATCGTCCATTAAACTGCTGAGTAATGGTGGCATATGATGTGTCTTAATCAGCGCTTTTTGTAGATCACTCATATGGAAGCCTAGCACCAGTTCCTGTGCAGTTTTTGTACGTAATGATTTGTCTTTCTTTTGCATTTCAAATATGCGATTCATTTGCTCAGGTGCGAAACACCACATTAGCATTTCAGCTAAATCATGAAGTAATGCTGCAATCCATACTTCTTCAGAGTGTAAGTCTTTTCGTAATGCAGCCCAATCGGCCGCATAGAAAGCAGCTTTGTGCGCTCTTTTGATGAGTTTGAGCAAGTGAGTGAGTGCTGGAATATTGTCTTTTAATCGATCATCCACGAGTAAGTCTGGCGATAAATGACGATAAAAGGTACTGGTTCCCATCATGATGATTGCTTGCTCGACTTCAACGATATGTTGTAGCTGCCGCTTGCCAGGGTTGTTATTAGCATAGCTAAGTATTTTGAATACCATAAATGGATCACTCAATACCGCTAATGTAATATCGCGTGCGCTTAAGTTATCTTCATCTAACTTAAGCTTGGCTAAAGATCTAGCCGTTTGTTTCAAAACGGGTATTTGAACTTTAGTTATACGCTTTAACCATTCATTGGCGTAATCAGTATTCATGCAGAATTCTCCATATCACGACATCATAATGCCTAGACGTGGAAATCATATGTAAGAAAAAGATAAATAAAATGGTTTAAATGTACAAATTAAGCTGTAGACCATACAATCTATACTCGGGTATCAAATTAAACTTTTTATATAGAAGTATGCAACCTTTAGACGAACTAACCTCCTCAATCAAACAGCACAAGCTTACAGATTTTGACGCATGGCAAGGACGCGTTATTGTTTGGATAGCTGCCGCGACAGCCGGTTTAATTGTTGTACTTTTTGCGAAGGCCACCGAACATGCAATGGATTTATTTTTCGGGCTGCAACGAACATATTGGTGGGCCCCACTAATTCTAACGCCCACTGGAGGCATAGTTATTGTCTGGATCACCAGGAGATGGTTTAAAGGTGCTGGTGGCAGCGGAATTCCGCAAGTGATGGCGGCATTAGATCAGCAAAACTCTGAAAATAGATACCCAATGCTCGTTAATTTCAGGCTGGCTATTGGGAAAATATTTCTGGGCGTAGGTGCATTAGCGTCTGGCTTTTCTGCTGGCAGAGAAGGGCCATCAGTACAAGTGGCCGCGAGTGTAATGCATGCTTTTCGGCATTTTCTACCTTATGGATTCACCGTACAGCCAAAACATCTCATACTAGCTGGCGGTGCAGCTGGTATATCTGCTGCATTTAATACGCCTCTAGCTGGGATTGTTTTTGCAATTGAAGAGTTAGGACGACGTTTTGAGCAAAAAACCAATGGTGTGATTATCACAGCAATTGTACTTTCTGGTTTGGTGGCTATTTCGTTACAAGGTAATTATGTTTATTTTGGCCAGTTATCAGTAGGAATTGTCAGCCGTAACATCATCGTTCCTGTACTGGTATGCGGCCTGGTATGTGGCATATTGGGTGGTATATTTAGTCGCACACTGATTAGTGCTGGCAAGATGAAAGGCAGAGTAGGCGCATTCAGAAGGTTACATCCATTATGGTGGGCAGGGTTTTGTGGTTTGATGGTTGCTGCACTGGGCGTTGTGAGCCATGGTGCAGCACATGGTTCTGGCTATCATACAGCGCATAGTATTTTAATTGGGGATACTGCAGATGCCTGGTTTTATGCACCAGTTAAATATTTAGCTACCATTTTTAGCTACTTAAGCGGTATACCTGGTGGAATATTTGCACCTTCATTGTCCATTGGTGCTGGTATTGGGCATGACCTTGTCCCGTTATTTGGACATGAATATTATACAAGTGCAATTATCGCACTCTGCATGGCTGGTTTTCTAGCAGCAGTCACTCAAGCGCCACTCACTTCTTTTATCATTGTAATGGAAATGATTGATGGTCATGAAATGGTGATTAGTTTGATGGCGATTACTTTTATGGCTTCTATTGTTTCTAAAATCTTTAGTAAACCACTTTATGCAACATTGGCTGATCAGCAGTCAGGTAGAACAGAAAAAATCAACAAGGAATTAAGTTAACCTGTATTTCGAAGTCCAGCAGCAATGCCATTAATCGTCAGCAATATAGCAAGCTTGAGTTTATCATTGGAATCACCTGCGCGGTATCGTTGTATCATTTCAACCTGTAAGTAATTCATTGGGTCTAAGTAAGGCAGTCTGTTTTTTATTGAGGCAGCTAATACTGGGTTGTTGGATAGCCGTTTATCGCTTTCCAGCAACAAATTTAATGCTGTAACCGTGAGCATATATTCTTTTTCAATGCGACTAAAAATGGTCGTTCTTAATTGCTCATCTGCAAGCATTTGCGCGTAGCGTTTAGCAACAGTTAAATCGGTTTTGGCGATCACCATATCAACATTAGCAATCAGTGTCCTAAATAATGGCCATGCATTCAGCATCTGTTTTAATTGAGCAGTCCGTGCTTTTGTTTTTTTGGCATCTGTATGGATGTAATGATGAATAGCACTGCCCAAACCGTACCAGCCAGGCAATAATAATCGACATTGCGCCCAAGAAAACCCCCAAGGAATGGCGCGTAAATCTTCAATTCTTCTACTAGATTTACGTGCTGAAGGGCGACTGCCAATATTCAGTTCAGCAATTTCAGATATTGGTGTTGTATTAAAAAAGTAATCTTCAAAGCCTGGTGTTTCATAGACAAGGCTTCTGTAGGCAGTCATCGCAGTGCCTGATAGCTCTTCCATAATACTTTCAAAGCTACGGAGTTGTTGGTCGCTCATCTCATTTTCTGGGAACAAACTAGCATCAACAGTGGCAGCAATAAGTGTCTCTAGACTTTGTTTGCCTACTTTCGCATCTGAGTATTTAAAGGCTATCGTTTCGCCTTGCTCTGTCAACCTGATTTGACCGTTTACAGTGTCTGGTGGTTGCGCCACAATCGCATCATAAGTTGGGCCGCCACCTCTACCTACTGCGCCACCTCTACCATGGAATAATCTAAGTTTGATATTAGCCTGTTTGAATAGTGAGAGTAATTCTACTTCAGCTTTGTAGAGCTCCCAGCTCGACGTTAAAAAACCGCCATCTTTGTTGCTATCGGAATAGCCCAGCATAATTTCTTGTGTATCACCTTGATAGCGCAGCACATGCTTAATACCAATCAAACTTAACCAATCACCCATAATCATAGGCGCATTTCGCAAGTCTGCTATCGTTTCAAACAGCGGAACTATATTTAAATCTAGCTCAATCTTTGCTGAGCCCCATACCCCACGTAATAAGCCTGTTTCCTTTTGCAATAACGCTAACTCTAGTAAATCAGAAAGCGTTTCTGTGTGCGAAATAATATACTGGCGCACAGCTCTGGGTCCGAACAGTTGACGCATTTCACGCACTTTGTTTAGGACGCCCATTTCTTTATGTAGTAATTCAGAGTATTGGTGGTATGGTGAGAACAAGAGACGCGGTTGCTGTAGCTCAGCTAATAGCGTTTTGATTTTATCTTCTTCATCTAAGTCATCATAATTACATTCGTATCCCGCTTTGTGTAATAGTTCTGTAATCACTGCTTCATGTACATCGGAAGATTGTCGAATATCGACAGTCGATAAGTGAAAACCAAACGTTTCAATCGCTTTTGCAAGTTTGCCTATTCTTGGATATACCAGATTCTCACCTTTATTCAGCATCAATGAGTGAATGAGGATGGTAATTTCAGCTAAGAATTCTTCTGCAGTTGAATAGGGTTTTGCATCGATAGCGTGTTGATCATCTGTAACTGTTGGCAGGACTGGTTTTGCTGTTACTAACAATCGATCATGAATACTATTTAATGCCATGCGATACGCTTCATCGGTTCGATGCGGGGATTGATCACGCGAGCGTTTAGCAAGTTCGTGTACTTCTGGTGTTACATTAATAAGGCGTGTGGAAATCGCAAATTCTCGTCGAAGTGACTCCACCTCACCAAGATAGAATTTGAAAGCTGCTGCTGACTGCAGATGTATCGCTTGAGACAAGGTTTCACCATTAACAAACGGATTCCCATCACGGTCGCCACCGATCCAGCTGCCCATGTTGATGAAGCTAGGTAGTTGATATAAACCATAAAATTCATCACTAAAAATACGGTTAATGTCACGTTCCAGATCTTGCAGTATTTCGGGGATAGCATGTAAAAAGGTTGTTTCATAATAACTGATAGCATTTTCAATTTCGTTGATGACCGATATTTTTGAAAGTCGCACCACCCGTGTCTGCCATAATGCACATATCGTTCCCTCAATTAAAAGACGGTTACGTTCGATTTCTTTTTTTGAGATGAGCGTGTCTCTTTCTGCTAGGTGGCTTGCTAATGCATCTTGAAGCTCCAGAATGCTTTTACGTTGAACCTCAGTAGGGTGTGCGGTCAGCACAGGCGAAATAAGTGCCTCATTAAAGAAACCTGCAATGGTTTCATAGCTGATATCTGGGCGATTAAACTTATTGACTGTATGCGCCAGCATGCCGTTACCGAGATTGTCTTCATTAATACGTGTTCGCTGATGCGCATATAGATCTTCGGCAATATTGACTAGGTGCTTAAAATGACTAAATGCACGGATAATAGGAACAGCTTGTTCAGGACTTAGGCTTTTGAGCGAGTTTTCAAGAGCAATGGCAGCGTTCTGATCATTTTCACGGCGGAATTTGACGGCAATCTGACGTATACACTCTATCTTATCAAATGTGTCCTGGCCTTCTTTATTGGCAATAGCCTGACCCAAAACCTTACCCAAGTAACGAATGTTTTCTTTTAAGTCTTTGGATAATGAGTGTTCGGTTTCTGACATAGTTTGGTCATTATTACGTTAACGCTAATTAACAAGCAACAAATGCACCACTTTGAAAGTTATTTATATACAATAAGTTAGGTATATTATTAGGTGTTTTTGCACAAAAAGTTTGCATGTAATCATTAGTATGCACAATCATAGCGCTTTTCTTCAAACAACTAATTTCCAGTGCTTAAGCTGGGGCTTTATTACAAGCAAGTCGTTATGATGCTAAAATGCATTTTTTCGAAATTAAACAAACATTCTATCTATTTAATCTTTAGAGTATTCCATGACACAACAGGCAAATCCAGACGCGCCAGAGGCAGTTGAACCCCAAATCAATGAAAACCACGTGATTGCGGAGCGGCGCGAAAAATTAAAAAACTTACGCCAACAAGCACAGGCTAACGAGTCAGCTGTTTTCCCTAATGACTTTACACCAGAAAATAAAGCGGCTGATTTGCATGCCGCGTTTGATGGTTTTGATAAAGAAACATTAGATCCTCAGGAAAAACCAGCTAGCGTTGCTGGAAGGATGATGCTGAAGCGTGTTATGGGTAAGGCTAGTTTTGCAACCATACAAGATGCTACAGGGAAAATTCAATTATTCATCAACAAGGAAAACTTAATTGATGAAAATAGTGAAGCACTCTATGAAGCTTTTAAGCATTGGGATTTAGGTGATATCGTCGGCGCAAAAGGTGTTTTGTTTAAAACAAAAACGGGAGAGCTTTCAATCAAAGTTCAGGAGTTACGTCTGTTAACGAAGTCACTGCGACCATTGCCAGAAAAGTTTCATGGCTTGCAAGACCAAGAGATTAAGTACCGTCAGCGCTATGTTGATCTCATTACATCAGAAGACACGCGCGAAACGTTCAAAATACGTTCCAAAGTGATGTCTGCAGTCAGACAGTTTATGACTGATCATGAGTTTCTGGAGGTTGAAACACCAATGTTACATCCAATTCCGGGTGGGGCATCAGCAAAACCGTTTGTTACACATCATAATGCTTTAGATATGCAAATGTTTTTGCGTATCGCGCCAGAGTTGTATTTAAAACGCTTAATTGTTGGTGGATTTGAGCGCGTGTTTGAAATTAACCGCAGCTTCCGCAATGAAGGTTTAAGTGTACGCCACAACCCCGAATTTACCATGATGGAGTTTTATGCTGCTTACACCAATTATGAGTGGTTGATGGACTATACAGAACAATGTATCCGCGCCGCTGTAGTTGCTGCACGTGGCACTGCTGTCATTAGCTATGATGGCAAAGAAGTAGACTTGGCTAAACCGTTTGAGCGATTAACGATAATTGAAGCCATTCAAAAATATGCACCCCAATATACACTAGAGCAACTAAGTGATGAAGCCTTTTTGCGTGCAGAATTATTAAAGTTAGGCGCTAAACCCTTTGATCATGCGGGCCTAGGCTCACTACAACTGTCGCTATTTGAAGAAACTGCTGAAAGCCAGTTGTGGCAACCGACCTACATTATTGATTACCCTGTAGAGGTGTCTCCGTTAGCGCGCGCTTCAGATAAGAATCCAGAGATTACCGAACGCTTTGAATTATTTATAACTGGTCGTGAAATGGCGAATGGCTTTAGTGAGCTCAATGATGCTGAGGATCAGGCAAGTCGCTTTCATGCACAAATGAAAGCAAAGGAAGCTGGGGATGATGAAGCGATGTATTACGATGCTGACTTTATTCGTGCGCTTGAGTATGGGATGCCACCAACAGGCGGTTGCGGTATTGGGCTGGATCGTTTAGTGATGTTAATCACAGATAGTCCTAGTATCCGCGATGTTATTCTATTCCCACATATGAGAGCTGAATCCTAGTTTTTTAAGCTAAGTAATCATATTTCTATTTGAATGCCAGTTAACAATATTAACTGGCATTTTTCATTGTTGTAATTTATACACAAGCAATATTCAATTGTCTATTTGTCATCAAATTGTCATATTAGAGTCTCAAAATTCTCCTCGTTGAAAAACATTGTATTAATTATTTAACAAATAGGGGATTTTATTGTGAACATTCAATTACGTCGTGCATTAATGACAGCATTGACAGGTACTGCATTATTTGGCTTTGGCTCAAATGCTATGGCTGATTCTACTTTTGATTTGATTCAAGCACTGGTTGAAAAAGGTGTGCTAACAGAAGAAGAAGCATTGCCATTATTAAAAAGCCGTGCCAATGACGAAAAAGCCGCAGCAAAAAAAGAAAAAAGCTTTGCTAAAGTTGAGGCTGGTAAAAAAGGTTTAGTCGTTAAAAGCGGTGACGGTAGTTCAGAAGTGGCAATCGGTGGTCGTTTACATGTTGAGGCTATGAGTCATAGTAATGATCAAGACTTAACAAAAGGCGCTACCGACGGTACCGATATTCGCCGTGCGCGGATGTACGTGAAAGGTAAAGTGGCTAATGACTGGAAATACATTATTGAAGCAGACTTAGCCGGTAATAAAGTCAGTATGAAAGATGTATTCGGTGAATATGTCGGTATTGAAGACTGGACATTTACTTTCGGACATCAAAAGCATGCCATGAGTATGGAGGTGCAAGAAAGCTCAAACGATATTATGTTTACAGAGCGCGGTTTGACTTATGCACTAACCACACCTTACTTTGATCGAGCTATTGGTCTAAATGCAAAAGTAGAGGGTGATACTTGGAACGTACAGGGCGGTGTGTATGGCGATCAATTTTCTCCAGAAGGCAGTGGAGATGTTGATGAAGGACATGGCTGGGCAATTCGTGGTACCTGGAATCCAGTATGGGATAAAGATGCAGGTCATATGGTGCACTTAGGTGCTAACTATGGTGAGCGTTCATTATCGAATCAAACAAATAAAATTTCTGGCGGTGGCAAAGGTGATTTCTCCTATGAAACAACTAATGGATCAAATCTGAAGCTTCTGGATACACCTGATATTGCTGGCTTAGAAAAAGTTAAAGTTGGAGTGCTTGAATTTGCAGCAATGTATGGACCACTCTCATTCCAAGCAGAGTATGCTGATGCAAAAGCTGAAGGCAATAGCGATTATGACTTTAGTGCATGGTATGCCAACGTTGGCTACACATTAACTGGTGAGCACCGTGAATATAAACCACAAGATGGTGAATTTAAGCGTTTGAAACCGAAAAATGACTTTAGTCTAAAAAACGGTACATGGGGTGCTTGGGAGGTTGCAGCGCGTTTAGATAGCCTAGACTTGAATGATAACGGAATACTTGGTGGTGATGGTGATCGTTACACGCTAGCATTAAACTGGTACTTAAACTATAACTTCCGTATCATGGCCGATTACTCAAGAATCTATGATATTGAAGATGGTCCCGTTACATACGTAAATGGTGATGATGCAGATGATATTGACACCTTTACATTACGTGCACAATGGGCATTTTAATGTAAGTTAGTACATCAAAAAACCCGTAGCAACTGCTGCGGGTTTTTTTATTGCTTGCACTTTAGACTTCAATATCATGGTGCTTAAATGGGCTTATATCTGGTTGATAGGCTTTCAGCTTGCAATAGAGTAGCCTGGTTTCGATGAGGTTCCAAATACGCAACATTGCTTCTATATTGTCAAAAGGCTTAGTCAAAAAATCTTTTGCGCCCAAAGCCAATGCCTTTCTACGTGCCTGAATAGTTGCATCAGCTGTCAATACCAAAATAGGTAAGTAAGTGTCTTCCGGAATATGTTTAGCAAGTAAGTCCAGCACGGCATATCCATCAAGTTCGGGCATCATCAGGTCAAGTAAAATTAAATCTGGCTGAAACGCAGTAAACAAATCAATCGTCTTCGTAGAATCTGTGGTGCTGATAACTTGTGTAAAACCTTCTTTTGCAAGTAGTGATTCAAGTAATCTGAGATTAGCATCAGCATCATCAACAATCAGTATTTTGGCATTTAAAACTTCATTTTCGGTCATGCATGTTCTCTTTTATCTTGTATAAGGTTGAGCACTGTTTTGGTGAAATTCGCAATATCCAAAGGTTTGGTCATATAGTCATCTATGCCTGTTTTTTCTAGCCGCTGAATAGTTTCAGGCATTGCATCCGCACTAAGAATAATAATCGGAATACTATTTAAATGGATATGCGATTTCATATAATGCACCAATGCTTCGCCAGATTCATCAGGCAGATTTAAATCGATAATAATTAAATCAACGTCAATTTCATTGAGTAAGTTTTTCGTTTCTTTGACACTACTAGTGCAATGTAGTTGGATGTTTGGTAAACGTTTGATAACCGCTTCAACTAGGGCACGATTACTCACATTATCCTCTACATAAACAATCTGTTTTTTATATGTTGTCTCTGTTGTTTCTCTGGTACTTGCTGAAGGTTGTGATGTTTGCGCAGCTTTAGGCACATCATCGGATGCATTTAATTCAATCCAGAATAGGCTCTTGTTTTTTGCTACATGAATGCTGCCATGCATAGCAAGCATGATTTGTTTGCTTAATGCCAAGCCTAATCCTGTGCCCTCTGTTTTTGTTTGTTCAGCACCTAAGCGATCAAACGCTGTGAAAAGCCTTTCTTTAAGTGACTCAGGGATACCAGTCCCTTCATCAAAAACTTCAACAATAATATTGCTGCCTTTTTTGTATGCGGTTACCAATACTGTCGAATTATATGGGCCATATTTAAGCGCATTTGATAAAAGGTTGAGAATAACCTGTAATAATTTTTGTCGTTCGGCTAAAGCGACTAAATCAGCTTGTATATCCTGCTGAATTTGGATGTCACGTATCTTCCCCAAAGGTGCAATGTACTGAATTGCCTCTGCAAGTAAATCATTAATTGGTGTTGGTTCAAGCTTTAGCTTGAGTTCTCCAGATTCTATTCTGGCAATATCCAATACTTCATCAATCAGTTTCAGAAGATGATCGCCAGCGCTTTTTATCATGTTGACGTTATCTTTATGCTTTCCATTTTCTAGCTCAGCCAGTAAAAGTTGTGCAAAACCTAAAATTGCATTGAGCGGGGTTCGCAGTTCATGGCTGGTGCGAGACAGAAACATGCTTTTTTCTTTGTTGGCCTGCTCAGCGTCTTTTCTTGCTTGCGTTGTTTCATAGATAGTTTTTGCCAGCAGTTTTGAAGCATGGTCTAATTCATCAGATAGTTGTCCCAACTCATCTTTACTTCTTGAGGGTAGTTCAAGTCCCTCAGCTTTTGCCAAGTGAGCGGCACTGTCTCTCAGTAGTCTCACCCTCTTAACAATCGTGCCTGAAAATATCCACACGGCAACAATAGAGCCCACTATGCCACTAATAGCAGCTAGCAAAGTGATTCGAATATTTCTCTGACGTTGCAGTTTTATTTTATTTTGGTCTTCTGAAACCAGCAGTGCTTCCTCTTTTTTTAATAGCTCGATTTCCGACCGTAGCAATTCCATATTATTAACTTGTAATTTGAACTGTTGAATGAGTTCTTCAGAGGCAACATCTGATTCATTTTTGGATAGAATTTCGAGTCGCTTTAGATTATCTTGTACTAGGTGACTGATGCTATTAATACGACTTTTCTGATCATCACTTTCTAATTGTTGGTCTAATTTAATCAGTAATTTTGGTAGTTGATTTTTAGCTGAGTGGAAGGTGTCTAAGAAAAGTTTATCCCCAGTCAGTAAAAAGTCTCTAACACCAGTAGAAGCAAGTAAGAGGTTGGTATGCACGGTTTCAATATCGCGCTGATTCTGTAATGCGAGTTTTAACTGATTTTCCAAACTAGAAAGTTGTTTTTCTAGATTATAAAGAGATGCAAGTGAGGCCAGTAGTACCGCAAGAGGCAGCATAATGACAAAAATACCTTTTGAAGCCAGTGGTAAATTTTGCCAAAACTGCGAAATCCATCGATTTATGTCAACGGGTTTTGTCATACTTCTCTCATTAATAAGCACATAGCTATGATGCTAAGACTTAAACCCAAGTTCAACCGCTTTCACAGCAGCTTGTGTTCTATCTTTGAGGCCCAGTTTATAAAGAACACGTTCTACATGAATTTTTACGGTACCAGGTGCTATTTCTAGCAACTTACCTAATTCAGCATTGCTGTGACCATAAGGTAATAACGCAAAAACTTCACGTTCTCTGGGAGTTAAACGTTCTAATAATTGTAAATCTTCTGGGTTAGTATTTAGTTTGCTTGAACGCATAATGGCCATGCCAAGCATACCAACTAAACTCTGCACGGTTTGTGTGTCATCCACCGATAGGGTACTTAAATTACCTGAAAAAGCCAGTATCCCAAGTGGTTGTTGTGCATAGGCTATTGGAACAATAGTTGATTTTAACGGCTCCGTTTTTGGGTAAGACCAGAGGGGGACTAAATCATGATTTAGTTGAAAATCACAGGGCGCTTTTAAAAGTTTTGCAAGTGAACCCATAATAGGCACTCTAGCACCGACAGGATAGGTTTGACCTAAGTTTGCTTCAACTACTAACGCGCTATTGTCCTGTATGGCGATTAAACCATGTGTAGCTCCTAATTGCTCACAAAATGAGGTAAGTATTTTTTGTGCAACAATTGATGACCAACCTTTGTCATACAACATTTTTCCAATCAGAAAGAATAGCCTAAGTTTGGCATTTTCTTGATGGTCTTTCTTGATGGATTGGCGTAATTCTCTTGCGCTTAAAATTGGTTTATCAGTTTCAGTCATTTTTATGATCCATATATGCTGATTAGTATATACCGATATAGGTACTATGGTAGATTTTTTTTGACACCATCAAGAGATAATACTCTGTATCAAAAAGCAATGAAAAATGGCTAGTTTGTAATGAACTGGATAGTGCAAAGGAGAGATGAAATGATAAGAAAATTTCTACTGGCATCGGTATGTGGCGTGTTTACTATGTATGCCTATGCTAATGAACAAGATAATAATTTTTGGTTTCCTAATGAATCTATAGCTGATACAGAGATGGACACGTCAGTTAATCACCTTGCTAAGAATGATGGAGTGATAACAGATAGCATACCGAATGATGATGTAGGCAGTGTTGTAGCTGAAGGCGAAGTCAATAATGCAACGCGACTTAAATTTACTAGCAGAAGAGCAGCGCTAAACCCTGCGGTAAAAAATCAAGATAACTATCTAGCTGATGATCAGTGGATTGGAGCGACTTTTATTGATGAACAAGAGTTAGAAGCAGGCAAAAGACTCAACAGACAATTCAGAAGTAAAAGGCCGCATATTAATTATCAGTTTGATTGATCGTATTTGGCTTAAAAACGGGCTTATGCCCGTTTTTATTTGCTTTATTCGTTCATTTTTATAGAAGGTTTTGTTAAGATTTGCTTAATCAATATATAGTATCTTAGCTATACTATCAGCTAAATTGGTTCATTAGCAGCTAGCATTCAATCAGTTGTATCAATCACAAAGGAAGAAAGTAATGAAGTTAAACATTTTCGATGATATTAAAACAGATCTGCCTGCCAGTATCGTCGTATTTTTTGTCGCACTACCTTTATGTCTTGGTATTGCGCTCGCTTCTGGAGCACCACTGTTCTCTGGTGTGATTGCTGGTATTGTAGGGGGTATCATCGTTGGTATAGCAAGTGGCTCACCCCTTGGTGTGAGTGGGCCAGCGGCAGGTTTAGCCGTTATCGTTTTAACTGCGATTGGTTCATTGGGTTCATATGAAACCTTTTTACTTGCCGTAGTGCTAGCTGGTGTTTTGCAATTGCTACTAGGTTTTTTAAGAGCAGGTGTAATTGCGTACTTTTTCCCTTCATCTGTCATTAAGGGTATGCTGTCTGGCATAGGCCTGCTTATCATCTTAAAGCAAATCCCGCATGCACTTGGCTACGATTTTGAGTTTGAAGGCAATGACACTTTTTTGCTCCCAGATGGAAATAATACGTTTACTGAGATTATGAGCGCTTTTGATTTTTTAACCCCAGGCGCTGTGGTTATCTCTGTTATTTCACTAGCTATGCTAATTCTCTGGGATACAGTGTTAACAAAAAAACACAAGGTATTCCAAATTATTCAAGGGCCAGTTGCTGTCGTTTTATTTGGCATTTTAATGTTTAATTTGTACAAAAATGGTATTTTCAACTTCTCATTAGATAGTAATCAAGTTGTTAATCTGCCAGTTGCTAATGGGCTTGCAGACTTCGTCACGTTTTTTACATTCCCTGATTTTTCACAAATTACAAATTTAGAAGTTATCAAGGTCGCATTTGTTATGGCGATAGTGGCTAGTCTTGAAACACTTTTGTGTGTAGAAGCAACCGATAAACTAGATCCCTACAAGCGAGTAACTCCAACCAATAGAGAGCTTAAAGCTCAAGGTTTGGGTAACATGGTGTCTGGATTAATAGGTGGTCTACCTGTGACACAAGTGATTGTGCGTAGCTCTGCCAATATTGCGTTTGGGGCTAAAACAAAACTATCTGCTATTTTGCATGGGCTCTTTTTATTAATCAGCGCAATTACGATTGCTGAGTATTTGAATATGATTCCATTAGCAAGTCTGGCGACTATTTTATTAATTGTCGGCTACAAGCTCGCGAAACCAGCACTTTTTATGGAAATGTATAAACAGGGTAGAGATCAATTTATTCCATTTATAGTCACGATTATTGCAATCATTCTGACAGATTTGCTTAAAGGTATTTCGGCAGGCTTATTGGTCGGTATTTTCTTTACTTTATATCACCGCTACCAATATTCACATTACATTAAAGATATCATTACGGCTGAAGACGGTAGGGAAGTGCATCATGTAGTTTTGGCGGAACAAGTGTCATTTTTTAATAAAGCAGAAATTATTCAATCATTAGAAAAAATTCCTGCTAACAGCAAAGTGATAATCGACTGCACTCAAAATAAAGTGATTGAGCATGATATTCAAGAGGTGATTGATAATTATCAAAAACATGCGCAGCTTAAAAATATAGAAGTTGAACTGCTTGATTACCAGTCTAGCATCTAAAGACCAATAAAATTTTTTAAAAAAAGGAATTCATCATATGTATAAACATCCATTATTAGATCGCGACAAAATGTCCCCACAAGAAGCACTTGATATTTTGATAGAGGGGAATGAGCGCTTTATTAATGAGGTTGAATCTGAAAAAGACTTTAAGTCATTGATTCATTTAACAAAAGAGAAGCAACACCCATTCGCTTCAGTGCTTAGCTGCAGTGATTCTCGTGCTCCTGTAGAATTGTTATTTGATCAAGCACTTGGTGATGTTTTTAGTGTGCGTCTTGCTGGTAATATTGCCTCTGATAAAGCAATTGGCAGCTTAGAGTTCGGTAGTAAATATTTAGGTGCTAAGTTGATTGTTGTGATGGGGCATACCAGTTGTGGTGCTGTAAAGGCTGCTTGCGATGATTTTAAAGATGGACATATTGGTGAAATTATTAATATGATTAAACCATCAATTCGCCATGAAAAAACGGTAGTGGATAGTGCTGAGCGTTGTTCAGGTAACCCAGAATTTGTACAGAAAATTTGTGAGTTAAATGTCAAATATCAAATTGAAAGTATATTGCGCTGTAGTGATATTCTCGAAGATATGACACGAGATAAGAGCGTGGGTATTGTGGGTGCCGTGTATGATATAGCCAATGGTAAGGTTAGCTTTATGCAAGATAGCTTTGTTGGGTTATAACCCTTCAATAAAAAAAGGTGATTAATATTTAATCACCTTTTTGTTTTATTGAATCCTTATTAGTCTTTGCGGTGACCTTCTTTTGCCATGTTGATCGAGTATTTAGGAATTTCAATCACCAGGTCTGTGTCCTCGACAATAGCTTGGCAGGATAATCGAGATTGTGGTTCCAAGCCCCAAGCCTTGTCTAGTAAGTCATCTTCTTGTTCACTTGCCTCATTGAGTGTTTCATAACCTTCGCGCACAATAACATGACATGTTGTACAGGCACATACTTGATCGCAGGCATGCTCTATATCAATATCGTGATCTAATAGATTTTGGCAGATAGACTCGCCTTTATTTGCTTCAAAGGCTGCTCCTTCTGGGCATAGCTCTACATGGGGTAATACAATTATTTGTGTCATTGCTTTCTTTTCAACTATAAGTTAACTTCATCAACGTTTTTACCAGCTAATGCCCTGCTGACACTAGCATCCATCCTTTTTGCAGCAAATGCTTCTGTACCAGCATTCAGAGCTTCTGTTGCTGTATGAATCGCTTGACTGTCATCTGTTTTCAATGTGTTCTCTAAAGCATTAACTAAGCATAGTATCTGGCTTTTTTCGTCATCATTGAGTAATTGACCGTCTTGTTCAATCGCAACATTAATTGCACTGATTAGACTCATGGCATCCACTTTTGCTTCCGCAACTGCACGCGCTTGCTTATCCGATTCTGCTGCACTGAAAGAAGACTGCAGCATGTCGGTTATCTCTTCTTCACTTAAACCATAAGATGGTTTCACGGTGATGTGCGCTTCAATTCCTTTGGTTTCTTCTCGCGCACTTACTGATAGCAAGCCATCTGCGTCAACTTGGAAGGTTACGCGGATACGGGCTGCACCTGCCGCCATTGGCGGTATTCCTCGCAACTCAAAACGTGCTAACGAACGACATGCAGACACTAAATCTCGCTCTCCTTGTAGCACATGAATGCTCATTGCAGTTTGACCATCTTTAAAAGTGGTGAAATCTTGTGCACGTGCAACTGGTAATGTGGAATTGCGTGGAATAATTTTTTCCACCAGGCCACCCATGGTCTCTAAGCCTAGAGAGAGTGGCGTCACATCAAGCAATAGTAAATCATCATCACTGCGATTACCGGCAAGCACATTGGCTTGAATTGCCGCGCCAAGCGCAACCACTTTATCAGGATCAAGATTAGTCAGTGGCTCTTGCTGAAAAAACTCTTCCACTGCGTGGCGTACATGGGGCATACGCGTTGCACCACCCACCATCACTACACCTTTGATTTCCTCAAGTTCTAGATTTGCGTCGCGCATGGCCTTACGCATAGGATTTAGTGTCTTGTTAACTAAGTTCTGTGTAAACGTAATAAACTCATCAACTTTAAGCGTAATATCGATAGCGTGACCATCACTTAAACGGCAAATAATTTGTGCTTCATCATTATCTGTTAACCATTCCTTGGCTTGGCGCGCTTTAGTCAGTAGTAAACGAGTATCTTCTTCATTTAGTGGGTGGATTTTTGGTTCTTTTTCTCTGATTTGATCAAGTATCCAGCAGTAAATTCGATGATCAAAGTCATCCCCGCCTAAAGCTGAGTCACCATTAGTTGCTAACACTTCAAATACGCCTTTTGATAAGCGCAAAATGCTGACATCAAATGTCCCACCGCCTAAATCGTAAATCACATAGACACCTTCAGACGCATTATCTAATCCATAAGCCACTGCTGCAGCGGTTGGCTCGTTCAATAAACGCAATACGTGCAGGCCAGCAAGGCGTGCAGCATCTTTCGTTGCCTGTCGTTGCGCATCATCAAAATACGCGGGTACTGTGATAACAGCACCAGTTAGTTCGCCACCCAGTGCTTTTTCAGCACGTGTTTTCAGTGCTTTTAAAATCTCGGCAGATATTTCAACTGGGCTTTTCAAGCCAGTACGTGTTTTTAATTGCAACATACCTTGCGATGCATTATCTGCGCTTTCACTGTTCACAAAATGGTATGGAATGTGGGCTTTGTCAGTGATGTCTTTTAGGCTACGCCCCATAAATCGCTTAACTGAAGCGATGGTATTAACAGGATCATTACTTTGTTCTGCATGTGCACGGTGACCTACGATAACTTCGCCCTCTGGCGCATAGCGTACAACAGAAGGCAATAATGAACGACCGTGTTCATCTTGTAGAACAGTACTCATACCGCTACGTACTGTTGCGACCAGAGAGTTTGTTGTGCCTAAGTCTATGCCAACCGCCAACTTGTGTTGATGCGGTTTAGCGCTCATACCAGGTTCTGAAATTTGTAGTAGTGCCATTAGTCCTCTATTTGTGTGATTGCTTGATTAATATCCTCACACACTTTGTTAATGAAGATGAGTTTACGCGTGGTTTCAGTCGCCGTAACTAAGTCTTTTTGTTTATCTATTTCAATTGCAAGGTTTTCAGTTAGCACTTCTGCTTCTTTTCGCATCTCTTTTGCTAATTTGTCTAAGCCATTAATGTCTGCTGCTACTTTTAAATCTTCCAGTGTTTCCCGCCACTCCATTTGCTGCATCAAGAAATCTGCTGGCATCGATGTGTTGGTTTCTTGTGTAGCATCAATATTATTGAGTCCGAGCAGATACTGTGCGCGTAGTGCTGGTTTTTTTAATGTTTGATAGGCCTCATTAGCAATTGTTGCAGTTTGCATAGATTGTAATTTCTCTGCTGAGGATGCAGTGACAAAACGGTCTGGGTGTGATGCCGATTGAATTTTCCGATACTGATTTTCCAGCTTAGTTAAATCAATTGTAAATGCTTGGTTAAGTCCAAACAGTTCAAAATAGTTTTTATTCACACCGTAAAGCTTTCTCCACAACCGCACTCGTCTTTTACATTCGGGTTGTTAAATTTAAAGCCTTCGTTTAAGCCTTCTTTTGTAAAGTCCAACTCTGTACCATCAATGTAAACCAAGCTTTTCGGATCTACAACGATTTTCACGCCGTGGCTTTCAAAAGTCAGATCTTCAGCTTGTGTCTCATCGACAAACTCTAATGTGTATGCCATGCCAGAACAACCAGTTGTTTTGACGCCTAAGCGCAGGCCTATACCTTTGCCTCGGTTGGCTAAGAATTTTTCTACACGATCAGCAGCAGCAGCGGTTAAACTAATCGCCATTATGCAGCCTCTTTACCAGCTTTTTTTGCTTTAATATCTGCAACAGCAGCTTTAATAGCGTCTTCTGCTAGCACTGAACAGTGAATCTTAACCGGTGGTAGAGCAAGCTCTTCAGCAATGGCAGAATTCTTGATCTCATAAGCTTCATCAATCGTTTTACCTTTTAGCCACTCAGTTACGAGTGAGCTAGAAGCAATCGCTGAACCACAGCCATAAGTTTTAAATTTTGCATCCTCGATTAAGCCTGCATCATTCACTTTAATCATTAGTTTCATTACATCACCACAAGCTGGTGCGCCGACCATACCTGTACCGACGTTAGGATCATTTTTATCTAAAGAACCAACGTTACGCGGGTTTTCGTAGTGGTCTAATACTTTGTCTGAATATGCCATAATACATCTCCTTAAAATTAAATTGCGTCACAACTTTCGCGTTGGCTAGGCTTGCCGTACTCGTCGTGCAGTCTGTGCACCTCGCCGTCTTGAATTTGTTTTGCCTTTTAATTTTTCATTAAATAACTGCTTACCTATTAATAAAATCTATTTCTACCTAATTTAGTGTTCTGCCCATTCTACTTTTGAGAGATCAACACCGTCTTGATACATTTCCCATAGGGGTGACATATCACGCAGCTTGCCAATCTTTTCTTTTAATAGTTTGATGGTGTAATCTACATCTGCTTCCGTGGTGAAACGTCCAATCGAAAAGCGGATTGAGCTATGGGCAAGTTCATCAGATCGGCCTAGTGCGCGTAACACGTAGCTTGGTTCTAAACTAGCAGACGTACAGGCTGAGCCACTTGAAACAGCGATGCCTTTTATAGCCATAATTAGCGATTCACCTTCAACGTAGTTAAAGCTAACATTAAGATTGTGTGGCACGCGGTGACTGAGGTCACCGTTAACATAGGTTTCTTCAATCTCTTGCAAGCCAGCAACTAATCTGTTGTGTAGCATGCGTATACGTTCATTTTCTGCATGCATTTCCTCTCGGGCAATTCTAAATGCTTCGCCCATGCCAACAATTTGATGCGTTGCCAACGTGCCAGAGCGCATGCCTCGCTCATGTCCACCACCATGCATTTGTGCTTCAATCCGAACACGTGGTTTACGGCGGACATACAATGCACCAATCCCTTTGGGACCATAAGTTTTGTGCGCTGAAAAACTCATTAGGTCGACGGGTAATTTTGCCAAATCAATATCGACCTTACCTGTTGCTTGAGCTGCATCCACATGAAAAATTACACCATGCTCACGGCATACATTGCCTATCGCTTCAATGTCCTGAATAACACCAATTTCATTGTTCACTAGCATTACAGAGGCTAGAATCGTATCAGGTCGGATAGCTGCTTTAAATTTTTCTATATCAACTAAGCCATTGTCTTCTGGCTCAAGGAAGGTAGCTGTAAAACCTTGCCGCTCAAGCTCGCGCACTGGGTCAATCACTGCTTTATGCTCAGTAGCAACAGTGATGATATGCTTACCTTTTCCTTTATAAAAATGCGCAGCGCCTTTTAATGCAAGGTTATCAGATTCAGTTGCGCCAGATGTCCATACGATTTCTCGTGGATCAGCGTTCACTAATTTTGCAACTTCTTCACGCGCGTTTTCCACGGCTTTTTCTGCTGTCCAACCATAAGGGTGACTACGCGAAGCTGGGTTACCATACTGTTCTGTTAAGTATGGAATCATCTTTTCAGCAACACGCGGATCTACTGGTGTTGTCGCAGAGTAGTCTAAATATATTGGCATTCTTTCCATAATTTGCTTTACTTCCTTTGTTTAAGCAGCCACAGCAGTCATTTGTTTTAAGTCCTGCAATGCTTGCTTTAATGCAATTAAAAATTCATCAATTTGTGCTTCTGTGTTACTTGCTGCAAGGCTAACTCTGATTGCACCTCTCGCTAAATCAGGGTCGATCCCCATAGCAAGCAAAACATGACTGGGCTCTGTACTTGCACTTGAGCAAGCAGAACCACTAGCCACGGCAAAGCCTAGTTTGTCTAGTGCTGTCACCAAGGTCTCGCCCTCGATATTCTCAAAAGCAAAAAAACTTGTATTAGGTAAGCGCGGTGCGTGCTGGCCAAAAATAGTTGCATGCATCTGTTGCAGGCCAGCTTCCAGTTTTTGACGCAAAGCACTACTGTGCGTCATAAAATCATCAACAGATGCGGTAGCTAATTCACAGGCGGCGCCGAACCCAACGATAGCCGCAATATTTTCTGTACCACTTCGCAAACCTTTTTCTTGCCCACCACCATACAATAGTGGCTGGATATCAACACGTTTGTTAAGAACCAATGCACCAGCGCCAAGTGGTCCGCCGATCTTATGACTAGATATTGTCATTGCATGGACACCTAATTCGGTGAAATCGACATGCATTTTACCTAATGCCTGTACTGCATCGGTATGAACCAATGCTTTGTGCTGTGCAGCTAAGGCAACTACTTTTTTAATATCTTGAATCGCACCAGTTTCATTATTCGCCAACATGACCGAAATAAGCCCCGTTGGTATTTCAAGCTTCGTTTTCAAGTCTTCAAGATCAATCTGACAGTCGCTGTCTACTTTAATGCTGTTGGCTTTCCAGCCATGGTTCTGCATCGCTAATGCTGGGCGAGAAACACACGGATGCTCAATGCTACTGGTCAGTAATTGTGCTTGCTCTAAATTGCTTGCGATACCAGTAATAGCAAAATTATTGGCTTCTGTGCCACTAGCAGTAAACACAATCTGATTGGCTTGCGCACCCACTGCTTGCGCAACCTGTCGTCTTGCTTGTTCAATCGCTTCTCGCGCATTTCTACCAAAACTGTGCTGGCTAGTTGGGTTGCCGTGCTGGTTTGCCATATACGGTAGCATTGCCTCAAGCACTGCTGGCTTAAGCGCTGTCGTACTGTTATGGTCAAAGTAGGTACTAGCCATTAACAACAGCCTCTCTGTTAGCGTCGAATGATTTTGTTTTTGCAAAAACCACTTTGCCGCTGCCTTTGTCTTGTTGTGATTTGACCATATCTGCCAGACTAACGTCAGATAAAAACTCAAGAATTTTTGTGTTTAATGTTGCCCACAATTCGTGCGTCATGCAACGACCGTCTGCACCATGGCAGTCTTCTTTGCCGCCACATTGCGTTGCGTCAATATTTTCATCCACCGCAGCAATTATAGCTGACACTGAAATTTCAGATTTGCTTTTGGCCAAATTGTAGCCACCGCCGGGTCCTCTAACACTGTTAACTAAACCTTGACGGCGTAAACGGCTGAATAGTTGCTCCAAATAAGAGAGCGATATATCTTGACGTTCACTAATGCCAGCCAGGGTCACTGGTTTAAAACTGCCATCAGCATCAACCTCGTTCAGGGCGAGGTCTAGCATCGCAGTCACAGCAAATCTTCCTTTTGTGGTCAGTCTCATGGTTTTATCAACTTTATTCGATTAACAGTTATATTACGCTTGTATTCTATAATAACCTACTATTTTAGTCAATTATTATGCGGTTAAGTTCAATCGTTAATCAGAAGCAATTTTACGTGGCTTGCGTTTGGTTTTATTGACTGAGAATGCCTTAGCAACTTTGGTTTCGGACTTGACGTCTGTCAGGTTAGCAATCTCTTGTTTTAAGTTTTCTATTTCTGTAATGAGTGGTTGTAAAGCCTTGTTGATTGGATCTTTTTCATCATCACTTACAGCATAAGCGCTGAATTTTGCTTGCTCTGCTGCTTTTTTGGCTTTTTCTTCTTCTAATATTCTTGCCGGGATACCGACCGCCGTGGCGTTTTCTGGCACATCTTTCACTACGACAGCGTTTGAGCCAATTTTTGCATTTTTACCAATCGTTATAGGGCCTAATACTTTTGCTCCAGCACCAATCACGACTCCACTTTCGAGTGTCGGGTGTCGTTTGCCTTTATTCCAAGATGTACCACCTAATGTCACACCATGATACAGAGTGCAGTCATCACCAATTACAGCAGTTTCGCCAATGACAATGCCCATTCCGTGGTCAATGAAAACACGGTGACCTATCGTTGCGCCAGGATGAATTTCGATGCCTGTCAGAAAGCGTCCGATATGTGAAAATAATCGCCCAAGCCAATATAACTTAATGCGCCATAGCCAGTGGCTAAAACGGTGCAGCATGATGGCATGTAACCCAGGGTAGGTTGTCAATACCTCAAAATGTGTTCTTGCCGCTGGATCGCGGTCAAATACTACAGCGATATCTTGTTTTAAATGATCGAACATATTCAAAATTCAGTCTGAATCAAAAACAGAATTATGCCATAAAAGTTAATTGTTGACTAAAATGGTAGGATTTAATTTGTAATGAATTGTAACAAGGTTAGTGGCTCTTTTAGCACCATAAAAACATACAACAACAAAACAAATATTTGCATGTGTTGATGCAATAGGTATTATTTGAGTATATGGCAAATACATTCAACAATTGGTTAAAACGATTCAGGAAAAAATTTACTTGGAAATTTTTTGCAAAACTCTTTGCCGGCCTTGTCGTTTTTTATTTGTTGATTAGCTATTTTGTTGTTGATCCATTAGCCAGGAAGCTAATACCACGCATCGCAGATGAATCGTTAGATAGCATAGCTACAGTTAAACGTGTTGAATTCGATCCTTTTCGGTTAAAAGCGACTGTTCATGATTTAGCGCTATCGAATAGAAGCGGCGAGAGCTTGGCGGGCTTTAAAAAGCTTGTTGTGGATTTTGAACTGAGCGGTATGTTTGACCTAGCATGGAAGTTCAAGCAAATTGGTATTGCCGAGCCACATATTAACTTAGCTGTAGCGCAGGGAGGTAAGCTGAATTGGGATGCTTTGCTGGAAAAAATAAATGAAGGCCCAAAATCACCTCCAAGCGATACGATTCCGAGTGTCATCATACAACACATTGTCGTGAGTCAAGGGAATGTGCACTATCTGGATGCCAACAGAGAAACGCCTATAGAAATGACGTTGGAGCCGCTTAACTTTCAGTTAAAAGGTTTTTCAACAGTTCCCAGAGATCGAGGCGAATATTTAATCTCAGCAGCTTTTTCAGAGGAAGGTGGCCTATTAAAATGGAAAGGTGATATGGGTGTTAATCCAGTTGCTTCCTCTGGGGTTGTTTCATTAGAAGGTATAAAAATGAATGAGGCACTACAGCTAGTAAAAGGTTTGGCGCTGCCAGTAGCATTTAGCGATGGTGAGCTACATACAAGCTTTAGCTATGATTTTTCTATGCCGAATACCGTACCCACGGTAGCACTCAAGAATATGACAGTTAGTGTTACAGAGCTGACAGGCGAAATGGTCGATGGAGGGGCATTAAGTCTAACGCACGCAGGTTTGATTATACCGAGCTTAAACTTTGTTCAAGATAAGCAACCTGAGTTACATCTGGAAGACTTGGATTTTAAATTGCTAGATTTTAACCTCAGCCAGACAAATGATTCACGTCTGGCGTTGAAAGAGTCTAGCGCTAAGCTTCCTTCACTGGATTTCAGCATGCAAGCTGATGAACCACAGCTAATACTGAATGACTTAAGTGTTCAGTTGACTGAGTTAGCCCTGCAGCAGGGCAGGCAAATAAGCTTGGCAATACCAAGCTCGAAGATTAATGCAATCAATCTGAATTTAGCAGATAACCTCATCACGCTAAATGATGCCTTTGTTTCTAATGTTGATTTGTCTGAGCAGTCCAAACAGACTGAGATAAAGCAAAGCGATATTGAGCCGATTGCTACATTAGAGAAAATAACAGTGTCCGATGGCCAAATTAGATTGGCAGATAAAACCATTGATGTTGGTTCGATATTATTATCTGGACTTAAGACTTCTGTGATCAAGAATGCCGATAATAGCTTGAATTGGTTGGAATTATTCAACTCGAATGAAGTAGAACTTCCATCAGAAGTTAATAATGCGCAGATTGAAAAAATGAATACTGATCAAGCAGATGACTTAACACAAGAAAAAGTCGTTGTTGACCAACTAGAAACTAATGAACGTAAAGCATGGTCATTTAATGTAGCTAAAATTGGACTTAATGATACCAATGTGCATATTCAGGATAATAGTGCGCCAAGTCCAGTCAAGCTAGATATCCAAGATGCAAGCATTGAGTTTAATAATGTCACATCTGATAAAACAAAAGCACTACCCGTTAAAGTAGCATTTGGCGTTACCCAAGGTGGGCGGTTCAGCGCTAATGGCGATTTATGGCCATCCCCGCTTAAAGCAGACTTGGACGTCAATTTATCGAAACTTTCCCTAAAACCATTTGCGCCTTATGTAAACCAGTTTGCATTGTTACGACTTAATACTGGCAATGCAGATGTTTCAGGTAAAGTGAAGCTTAATCAAGAGCAAGCATTAAAACTTGGTTTTAATGGTAAATTTGGTGTGCAAAATCTTGCAGTAGTTGAAGAAGCTGATGATAAACCATTCCTCAGTTGGAAGCGATTAGGGAGTGAGAATCTTAAGTTGTCTTTGTCACCTAATAAGTTGCATATGGGGAATTTAAAAATTGAACAGCCTGCTGCTAAATTTATTATCTATCAAGATAAAACAACCAACCTAAACCGTATCCTGCGAAATACAGCAGATAGCAATCAAAGTACGCAGAAAACTGAAGTAGTGAATGATTCCGAGACGGCAATCAAGACAAATGAGTCGCAACCTTTTATTCAGGACTCTCTGATTAACGCTAAGCGACCTGAAGCAGAGCAAGCAACTGTGGTAAGCCGTAAGAGTCGCTCAGCTAATCAAAATGCTACAACAGATACTTTCCCTGTCGATATAGATGTAGTTAGTATCAACGATGCAAAATTGGAGTTTGCCGATTTATCTCTGAAGCCACAATTTGGTACTAATATACATTCCTTGAATGGTGTGGTTAATAGCTTATCAACTAAGTCAGATAAGGTTGCGCAAGTGGAAATGGCAGGCAAGGTTGATGCCTATGGCAGTGCCAAAATCAGTGGTTCATTACAACCACTAAGCGCGACAGAGTTTACGGATATCAAGCTAGCTTTTGCTAATTTAGATATGAGTAAACTGACTCCGTATTCTGGCAAGTTTGCAGGCAGATATATTGATTCAGGGCGACTTTCAGTTGATCTACATTACAAAATCAAGCAGCAACAGCTGGTTGCTGAGAATAAATTTGTGATTAATAAAATTAAACTTGGTGAAAAGGTTGAAAGTGATGATGCTGCGGATCTGCCGTTAGATTTAGCCATCGCCATATTAGAAGATAGTAATGGTGTGATTGATTTAGACCTACCGATTAAAGGTAGTCTTGATAATCCAGAATTCAGCTTTGCCAGTATTGCATGGAAAGCATTTAGAAACGTGATAACAAAAATTGTGACAGCGCCATTCCGCGTGTTAGGAAAGTTATTTGGTGGTGATGGTGAAGACTTTGACGGCATCCATTTTGAAGCTGGGGTTAGTGAAGTTGCACCACCAGAGTTGGAAAAGCTAAAGAATGTTAGCCTAGCACTCGCAAAAAGGCAGGGACTAGCGTTAGGCATTGTGCCAGCTTATAGTCTTATAGCGGATACCGAAGCGATAAAAATGGAGCGTTATCGTAGTCAGGTGATGGAAGAAATGGGCGTAGAACTGGAAGATGGACAAAAGCCTGGTCCCATTGATTTAACAAATGAGGATGTTAAGGATGCAGTTGATGCCTTATATAACGATTTAACCAATAAGGGTTTGTTTAAACGTCTGGCTTCTAAGTTTGAGGAGCCTGAAGAGGGTCACTACGAAAAAGCGCAAGCTAAACTCATTGAGAGTATTGAGGTGAGCAAATCTGATCTAATCACACTTGCACAGGCAAGAGGCGAAGCAATCAAAACAGCGCTTATAAGTAATGGTGTGAGTCAAGAGAGGCTTACTCTGGCTGATGTCGTGGAGGTTAAGGCAGAAGATAAAACCGTGATTACAACTTTGACTATAGATGTTAGGTCTTCATCTACGACGACGGTTGAAACAACAGCGCAGTAAAGCAGTTTTAAAACCTTGGTTACACTAATATTTACTGTGTTTTTTTGGCTTTTCCGTCAGCGTTAGGATGCCCCTCAAAAGTTGAACTTCCTCTTTTTCTAAGCGCGCTCTTGCATACAAACGCCGCAATCGCTCAAAGAGTTTTTTTGGTGCTCGGGGGTTTATATAGCCGATTAAGGTAAGCACTTGTTTTAAGTGATCGTAAAAGCGCTCTAAATCTTCTTGTGTTGCTAGCTCAACAGGCTTTTCATCATAATGAATGTTGCCATCGGTAATCGCCATACGTAGTTCATAGCACATGATTTGTACTGCTTGAGCAAGATTCAACGACGAGTAATCGGGATTGGCAGGTATGGTTGCAAGAATGTGACACTTGCTCGCTTCAGCAGTGCTTAACCCATTGGTTTCATTGCCAAATACCAATGCAATCTGCTGATCTGTTGCTAATTGTTTCGTTTTAGTTGCAGCCTCTCTTACGCTCATGATCTCTTGTGAAAGAGCCCGCTCTTTTCCACTCACAGCAATAACAAAATTGCAATCAGCTATCGCATCATCCAAGGAAGACGTGACAACTGCATGGTCAAGTAAGTCTGCCGCATTTACAGCCAATGACTTGGCCTCACCATCAGGGAATTTTTTGGGATTTACTAAATATAAACGACTAAGCCCCATGGTTTTCATGGCGCGAGCTGTAGAGCCGATATTGCCAGGATGGCTGGTTTGGCATAACACTACTCGTATATTGTTAAAGATTCTTTGCTGATCTGTTTGAGGCATGCGTGCGCTGTGGACTACTTCTCATGAAAATACTATTTTACACTAGATAAGATAAGGCTATGCGCTTGATCATGCATAAATGTTAGGCATTAAAAAACGCCCCAATGGGACGTTTTATCTAACTAGATCAAGCTAATAATCTTAATTATTTAACTTAGCTTTCCAGTCGTTTAACTTGTCTTCTGCTTCCATTTTAGAAAGCTCATATTTCAGCGCCAGGGTATCAACCATTTTATCCCAGCTACCTTCCATTTTATTGATTTCTTCTTCTGTCAAATCTTGCCATTCATGTTTAATGCTAGATTTAAGGGCGCTCCAGTTGTTTTTGATTTCTTGTGTATTCATGTATCTCCTATATTGTTGATTGATAAAATTTACTTTAAGTAATGCCTTTATACCTATATGACAACTTTTTTCACTATAGGTTCATGCTGTTTAGTCAATTAGGTTGAGCGATTTCATTATAACTATTTGATAATAAGTGTTATTTTCTTGATATTCTCCAGATAGTGTTTCCAACATCATCTGCAACCAATAGCGAACCTGTTTGATCAAGTGCTAGCCCAACTGGTCGGCCTAAAGCTTCTTCATTTTCATTTAAAAAGCCAGTTACCACATCTATACTTTCTCCACTCGGTTTGCCATCTGTAAAAGGAATGTAGATAACTTTGTAACCGCTCTTTGGCTCTCTATTCCATGACCCATGTTGCGCCACAAACATTCCTTCAGAAAAATCAGTTGTTAAATGACTGTTGTTTGCATTCAATAGCCCTAAAGAAGCTGTATGAGAGCCAAGTGCATAATCTGGCTTAATGGATTTGTTAATTAACTCAGGGTCAGGGCTCTCTATGCGCGAGTCAACGTGCTTGCCATAATAATAGTAGGGCCAACCATAGAAGCCACCTTCTTGGACTGAGGTTAAATAGTCGGGAACTAGGTCGCCACCGAGTTGATCTCTTTCATTCACAACTGTCCATAACACCCCTGTGGAAGGTTCAATCACCATACCGTTTGGGTTTCTGAGACCAGAAGCATAGACATTGTATGACTTTGTATTGGGATCAACTTCTAGAATCGTAGCACGGTCTTTTTCAATATCCATGCCATTTTCGCCAACATTACTGTTAGAGCCAACCGTTACAAATAGATTGCCATTGCGGCCTGCGATGACATTTTTTGTCCAGTGATGATTAATCCCTGCGGGTAAATCAACTACCTTGGTGTAATCACCATTTACTTTTGTCA
>JBNLAC010000001.1:70676-76678 GCA_050301935.1 Methylophilaceae bacterium | reverse complement strand
TATTCTGTTGCACTACACCATTTTCTAGTGTGATCTCACCTGTTAATGCAGCTGCCAGCGCATAACCAATACTGCCTTCCATTTGCGCCTTAATCACATCAGGGTTCACGGCTATACCACAATCAACAGCACAGACAACACGCTCGACTTTCAAATTACCACCATCATCAATCGAAATATCAACGATTTGCGCCACTGGTGTGCTAAATGATTCGTGGACAGCGACACCTCGACCTTGTTTAACTCCTTCACGCTTCGGTAATGCAGAGGCTTTATCGGCCGCAAGCCGAAGTACGCCAGCATGACGCGGATGCTTGCTCAAAAGGTTCAGTCTATAGGTAATTGGATCCTGATTGGCTTCCTTTGCTAACTGATCAATAAACACTTCCGTGGCATAACCCGTGTGTGTACTGCCGACAGAGCGCCACCACTGGATAGGCACCTTCACACTATCATTGGTGGTATGCAAATCAACTTGTATATTAGAAATCTGATATGGCAAATTTTGAGCACCTTCAACAGAAGTCACATCGACGCCATCTTTTACCATCCCGCCCTCAAAAGCAGTACCTTTGGCTATAGACTGTCCGACAATCGTATGGTGCCAAGCATTTGGGAACCCATCATCACCCAAGCTTGCGCTCAGTTGATGGACATAAATTGGACGATAATATCCGGCATGCATATCATCCTCACGAGACCAAACTAGTTTAACTGGCGCTTTCGTCCCTGTTGCTTTCACAATACTGGCTGCCTCTAAAATATAATCTGATTGCGGGTTGCCTCTTCGGCCAAAGCTACCACCTGCATACAGTGTATTAATCTTCACCTCTTCAGGCGTCAAATCAAATACTTTTGATAGAGCGAACTGATCAACCGTGTGCAATTGATTACCGTTCCACACTTCACAGATTCCATCGTTAAACTGCACGACACAATTTAGTGGCTCCATTGCAGCATGTGCTAAAAATGGAAAGACGTAAGTGTTGGCAACCACTTTCTCGCTGCTTTTTAACAGTCCTAATGCATCGCCCTCTTTACGGGCAACATTCCCTGGACTTGTTACTAACTGTTGATACTCACTAATAATTTCTTCACTGCCTTTAGTATAAGCATTGCTTTCATCCCACTCGACCGATAGCGCATCGCGGCCTTTCTTTGCTGTCCAATAGTTATCGGCAAGTACTGCTACACCAGTAGGGATTTCCACGACATTGACCACCCCCTTAATTGCTTTTGCTGCTTGGTCATCAAATGATTTGACAGCTGCTCCAAATTTAGGCGGATGCGCAACAACTGCAACTAGCATATTCTCTAACTGAATATCTTGGGTAAAAATCGCTGTACCATTTGTCTTATTTTTACTGTCTTTTCGCGGAATGTGCTTACCAATGAGCTGATAATCTTTAGGGTCTTTCAAAGCCACTTCTGTCGGCACACCTAGCGCCGCTGCCCCTTCTGCCAACTCACCAAAAGTGGCTTCATGTCCGTCAGCATGACTGAGCAAACCTGCTTTCACCGTGATTTCATTTGCTGGCACACTCCAGGTATCAGACGCGGCCTGAACTAGCATAGCGCGAACTGTAGCACCAGCTTCGCGCATCTGATCAAAAGCATTTTTAATTGCAGAGCTTCCCCCAGTGCCTTGATATGGACCCCAGTCTAAGTTGTTATATTTTTTAGCATCTGCCGCCGCAGCTTCTACTTTAACTTGCGCCCAATCTGCATCCAACTCTTCCGCTACTAAAGTTGCTAGGCCAGTGTAGGTGCCTTGCCCCATTTCAAGATGCTTAGCGACCACAGTCACTGTATTATCTGAATTAACGCTCACAAAAGCATTAAAGGTCGATAAAACGCCTTCATCAACCTCAGCACCAGTTACGGCTGCATCACTTGGCTCTTTTGAACACCCTGGAATCGCTATAGCGATGGTTAGAGCTGCACTAGTTTTGAGAAAATTTCGTCGAGAAACGTTGAATAATTTATTTTTCATGCTGCTCTCCTTAAGCCAAAGACTTTGCAGCTTGGTGTATAGCTGCACGAATGCGTACGTAAGTTGCACAGCGACAGATATTACCGCCCATAGCATTATCAATATCGGCATCAGTCGGCTTAGGGTTAGTTGTAAGCAAAGCTGTCGCGGACATGATTTGCCCTGACTGACAGTATCCACACTGTACAACATCTAGTTCTTGCCAAGCCTTTTGCACAGCCTCGCCGACTTTCGATTCATGTACGTTCTCAATTGTCTCAATTTTCTTACCTGCAACAGCCGAGAGTGGAAGCTGACAAGAGCGTACTGGCTGGCCATCCAAGTGAACAGTACATGCGCCACACAAACCCGCCCCGCAACCAAATTTTGTACCTGTCATTTTCAAACTATCACGTATAACCCATAGTAGCGGGGTATCATCAGGATAATCCGTGGTTAAAGTTTTACCATTAATATTTAAATCAGCCATGCGAGCTCCTTAGAGTTTTGTACTGCCAGAAATAGCATTTTAATCTGCATCAAGAATGAATTAATGAAGTTATTATTAATTATACGCATCATATTTTGTTTTTTTGCCTACTTACAATCTGATCTTAGATAATTACCAACCATATCCTAAACTGAATAGTAGCGTTCTATCCACACGTTCACGCCCTTGTGCTGGCTGGTTTGCATAGTCTACGTTTAGTTGTGTTGAAGCGTTTAAATTATTTGCAATCGGCACTCTTAGTCCTGTTTTGCTGAATACTAATGTATTGGCTACATCCTCTAAACTGACTAATACTTCATGCTGGTGGAAAAATTTAACGCTTTGGAAGACCAACTGATCATATTTAAGCGCCCAACGACCACTGGCATAACGATCATCTTCCGCCACTTTGAAATCAGTACTGATATAGTTTACACCGCCTTCGATAGACAGGTTCAAATCTTCTTGCTCATAAAACTGATAACCAGTACCAATACCAGCACTGGATCGTAAATTAATATCCCTAAATTTGTCGTTTTCTAATGAGCCATTCGCATAGATATACCACTGCTTAGTCAGAAAGTGGTCATACTGCATATACCCTTTGCTGTTAAAAGCCGTACTTTCGCCATCCGCTTTCGCACGATTTACGTATGCACCAACGGTGAATCTATTCTGTTTTGTCCTGGCGATCGCTTCCGTATCAAATCTGATTTGACTATTGTCGGTATTACCTTTGGAAGTTGCACCGCCCAAGTTTGCATAGCCTGACCATGCCACACCTTTACCTGAGACTTCTGGGCTTGGGTTAATGTAAGCGAGATCTTTGAGGTCAACATCCGCATTGGTATTTAACCCTGAAAGCTGGATTTGCGCCCTGCCTTCGTCTGACTGTTTAATTTCTCCCGTAAAGCTTGAATCATTTGCCAGCATCACAGTGACTGGCTTATCCGTACTTAAACTCGCAATATCAGACCAAGTTATTTTAATCTCGCCAGTGTATTTCGTTTTAAACACCAGTTTGTCTGTTTCTTTCTTGATAACAGTGCCTGTTAGCATATCCCCATTTTTTAACTTTACGATATCTGCATAAACTGTCGGACTCAGCATGGCAGAAGCGACAGCGATTGTTGTTATTAACTTCATATAATCCCCTTTTTTATAATGACAAAAATACCAACCGAACCAAACATAAAGCTGGTGTTTGATGTTGTATTCTTAAACAATTTGATTGAGTGCTTGAGAGGCAGGAACGTTGTGATTCCGTTAAAAGCTATATTACGGACACCCCAAAATTGATAAAGTTTAATTTATTTGTAACCGAAGCAATTAGTTGATCGCCAGAATGAGTTTCACTTTACTGATATTTCATATCGCACTTATGATATGGTAGCGATAGTACTAGCAGCCATTAAAGATACCCCATGCCAAATAAAAATATCAACCCCGTTAATAAAGCAAAGCTTAGCCTTAAAGAAGTCTTATTTAATAAACGCATGTTGGCATGCATGGTTCTTGGCTTCAGCTCAGGCCTACCCCTTTACTTACTTTTTCAGCTACTACCTGCATGGTTGCGTACAGAGGGAATTGATCTCAAAACCATTGCGGTGTTTGCACTGATTCAACTTCCTTATACATGGAAGTTCATTTGGTCTCCGCTGATGGATCGCTATAACCTGATTGCATCGATGGGTCGCCGCCGTAGTTGGATGTTAGTGACACAATTAGCCTTATTTATGACCATTTGTGCTTATGGCTTCTTTAACCCGCAACTCAACATCACTAGCATTGCTGTAGTTTCAACCTTGGTAGCACTATTCTCTGCCAGCCAAGACATTGTCATTGATGCCTTTAGACGCGAAATATTAAGTGATGAAGAGCTTGGCCTAGGTAACAGTATTCATGTAAACGCATACCGTGTGTCAGGTTTGGTTCCAGGCGCATTAGCACTTATCTTATCTGATCACTTACCTTGGTCATCCGTGTTTTGGATAGTCGCTTTGTTTATGATTCCAGGTATTTTGATGACCATTTTCGCGAGTGAGCCACACCGCGCTGAGGCACCAAAGACCTTATACGCATCTGTTTTAGAGCCATTTACTGAATTTATAAATCGTGCTGGCCTTAACCATGCATTGCTTGTATTACTTTTTATCTTACTTTACAAACTTGGCGACAGCATGGCCACTGCACTTGCCACACCCTTTTATATTGATATGGGTTTTAGCAATACCGATATAGGCACTATCGTCAAAGGTAGTGGATTAGTCATGCAAATTTTAGGTGGTTTTATTGGTGGGCTCTGGATGCTTAAAGTGGGCATTAACCGCGGCCTGTGGGTGTTTGGGTTAGTACAATTGGTGACTATTCTAGGCTTTGCCTGGCTGGCGCATGCTGGTCCATTTGAGCATATCGGCATAGTGGAACGTGGTATGCTGGCAGTTGTCATTGGCGGCGAAGCATTAGGTGTTGGCCTAGGAACAGTTGCTTATGTTGCCTACATGGCACGCGAAACCAACCCTGCTTATACTGCTACACAATTGGCATTGTTTACCAGTTTATCAGCCGTACCCCGTTCCATTTTTAACGCCCTCACTGGCAGTATGGTTGAAGCATTAGGCTGGGAAATATTCTTTTATGTATGTACGTTGTTAGCCATACCAGGCATGCTATTGCTTTTTAAGGTTGCACCTTGGAATGAAAGAGGCAGTGACCAACAGAAAATAGAAATGTAAGGTCTTGCTGGTAAGCGCGACCAATCACTATCCAATTAATTAATGGAGTGATAGTCATGCAAATAAGCTCTGCACTTACTGGTCTGCTGACCAGTATTTTCTTGCTCAGTCAAAGTCAGGTTTTCGCTTCTGAGTGCTCTGCTAAAACAGGTAACAATTCAATCCCATTATTAGAGCTTTATACATCAGAAGGCTGTAGTAGTTGCCCACCAGCTGACAAATGGATCAGCCAAATTAAGCATAATAAAAGCAAGGTAACCCCACTGGCATTTCATGTCGACTATTGGGATTACATTGGGTGGAAAGACAAATTCTCTAAGGCTGAGTATAGTGATAGACAACGGAAAATAGCTGCCTTCGGCGGTGCTGGTTTTGTCTACACACCTCAGTTTGTTCTCAATGGGCGAGACTTTAAAGGTTGGGATGATAGCCGTTTAAATAATGCAATTAACGAAGTGCAAGAAGTGCCTGCTCAAGCAAATCTAGGCTTAAGCGTCATCACACTAAAGGATGGAAGCCTTATGCTTAAGACGAATGCTGAATCGCTAAATCCTGACCTATTCAAAACAACTGATATTTTTGTAGCGCTTTATGAAAACGGACTAGTCACCAATGTGCAAGCTGGCGAAAATGCAGGAAGAGAATTAAAACATGATTATGTAGTACGCAAATTATTTGGCGCTTATCAAATTAACAATAAGAGTCAGTTCAGTAAAAACTTTACTTTGCATACATCATGGGCAAATAAAAATGCCGGGGCGGCAATCTTCTTGCAAGACAGTACAAATGGCAAAATTATCCAAAG
>JBNLAC010000001.1:9461-70576 GCA_050301935.1 Methylophilaceae bacterium | reverse complement strand
AGGCAGATCACATCAGGCTGCACTTTTTGTAGCCATGGGAAAAATCCTTTATTCGCAGCAGAGCGGATTCCATTTAAATTCAACGTTATAATGCGCATTTAATTCCTTTATTCATACAAAATATGTCACATAACCATCAAAACTTGTCACAAGATTTCATTGAGTTCTGCATTAGCAAAGAAGTACTTAAATTTGGTGAGTTTAAAACCAAAGCTGGTCGGCTTAGCCCATACTTTTTTAATGCTGGATTATTTAATGATGGTGAAAGCTTGTTAAAACTAGGTGAATTCTACGCGAATAGTATAGAAAAATCAGGCATCAAGTTTGATATGTTGTTTGGTCCTGCCTACAAAGGTATACCGCTAGCAGCTAGCATTGCTATTGCTTTTGCAAGAAGAGGTCGAAACTTACCCTATGCATACAACCGCAAAGAGGCTAAGGACCACGGAGAGGGAGGTACAGTGGTCGGTGCGCCACTGAATGGTCAAGTATTAATCATTGATGACGTGATTTCGGCAGGCACCTCAATCAGAGAATCTGTCGCTATTATTAAATCTCATGGTGCAACACCATGCGGTGTCAGCATCGCACTAGACCGCCAAGAAAAAGGTCTAGGTGAATTATCAGCTGTAGAGGAAGTAGAGAAAGAGAACCATTTGCCCGTCTGCGTCATTGCTAATTTGAGCGATTTACTCAACTATATACAGGAAAAACCTGAGCTGGCACACACATTGCTTAAAGTCCAAGCCTATAGGGAAAAATATGGAAGATGAGGATAATGTTTAAAATAATGCGTCTAGTCTCGCCTGTTATATTTATTTGCTTGGTATTAAGTACAGAAGCATTAGCCGACAAACGTATTTTAAAATGGGTTGATAACCAAGGCGTTACCCATTATGGGGATCAAATACCTCCGACTGCAGCAGGTAAAAGTAATCAGGTGATTAACAAGCAGGGAATTGTTGTTCAACGTAACAATCAATCAACCGAGAATGAAGCACAGCAGAAAGCCAATCAAGAAAAATTGGAACAAGAGCGCAAAGATAGTGTGCTTTTAGCATCCTACACCACAGCAGATGAAATCGATTTGGCTCGCAAACGTAATTTGGAAATGGAAAATGCAACCATATCAGCGCTCAAATCACAAAAAGCAAACGTTGACGATAGACTCAATCGTAATATTGCTAGCGCCCAAGCATTTGTAGATAAAAAACAGGCTGTGCCTGATTATTTAAAAGAAGAAATCAGTATCGCCAAAACTGAATCTGAGAAATTTGATAAAAAGATTGCACAGCACCAACAAATATTGGAAAAAATCAATCAGCAATATGATGCTGAAAAAGCCCGCTTTATCGCTTTAAAAAATAAGAAAAACTAAGCGAGCTTTTTCTTTAAAATCGCATTGACTTGCGCTGGGTTTGCCTTGCCTTTTGATGCCTTCATGGTTTGCCCAACCAGTGCGTTAAACGCTTTTTCCTTACCTGCTTTGTATTCTTCAACCATAGCCTGATTGGCCGCTAGCACTTCATCAATCATCGCCTCAATCGCGCCCGTGTCTGAAACTTGTTTTAGCCCTTTCGCCTCAATAATGGCATCGACATCCGTTTCGCCAGACCACATCGCTTCAAACACCTGTTTAGCAGCATTATTGGAGATTGTTCCGTCTACAATGCGTTTAATCAATTGCGCCATGATTGCAGTATCTATCGGTGAATCTGTAATGCTTTTTTCTTCTGTATTCAATTTTGCGGTGATTGCACCCATTACCCAGTTAGCAGCCAACTTGGCATCACCACCAGCATGAATCACTTTCTCAAAGTAATCTGCAATGTCTTTACTAGCCGTTAATGTAGCAGCATCATAAGCTGATAGTGCATACTCACTCTCAAAACGCTTTTTCATTGCTTCTGGCAACTCTGGCATTGTTGCCTGCACAGCAGATTTATCGGCTTCCGTAATTTCTAAAGGTAGTAAATCCGGATCGGGGAAATAACGGTAATCATTTGCTTCCTCTTTACTTCGCATAGCGCGCGTTTCACCCGTATCTGGATTAAACAATACCGTTGCCTGCTCTATTTTGCCACCATCCTCAAGCGTCTCAATCTGCCATTGCGTCTCATATGCAATTGCTTGTTGCATAAACTTAAATGAGTTTAAGTTCTTAATTTCACGACGGGTACCAAGCTCGCTTGTGCCTTTTGGTCGAACTGAGACATTGACATCACATCGGAAACTACCTTCCTGCATATTACCGTCACATATCCCTATCCACTGGACCAATTCATGAAGTTTTTTGGCATAAGCTACGGCTTCCGCTGCTGATCGCATATCTGGCTCTGTCACAATCTCTAATAAAGGCGTTCCAGCTCTGTTCAAGTCAATACCACTCATGCCTTCTACTGCACCATGCACAGATTTGCCTGCATCCTCCTCCAAATGGGCACGGGTGATGTTAATCACTTTTTCATAAGCTTCTTTTTTACCATCTGCAGGCACTTGTATCGTCACCTTACCTTTACCAACTACAGGTAATTCGAATTGACTAATTTGGTAGCCTTTCGGAAGATCTGGATAAAAATAGTTTTTGCGGGCAAATACCGACCGAGGCGCTATTTCAGCATTGACAGCCAAGCCAAACTTAACTGCACACTTGACGGCTTCTTTGTTCAAAACTGGAAGCACACCTGGTAGCGCAAGGCTTACTTCACAGGCTTGTGTGTTGGGTTCTGCGCCGTACGCAACTGAAGCCCCACTAAATATTTTTGTTTTTGTTTTGAGCTGCACATGCGTTTCTAGCCCAATGACAACTTCCCACTCCATTATTCAATTCCTTTTGGCATCATGGTATGCCAGTCTGTTACCTGCTGATATGCATGCCCAACATTGAGCATGCGCGCCTCATCAAAATAATTACCAATAATCTGTAAACCAACAGGTAACCCATTGCTGAAACCGGCAGGGATGCTCATCCCTGGCAAACCTGCCAGATTTGTTGCTATCGTATAGATATCCTGCAAGTACATAGAAACAGGATCACCAGTTTTTTCACCTATTTTAAAAGCAGTCGAAGGGACTGTCGGCCCCATAATCATGTCACACTGTTTAAATGCGGCTTTAAAATCATCAGCGATTAAATGGCGAATTTGCTGTGCTTTAAGATAGTATGCATCATAGTAGCCAGCACTTAATACATAAGTTCCGATCAGGATGCGGCGCTTAACTTCATCACCAAACCCTTCAGCTCGACTTTTCATGTACATATCTATTAAGTCGTCATATTCCGCTGCTCTATGCCCATAACGAACGCCGTCATAGCGTGAGAGATTACTTGAAGCTTCAGCAGGCGCAAGCACATAGTAAACAGGAATAGACAAGCTAGCATTAGGTAATGAAATGTCTACAAACTCTGCACCAAGCTTTTTGTACTCAGCAATCGCATCTTGTACCACCTGCTCTACATTTGCATCTAATCCTTCAGCGAAATATTCCTTTGGCAAACCAATCTTCAACCCAGCTAAGGGTTTGTTTAGATCGCGCAGATAGTCCTCTTTCGGATGACTCAGGCTTGTTGAATCACGCTGATCAAAGCCCGCCATCACATTCATCATAAGCGCACAGTCTTCCGCTGATTTAGCCATCGGCCCCGCTTGATCTAGGCTAGATGCAAAGGCAATCATGCCATAACGCGAAACCAAGCCATAGGTTGGCTTTAAACCAGTAAATCCACATAATGAAGCTGGTTGGCGGATTGAGCCTCCAGTATCCGTTCCCGATGCAGCCGCACACAAGCGCGCTGCTACTGCTGCAGCTGAGCCGCCACTACTGCCACCTGGAACCCGCTCTTTATCCCACGGGTTTTTTACTCCGCCAAAATAGCTGGTTTCGTTAGATGAGCCCATTGCAAACTCATCCATATTCGTTTTACCCAAATTCACCGCCCCAGCTTCATTAAATTGCTGGATAACATATGCATCATATGGAGCGATAAAATTTTCCAACATTCTAGAACCACAAGTCGTTTTCCAACCTTTGGCACAAAAAATATCTTTCTGTGCAATTGGAATGCCTGTCAATGGCTGCGCCTTACCAGCTGCAATCATTGCATCAGCTGCTTTTGCTTGCTGGATGCTTTTCTCTTCTTCCACCGTAATGTAAGCATTGATTGAAGGGTTAAATTGTTTGATACGTGCTAAAAAAGTCTGCGTCATTTCTACGCTAGACACTTCTTTATTTGCCAACATTTGGCTTAAGCTTTTAAGGCTTTGATTAATCATGATTCTTCTATGTGGATTGTCAATCTAGTTTGGGAATTTTATGTATTTCAGCGTGCTTACTCTATCACTTTTGGCACTAAATAAAGACCGTTGTCGACGGATGGTGCATTCTGCTGAAACAATGCGCGCTGATCACCTTCGGTCACAACATCTTCTCGGAGTCTTTGTACCACATCTTGCGAATGAGACATCGGTGTGATGCCTTTGGTATCGACCGCTTGCATCTCTTCTATCAGCGTTAAGATGCCTGAAAGTTTGTTCAGCGTTTGCGCTGCCTCTTGTTCGTTAATTTCAATACGTGCCAAATGCGCCAAGCGTTTAATATCAGGGATGTTTAGTGCCATAACTTTTTTCTATGCTTTTGTTTTTTAACTTTAGTGTAATAAACTTGAATTGCGACTTAATTTTAATCTGAATATACGTTATTATACCTTGATTTTACAGTAGAGCTTATGTGTAAGACATGCATTGTAAGCTCAATCTACAACGCACAGGAAAAAAACATATGTTAGGTTCATTAAGCAGCTATTTTTCTAATGATTTAGCCATTGATTTAGGTACAGCAAACACGTTGATTTATTCACGTGGTAGAGGCATTGTACTTGATGAACCATCTGTCGTTGCCATTCGTATTGAAGGGGCAAACGGTAAGAAAGTATTGTTAGCCGTTGGCACAGAGGCAAAAGGAATGTTAGGCAGAGCACCTGCCAATATTCAGGCAATACGCCCGATGAAAGACGGCGTGATTGCTGACTTTACCGTAACAGAGCAAATGCTCAAATTCTTTATCCGTAAAGCGCATGACGCAAGATGGTTTTCTCCTAGCCCTCGCATCATTATCTGTGTGCCAGTCGGTTCAACGCAAGTTGAGCGTCGTGCAATTAAAGAGTCAGCCGAACGAGCAGGTGCAAAACAAGTGTACCTGATTGAGGAGCCAATGGCCGCTGCAATCGGCGCCGAAATGCCGGTTGCAGAAGCAACAGGTTCAATGGTGGTTGATATTGGTGGCGGCACAACTGAAGTAGGTGTGATTTCGCTAGGCGGTATTGTCTATGCAAAATCAGAACGCGTAGGTGGCGATAAATTTGATCAAGCAATTATCGATTACATTCGTCGCAATTATGGTATGCAAATTTCAGAGCCCACAGCAGAAGCCATTAAGAAGAAAATCGGCTCTGCTTTCCCAGGTTCAGAAGTATTAGAAATGGAAGTAACTGGCCGCAATTTGGCAGAAGGCTTGCCACGTAAATTCACAATCTCTAGCAACGAGATTCTGGAAGCATTAACTGAACCGCTCAATGCAATTGTCGGTGCAGTTAAATCAGCATTAGAGCAAACACCACCGGAACTAGGTGCTGATATTGCCGAAAAAGGCATGGTCATTACAGGTGGCGGGGCATTACTGCGTGATTTAGATCGCTTATTGATGGAAGAAACTGGATTGCCTGTGATTGTCGCAGAGGATCCATTAACATGTGTGGCAAGAGGTTGTGGTCGCGCACTTGAGGATATGGACAAACTCGGTAGTGTTTTTGCACATGAGTGATGGTCGTTTGCTTCAATTAAATCAACTGCGTCAGCATGCTTAAAGGTGTTCATCAGAAACTAGAGCCCCAACAAACCCCTGCATTTTTCGTCCGCGGTGCAAGCCCTTTTTCGCGCATGGTTTTTTTCTGCGCTTTGTCTATTGTTATCATGGCCGCGGATTCCAAGCTAAACTATTTATCGCAAATCCGACAAGCATTATATGGCGCACTGCATCCTATCGAAAGGATTGCTAACATTCCAAGCGAGCTATTTCGCGATGCTGCAAAATATTTTTCTGTGCATAATGAACTCGTACAAGAAAACTATATGCTTAAACAACAAGCATTTGAACAAAAAGTTAAACTACAGCGCTTGAATACTTTACAAGCAGAAAATGAACACTTACGTAGTTTACTGGGTGGCGATATTCCAATTCATCCATTTGCTGTGTTAGGCGACATTTCACACACAGGAAGAGACCCATTCAGAAATGTTGTGATTGTCAACCGAGGCAGTCAGCATAATATTCAGGCAGGGCAAGCGGTAGTTGACTCAAAAGGGGTTATCGGGCAAGTCACGCGTGTTTATCCATATAGCTGTGAAGTGACGCTAATTACAGATAAAAATCTATCAATCCCAATACAGGTGGAACGTAATCAGCTTCGAGCGATTGCTTTTGGACAAAGCGGAAACACCCTAGACATCCCATATTTACCTACCAATGTCGATATTCAGATAGGCGACAAACTAGTCACATCTGGCATTGATGGTATCTATCCAGCTGGTTTAGCAGTGGCAACGGTAACAAAAATAGAGCAGGACCCTGAGTCACAATTCGCAAAAATCATCAGTACGCCGATTGCACAAGTTAGCCATCACCTTCAACTATTAATCTTGGAGCTTCCTGAATCTAAAGAACCTGAGGCCAAACCAGTTGATACTGAGAACAAAGCAGAAGTAGAAAAAATAGACAATAAAAAAGATAAGAAAAGGACTAACACGCGTGCAAACCCCTAGCTTACTGTTAGTTTATACAACATTTTTCTTTGCCTTGCTGTGCCAGTTATTTCCATGGACTGGGCAGGGGGTTATTTTACGTCCAGATTTTATGCTGGTGGTATTGGTATATTGGCTATTGCGCGCACCCCATCTATGTCACATTGGGACAGCTTGGGTTGTCGGTATTTTAGTTGATTTAGCAACTGGCAGCTTGCTAGGGCAACATGCCCTCGCATTTACATTAACCGCTTACCTTGCTTTGAGTTTTCAACGTAGATTAGTCCTTTTCACTGCCATTCAAATCACTTTTTATGTGTTGGGATTATTGTTTTTTGCTCGATTCATCATTCTCATCCTTAAGTTATTTGCCGGCAATGAAGCGCCTAGCTGGCATTACTTTTGGCCAGTGATTACAGGGATATTATTATGGCAAGTACTGCGCATTGCGTTTGGATCGCTTGCTCGTCCAAAATCAAGTCGTTCGGAATAAACCCTAGATGCGATATAGCACAGAACTCAGAAACTATCGCAATGAGTTGCAGAATTTCAAGATTCGCTTAGTCGTACTTGCTTCAGTTGTACTGATTGGATTTGGTCTTTTAGCCGCACGTTTCTACTATCTGCAAGTTGTACGCCATAACCATTACCATACTTTAGCAGAAAACAATCGAATATCGATTGTACCAGTAGCGCCAAACCGCGGCCTCATTACAGATAGAAATGGCATTACAATAGCCCATAATTTCTTTGTCTACACGTTAGAAATCACCCCATCAAAAGTGGATAACTTTGATGAAACAATAGCGGAAGTCAGCAAACTAGTCGAAATATCAAGTGGTGATTTAAAACGGTTTAATAACTTAAAAGCCCGTAGCCACGAATTTGAGTCGATTCCCATTCGGACGCATTTGAATGAGATTGAAGCGGCAAAATTTGCAGCTAACCGTTATCGCTTCCCTGGCGTTGAAATAAAATCTAGATTGTTCCGCCATTATCCAAATGGTCCATTAGGAGTGCATATCGCCGGCTATATTGGCCGTATTAATGACCGAGATTTGGAACAGCTAAAAGAAGATGATGTGCTCTCTAATTACAAAGGTACAGACCATATTGGTAAAAGTGGGATCGAACAATACTATGAAAAAGAGTTACATGGCACAACTGGATTCCAACAAGTAGAAATTAATGCAGATGGTAAAGCAGTGCGAGTTCTATCCAGCACTGCTCCTGTATCAGGCAATAATCTCACTCTATCTATTGACCTAAAGCTACAAGAAATTGCTGAAAAAGGTTTCGGTGAAAGGCGAGGCGCTTTAGTCGCAATTCAACCGCAAACTGGAGAAATCCTCGCTTTGGTAAGTATGCCTACTTTTGATCCCAACCTTTTTGTAGGAGGTATTGATACACAAAATTGGCGCCTGCTGAATGATTCCATTGATAAACCATTAATTAATAGACCATTGCGTGGGGTTTATCCACCTGGTTCAACGTTCAAACCATTTGTAGCGCTAGCAGGATTAGAAGCTGGCAAGCGCAAACCTCCTTTTGCGATTAAAGATCCTGGCTATTTCTCGCTCCCTAATAGTAAACACCGTTATCGCGACTGGAAAGTTGGTGGACATGGTTTTGTTGATATGAAACGTGCAATTACCGTATCATGCGATACTTTTTTCTATGGCTTAGCAGTAGAGCTCGGCATCGACAAGCTGACGGATTTTGTGAGTCACTTTGGTTTTGGTAAAAAAAGTGGCATTGATATCAATGGTGAGAATAGTGGCTTACTTCCAACGCCAGAATGGAAACAACGCAGATTCAAACAACCATGGTATATGGGTGAAACTGTAATCGTAGGTATTGGTCAAGGTTATACATTGGTGACACCAATGCAACTTGCTTATGCCACATCAGTCCTAGCAAATAAAGGAAAAGCGATAAAACCGCATCTCGTTAGAGCAATTACTGATATCAAGTCTGGAAAGGTCATTCCTAATACGCCAAAAGTAAATGACTACATCCAGCTTGACGATGAAAACCTCGAAATAGTAAAGCAAGGTATGCTAGATGTCACTTTACCAGGAGGTACTGCAGCCAGAGTCGGCGCTAACGCTGGTTATAGTATTGCAGCAAAGACAGGAACCGCTCAAGTAATTGGCATCAAACAGAATGAAAAATATAATGAAGAAAATATTGATGAACGTCATCGAGATCATGCTTTGTTTATTGCTTACGCACCAGCTGACGACCCAAAAATTGCAATCGCCGCGATTGTAGAAAATGGTGGGCATGGTGGTTCTGCAGCAGGTCCGATTGTCAGGGAAGTCATGGACTACTATTTGTTAGGGAAGCTACCTCCGGATATGCAACCGACGGACATACCAGCAAGAGCAGAAATTACAGAAGTGACTGTACATGATTAACCAAATTTTTCGCAGTTTATTTAAGCACATCGACTCCATATTGATGAGTTGCCTGCTGTTCACATTACTAGTTGGCTTGTTTGTCCTTTATAGCGCATCAGGTCAGAGCTTTAATCGCGTTAACGCGCAGCTGATTAATATCACTATCGCACTGATTACTATGTGGATAGTGGCGAATGTGCAACCACAACTGATGGAGCGCATGGCTTTACCTCTCTACTTACTTGGCATCTTACTTTTGCTTGGTGTTGCCTTGTTTGGTGATATCAGTCATGGTGCCAGACGTTGGTTAAATTTAGGCGTGATTAAGATACAACCTTCAGAGCTAATGAGAATCGCCATGCCGATGATGCTAGCCTGGTTTTTCTCTAGACGTGAAACCGTGCTACGCATCACTGATTTTGTCATTGCTTTTGTAATACTGATTATTCCTGTTCTGTTTATTTTAAAACAGCCTGATTTAGGAACTTCACTGCTCATTTCTGCGTCTGGGTTTTTTGTTATTTTTCTGGCTGGACTAAGTTGGCGCTTCATTATTGGTGGCAGCCTGGCAATCGCTGCGATGATGCCTGTCTTTTGGTCAATGTTACATGATTACCAAAGGCGACGCGTTCGCATTCTGATCGACCCAACACAAGACCCGCTTGGCGCAGGTTACCACATCATCCAATCTACCATTGCCCAAGGCTCCGGCGGTCTTACAGGTAAAGGTTGGCTTAATGGTACACAGTCACAATTAGACTTTTTACCTGAACGAACTACTGATTTCATTTTCTCAGTATTTAGCGAAGAGTTTGGTATGGTCGGCAATCTTTTGCTACTTTTACTATTTAGTCTAATAATCTTTAGAGGTATTGTGATTGCTTCGCAAGCGAGGAACACTTTTAGCAGGTTACTAGCCGGCAGTATTACGATGACCTTTTTTATCTATATCTTTGTTAACATCGGCATGGTCAGCGGCATACTACCCGTCGTTGGGGTGCCTTTACCACTAATCAGCTATGGTGGCACATCGATGGTGACCATTTTGCTTGGTTTTGGCATCCTCATGAGCATCCATACGCATAAAAAATTAGTTGCATCAGGATAGTATTAATATGAAAAAAACAATTGTATTCGCAATTTTCAGCACCTTAATTCTGGCTGCTTGTAGCAGCAGCCCAGTCATTAAACGTTCTCCCCCTGCCCCGGCTGGGTCTACTACGCCAAGTGATCAAACAACTGGTGGCGGCTACTATCCAGGCGATGGGCCGCATGAAAATCCACCGACAAACTTAGACGATATCCCAGATGCCGTACCAAAAAAAGAAGCACTCTATAAATACTCGACCAAACCATATATCGCTCTTGGTAAAAAATATACCCCGCTTCAAACTGCTGATAACTATAAAAAGCAAGGCATAGCCTCTTGGTATGGGAAACTATTCCATGGTAACAAAACAGCTAATGGAGAAGTCTATGACATGTATAGCATGACAGCTGCACACACTGTACTGCCCTTACCCAGCTATGCAAAGGTCACCAATCTTGAAAACGGTCGCTCTGTTATTGTCCGCATTAACGACAGAGGACCTTTTAAGCATGATAGAGAAATTGATTTATCCTATGCTGCTGCATATAAGCTAAGACTAATAGAAAAAGGTAGTGGGCTAGTTGAGGTTGAGGCAATCAATCCAGACACATTTACTCAGGAAGAACAGTTAGCTCAGGCACAAATTGCTTTTCCTGTCACGCAGCCTGCTACTGAATCCAATTCATTAGGTCAACACTATGTGCAGGCTGGGGCGTTCGGAGAAGAATCTAACGCAACTGCCTTACAAAAAAGAATCCAAAATCTGAACATAGAAGAAAACGCTAGAATTAACCGCGTGTATAATAACGGCTTACATCGTTTGCTAATTGGACCTTATCAAACGAGACAGGCTGCCGAACTAGCAGCTGACAATATACGCAATAACCTTAACATTTCAACCATCATCACAATCCAATAAGAAAGACTATGCGACTCATTACTTTACTTTTCTTCACGACGCTTTTACTTCCAATCATCACTTGGTCAGCACCTGCTCCTGCGCCAACACTCGCTGTTAATGCTTATTTGCTAAGAGATGTTAATAGCGGTACTGATATTGTATCTAACAAAAAAGATGAGCGGCTTGAACCTGCATCGCTAACGAAAATGATGACGGCTTACTTGACGTTCGACGCGCTCAAGCAAGGCCATTTAAAACTAGATCAAGTTATTCCTGTGAGCGAAAAGGCGTGGAAAGCTGAAGGATCTAGAATGTTTATTGAGCCTAGAAAAGATGTAACTGTTGACGAGTTACTACATGGTTTAATTATTCAGTCTGGTAATGATGCAGCAATTGCACTGGCAGAAGCCATTGCAGGGAGTGAGGATCAGTTTGCCATGATGATGAATGCACAGGCGAAAAAGCTAGGCATGAATGACAGCAATTACATGAACTCTACTGGTCTACCAGATGATAAACATTACACAACAGCTAGTGATCTAGCGACAATGGCGAATGCATTAATTCGTGATTTTCCAGAAGAATATGGTCGTTTATACAAACAAAAAGAATACACCTACAACAAAATTAAACAATTTAATCGTAACAAACTACTTTGGTTAGATGAACATGTAGATGGTGTTAAGACTGGGCATACACAAGCAGCTGGTTACTGTTTAGTTTCATCAGCTAAACGCGGTGATACCCGTTTAATTGCGATTGTACTCGGCGCAAAAAATGAAACCATGCGTGCATCTGAAAGCCAAAAGCTACTTAATTATGGCTTCCAATTTTATGAATCAACACGTGTTTATGAAAAATCACAAGCCATTTCTGCCATTCCAGTATACAAGGGCTTCGATAAGACAGTTACTGCTACGGTAGACAAAGATCTCTATTTATCCTTACCTAAAGGTGATTACGCACGAGTAAAAGCAACAATGACATCAAGACAACCACTGATTGCACCTGTTAAGGCGGGCCAGCCAGTGGGCAAGATCACTTTTTCACTAGATGGGAACACCATTCATGAACAAACGCTCGTTGCAGCTGATGCCATCAGCCCAGCAGGATTTTTTGGTAGAATCATTGATAGCATCAAACTGTTGTTGAAATAAACTACATGACAGATACAAACAAAATTGACGCAGAAGAGACACTGCTTGAGTTTCCATGTGAGTTTCCTATTAAAGTGATGGGAGAAACGCATATAGATTTCATGTTAGAAATTGTTAAAACAATACAACAGCATGAAAAGAGTTTTGATGAAAACAGAGTCGCCACAAAAGCAAGCTCTGCTGGAAAGTATATCAGTCTTACCTGTACCTGTTATGTGGAATCAAAGCCACAATTAGATAATATTTACCGCGCTTTAACCAGTCATCCCATGGTTAAATTTGTACTCTAGCAATAAGATATATGGCGCTTATTACGCGTAAGCTTGGTCTAACAGATTATCAGAACACGCTTGCAGCAATGCAAGCGTTTACTACAAACCGTACAGTTGACACACCAGACGAGCTCTGGTTAACCGAACATAATAGCGTTTATACATTAGGTCTGAATCGAAAAAATATTCGATTGCCCAACAATTCAATACCTGTTGTCAACGTTGACCGGGGTGGCAAAATCACCTATCACGGGCCAGGTCAAGTCGTGATTTATCTACTGATTGATTTAAAGCGTAGCAATCGCAATGTACGTCAGTTAGTTGATATTATTGAAAGTAGTATCATAGCCTTATTAGCAGAATATGGGGTTGTATCAAGAGCCAAAAAAGATGCGCCTGGTGTTTATATTGATCACAAAAAGATTGCATCTGTTGGTTTAAGGCTAAAACGCGATTGCTGCTATCATGGACTCAGCTTGAATGTGGACATGGATCTCAATCCGTTCAAGGCGATTGATCCATGTGGATATGCAGGTCTGGAAATGACACAAACAAAAGATTTGAATATTCAGGAAACGTCCCAAGCTATGGGTGAAGCGCTACTTAACACACTGAAAAACAGACTATCACAATGACGCAAGAAACAAACATCCGATTAGCAACGAGACCTCCAAAAAAAGTAGCTGGCGTCAAAGAAATTGACGCGGCGAAAACATCACGTATTCCAATCAAAATCGTACCGCAGCCTACGCTGCGTAAACCAGAGTGGATTAAGATGAAAATGCCTAATAGCAGGCGCTTTCAAGAAATTAAGCAGGCTCTGCGCAATAATCATTTACACACCGTCTGCGAAGAAGCAAGCTGCCCAAATATTGGCGAATGCTTCAGTGGAGGTACTGCCACTTTCATGATCTTAGGTGATATTTGCACAAGGCGATGCCCTTTTTGTGATGTAGCACACGGTAAGCCACTACCACCAGATAGCAATGAACCACAAAATTTGGCAAAAACGATTGCAGAGATGCAATTAAACTATGTTGTGATTACCAGCGTTGATCGGGACGATTTACCTGATGGTGGTGCTAAACACTTCGTCGATTGTATTAAAGCCATCCGTGCTGCATCACCTAACATTAAAATTGAAATATTGGTTCCTGACTTTAGAGGTAGACTTGATATTGCTTTAAGCATTTTAAAAGAAGCGCCGCCAGATGTCATGAATCATAATCTTGAAACCATCCCGCGCTTATACAAACAAGCACGACCTGGTTCGGATTACCAGAATTCACTTAACTTACTTAAAGCATTTAATGAGATGTATCCACACATTCCGACAAAGTCTGGCTTAATGTTGGGTCTAGGAGAAACAGATGATGAAATTCTCGAGGTAATGAAAGATCTACGTGCCCATGCAGTATCTATGCTAACACTTGGTCAGTATTTACAACCCAGTGAGCACCATCTGCCTGTGATGCGTTATGTCACACCTGCAACTTTTGATATGTTTAAAGAAAAAGCCGATGCGATGGGCTTTAATAATGCTGCCAGTGGCCCCATGGTAAGAAGTAGTTATCATGCTGACTTACAAGCAAATCATGTCATATAACAACAATTTTTTTATTGAGAATATATTATGGTCCCACATTTGACTACTGCATTAAGCGGCCCACTACTGGAACTTGAAAAAAAGATGCTTTCATCAATGGCTGATATTGAGCATTGGTTTCGTTCGCAATGGTTAAATCACGCGGCACCATTCTACGCATCTGTCGACATTCGTAACAGTGGATTTAAACTAGCACCCGTCGATACAAATTTGTTTCCAGCTGGATTCAACAACCTTAACCCTGAATTTATTAGTTTAAGTGTACAGGCAGCAATGGTCGCCATTGAAAAAATATGTCCTGAAGCGCATCGCTTGCTTATCATTCCAGAAAATCACTCTCGAAATACATATTACCTTCAGAATGTCGTTGAGCTAGCCAATTTATTAAAGGCAGCGGGCTTGGATGTCAGAATCGGCAGCTTGTCTCCTGATATTACAGAACCAACATCAGTCGTTGCGCAGGATGGAAACACTTTACTGCTCGAGCCTTTGGTTCGTGAAGGCAATAGAATAAAACTCAAAAATCCGCAACTAGGCGATTTTGATAGTTGCGCTATCTTACTGAATAACGATTTATCAGGTGGTGTTCCTGATATATTAAAAAATATTGAACAAAACTTGATACCGCCTTTACATGCTGGCTGGCATAACCGCCGTAAGACGAATCATTTTTCAGCCTACAATCAGGTCATTACTGACTTCGCTGGTATGCTTAACATAGACCCTTGGCTACTTAATCCTTACTTTGAGAGTTGTGAAGGCATAGACTTTAATGCAAGAACAGGTGAGGAGTGTTTAGCTGTAAAAGTACAGACGCTACTCGATAAAATTAAAACAAAGTATCAGGAATATGACATCAAGCAAGAGCCTTATGTCATTATCAAAGCCAATGCAGGCACCTATGGCATGGGCATCATGACAGTGAAGTCGGCAGAAGAAGTCCGTGGTTTGAACCGTAAAAAACGCAATAAAATGTCTGTTATCAAAGAAGGGCAACAAGTCTCTGAAGTCATTATTCAAGAAGGCGTATATACATTTGAGAGCATAAATGACGCTGTTGCTGAACCTGTTGTCTACATGATGGATCATTTTGTGATTGGTGGCTTTTATCGCGTTCATACAAGTAGAGACGCAGACGAAAATCTCAATGCACCGGGCGCCCATTTTGTGCCATTAGCTTTTGAAAAACCATGTACATTGCCTGATTGTGCCGATGCACCAGACTCTGTCCCGAATCGTTTTTATGCTTATGGCGTTATTGCACGGCTTGCACTATTAGCTGCTGCTATTGAGCTTGAACAAACAGATCCGCTCAATGATGACGAGTCTATTGCCGCATGAAACTACTCTTCATTCTTGACCCTTACGCCAGCTTAAAAGTCGCCAAAGACACGAGCATCGCGATGATGCGTGAGGCATCTAAGCGAGGGCACAGGTTATTCGTCTGTCAACAACATGATCTATTTTTACGAAATCAGCAGGTTAAAATCCAAGTGCAAGCATTTGAATTTTCCCAAGGAACCGACTGGTATGATTTGGGTGAAACCAAGGAATTATTGCCAAGTGATTTTGACGCAATATTGATGCGTAAAGATCCACCGTTTGATAACGAATATTTATACAGCACATATTTGCTTGATCTAGCAGCCAATCAAGGCGGACATATAATTAATCATCCAAGTGCTGTTCGTAGTTGGAATGAAAAACTTTCTGTGACAAAATTCCCTCAATTCTGCCCAGATTTTATGGTCACAAGTCAAAGAGCTTTAATCCTTACCTTTTTAGAGCGCCATAAGGATATTGTCGTTAAGCCTCTTGATGGGATGGGCGGCACAAGTATTTTTAGACTAACGACTCAAGATCCAAACCTAAATGTCATTTTAGAAACCATTACCCAACATGACAACGTAACTGTCATGGCTCAGCAATATTTACCGGCCATCAAGCAGGGTGACAAACGGGTTATCGTCATTGATGGCGCGCCTTTACCTTATGCACTCGCGCGCATTCCAAAAGTTGGTGAAACGCGAGGTAATTTGGCAGCTGGCGGCAAAGGTGTTGCACAACCTTTATCTGAACGAGATTGGGAGATTGCTAATACGGTCGGTAAAACACTGAAAGCGGAAGGTTTGTTTTTTGTTGGACTTGATATTATTGGCGACTATCTAACAGAAATCAATGTCACCAGCCCTACTGGGATGGTGGAAATTACCGCACAGACTGATTGTAATGCACCCAGTATTTTTTGGGATGCATTAGAGGCCAAACTAGAATATACCGCACACTAGCGTTATAGTAGCGCCTATGCGCTTTCTTTTACTATTCACCTCTTTATTACTGCTCGCTAGCTGCAATCCTAAGGAGCCACTCTATAATACGCAAACCTATGTGTTTGGTACATTGGTTGATATTTCTATATATGGGGAATCTGATGAGCGCGCACAAGAAGTTGCAACAGCAATCATCAACAATTATAACCAATTACATCATCGTCTACATGCATGGAAGCCGAGTGAAATCAGCACAATAAACCATGCTTTTTCGCAAGGAAAAACGGCTGTTAACGTGAGCGATGATATTGCTCTTATGATTACAGAAGTGACGGCACTTTCAAATCAATCACAAGGTGCTTTCAATCCAGCAATCGGTCAGTTAATTGAATTATGGGGCTTTCATAGTGATACTTTCACGCCCCATCAAGTCGATGCAGACAAAATACAGGCACTGGTCGTAAACAATCCTCAAATGAAAGACATTATTGTCGAAGACAACAAGCTTTATAGTAACAATCAAGCGGTAAAACTCGATTTAGGTGGTTATGCAAAAGGCTACGCATTAGATATCGGCTTAGCTTATTTACAAGCCCAACACGTCCAAAATGCGCTAATTAATATTGGTGGCAACATTATTGCACTTGGCAAACATGCTGATAAACCATGGCGTGTTGGGATTCAACACCCTCGTCAACCCAATGCAATTGCATCCATCGATTTGCCGAGTGGATGGGCCATTGGTACTTCAGGTGATTACCAGCGTTATTTTGAAGTGGATGGAAAGCGTTACTGTCACGTCATTAACCCCGCTACGGGTTATCCTGTGCAAGACGTACAGTCTGTTACGGTGCTTATACCACCACAAAATAATGCAGGCGTGCTTTCCGATGTTGCATCAAAACCGATTTTTATTGCAAAACCCGATGCACGTGCGTTAGCTGCTAGAGCGATGGATATTAAGCATTATTTGATTATCGAATCTGGCAGCAGTATCCAAGTGAGCGAACCTCTGCAAGAACGTCTAGATTGGCTGGATATCAACGCTAAAAAGAATGTTGAGGTTATTCCAGTTGAATAGCAGCACATACAGTCATAAACCGCTTATCGGTGATTGGATTGTCATGATTGGCAGTCTGTTAGTTGTGATTTTACTGTTTCAAACTCTGTGGACAAATAGCCCAGCAAGCCGATTACAGGTCCGCATGGGCGACAAAATCATTGGCACATATGACTTGAACCAGAATAAAGAACTGCACATTCATGGCCCACTGGGCGAGTCTCAAATCAGCATCAGTCAAGGTAAAGTAAGATTTAAGCAATCCCCTTGCAATAACCAGTACTGTGTTCATCAGGGCTGGTTAAATCGTGCGGGGCAAGTTGCCGTTTGCCTACCCAATCAGGTAAGCATCCAACTTATTGGTGAAAACAAACCGTATGACTCGCTCAACTATTAGCATCACAACCACCAAAGAGGATCACCAGATTGCCAAACTCACGGCACTGGCAATTGGATTACATGTCATTGAAGCCATGTTTCCATCACCTCTTCCTGGCGTTAAACCGGGTATCGCTAATATCATCACACTCTATGTGCTCACACAATATGGTTTTGGAACTGCTGCCTGGGTTAGCTTATTACGTGTGTTTGCCAGCAGTTTATTAATTGGGCAATTCTTATCGCCCACTTTTGTACTCAGTTTGGCAGGCGCCTTGCTAAGTTTAGCTGTTTTGTTTTTTGTACAGCATTTACCAAAAAGATTCTTTAGTGTAATCACGCTTAGCATACTAGCTGCTTTTGCGCATATTGCTGGACAGCTGATAGTCGTCAGATTATGGCTTATTCCACATACAGGCATTGCCTATTTGATACCTATTTTTGCCTTAGCTTCACTTTTTTTTGGCACGCTAAATGGCTTGATTTGCTTGCGACTGTTAAAAAGCCAAAGTATTAAATGATCAATAAAAAAGGGCAGCAGTGCTGCCCTTTTCTAATTTTAGATTTAGTCTATTAACTCACGCCATATAGCGCGCTTTTTCTGGAAACCTGAACCTGAGCTAGAGAATGCTGGGTCAGGTACTAACTTAGGTGTTGGATCCAGACCTGTCACAACATTCACCTTAGGTACAATCTTACCTGTAGTTGGGTCTGTAATGTAGAAGACATTCATACCAACGATCAAACCACTCGCTCTGACACCCACAACTCCTCCAGAACCTACAGCACCACCATTTCTATAGTCAAAGAAGTTTAACCAGCTTTCACCACCAGGTGAACAAATAGTATTAGATGGTACCGTCGTTGGTACTAGCAATGTTCCTTGCACCAACTGCGGAGGAACATTAATTCGCTCACCAGCAGGGAAATCTACTAGCCAACCACGTTGGGTAGTAAAGTTCACCGTATTACCTGGGGTAGCAGCTATTCTTTGCGTACCTGATACAGTAAACGATTGTTGTACCAAAGCACCTGTAGCATGCGCATCTAATGTCGCAGATGCGGTAGCTCCTGGTAAATCATCGTCTTTAATCGCGTAAATGGTTTGTGTTTGTGTTGTTGCCAAATCATTAGTAGATAGGTATTGGCCAGTACCTATATACACAACGCGGTGCAAGCCGTCGGAAGCCAACACATTACCTAACTCAGGCTTGGTTGTAATTGGTTGCACTGCACCGCCATTAGAGTCTTTTAATACAGCAAACTTAGAAACAGAAGCCGCATTAATGTCAAATCGCCATACATTACCTAGCAAATCACCGCCATAAACAAAAACTGCTTCATTGTTTTTTTCACCATCATTCGCATAAGCTGATATTTGTGCTAAACCACTCGGGATAGAAGCTGTACCTGTTGCCGTGGAAATTTTGCTGATTTTTGCTCCAGTATTAGCATTCAAGACATACAAATAACCTTTGCCATCGCCTGCTGGGCTATTAGCATTGCCTGCACCATCTGTACTACCATTGTTATAACCGGAGGTTACTAATACGACCCATGTACCATCAGCTTTTTTTGTTACCACAGGTCTACCAAAACTAAATCCAATATCAGCATCCTGAGTAGGAGAAAAATCCCATAAATGTACAGGCGCTGCTGGGTCAGTGATATCCAGTGCATAGTAGCCTCTACCCCCACCGTTTAAACCTGCAACCAAAATAGTCTTCCAGTTAGTACCATCATAGATATCAGAGATGACAGGACTACCATTCACATAATATTGATGATTTGTTGCATAATCCCTATCAGCTAATTTCCATAACTTTGGAATCACCATACTAGGTACAAAAGCCCAGCGTTCGATGCCATTACTTTCATCAAACGCATGCAACATACCATCATTTGCACCAATATATATCGTTCCGCCACGGCTCGCATTGGCTGTTTTAAATGCATCATACCCAGTATCAACATATTTAAAGGTTGGCTGTGCAATATAAGCCGGTTGGGATTCAATCGCATCACCTAACGTTGCATCTCTATTTCTAAATAAGTCATCAGGATAACCTTTTGAAAACTCTTTACCCTTTTGGCCACGCAAATAGTCAACAATACTGGCTACAGCATCAGCAGGTTGATCAACTGCGGGTGTTGAAGTTGCATCGACATTATAACTAGACCACTGTGAGAGCCCAGCGAGTTTTGTTGCACTAAAGTCAGCAGGATTCAAATCACCTCCATCAGCAGGTAGCTTGAAGTTATTGAGCGTTGATGCATTAGCACCACTAGTCCATATCTTTCTAGTGTCAGTGGTATCGGCAACCATTGTCGTCATCGTACCTGTACAGGCGGTTGCAACAGGCACTTTACAATCTGTTCCATCAAGCGTTCCATTAGAACATATCACAGACCCAGGTGTGACACAGTTCCAAGTACTGGTATTTCCTGAAGTATCTTCTTCAAGAAAGCTAGGCGCATCACAACTATCTGCTGGAATTGTCTCAACACACCAGTCTGCATTTTCGTTGACGGCACCTGTATCAGTATTAATACCACGTGACTCTAAATTTCCTTTCCAAGCGACAGTAGCGTAACTTGCCACAAAGGCACTATTATTACCTGCTACTGGATTTAATGTACTTGTCGCGGCGGCGGCGGCGGCACCTCTACGCTGATCGAGCTGTGCCAAAGCATTAGATAGACCTGTTGCCAATGTTGTAGGATCAGTTGCACTGAAATAAGCACCACGCCCATTTATGGCTGCATGCCATAAATCATCTATCGTAGAGAAAGCATCACTGGCTGGAATTGGCCAGTTACATGTTGTACCACTAGCCTGCCAAGTACAAACTGTAGCACTTGCAGTACTACCATGCTTTACTGAAAAAAAGTCACCTGAGCCAGCTGTTTCATAAGCAGGGTTATATTGCATAAAACCACTTGCGCCTAACCCTAAAGTAAAGGTAGTCATGTGTTGTTTCGTATTATTGTCTGTGTTACTGGTAAACACATTATCAGTACACAAGGTACAAGTCCCAGGCCTAAGATCCGTTTTGTAATAATACATTGCCACATCAGCTAAACTATCAGAGCTGCCTCCTATCGTTCCAGGAGATGAAGTCGATGTGCCTGCTACAGGATTTGATGGGTTAGGTGTAGGAATAAAAATACTTGAACTTGATTGGCAAGACCCGTAAGTAGTATTCACTGTCGTCCAGCCTGTACAGTTGGACACACTCCCTATCACATCACAAGTTTGTACTTGCTCACGTGTTCTTAACCTACGATTACTTCCCCAACAATAGCTTTTAACCTTGCTGTAATCGTAGCGGGTATATGTTGTTGTAACCCTTGTACCAGATTGCGCACCGTCGTACATTGGTCTTGGCACGTCTCCATCTTGGTTCCCTACTGCATTACCATTTATGTCATACCCTGCGCCACTATTCCAATAACCATCTGTAGAAAGAATACTAAAATTCTGCTGACAAGAATATTCAACAGGATCTGTACCACTTAACTTACCAGCGTAATATTGGCCAGCAACAGATAAGGCAGACCTTAATGGTGTTGATCCACTTGGTGATGAGTCGTACAACTCCGTAAACCATGTAGTTCTGTGAGATGATCCGATATCAAATGGAGCTAGTCTAACTGTAGGTGTGCTATCGTTTAACTTTTGCAAACCAACACGATAGTCTCCATTCAATCTACTGAAGGACTCACCAGCTGCTGTTTTCATCATCAACATACGAGTGCGATAGTAACTATACCAATTAGCAAAATTAGTCTGATCTGCAGCTGGCGATGATGTTGAAATGTTAACCTTGGTGAATACACCACCTACACCACTTGCTGGGCCCACCCCTGAAACATCACCTCCATTGAAAGTAATCCCTGCAGCAGTGTTATTGCCGCATTCACTTGCAAAAGTAGTACTACTGTCATGATAATCTGTATTTAATGATCTTGGCACTGAACCTGAATATGCATAGTAGTATGCTTGTTGACTAGTTGTATCTTCCACTCTAATTTCATCACTATTTGTAGCGACTGCAGCTCTAAAGCTAGTATTTAGATTAACCGTAGTGCTGGATGAATCAAAACCATCAACTTTTGCCGCGGTAAAACTCATGTCTGGATAACGTGTACCGTCCGCTTTAATAGGTGGTGTGTAGGTAATACTAGGGTTGTAGTAAACTTGATTACATTGACTACTACGTGCTCCATAATAACCGAAAGTTACGCCTCCAGAATCATTGTCAGGCATGTGTGCGCGCCCCATACTGCCTGATGTATCAAGAATAAAAAGCACATTTGGCTTTACTGAGCCACTTGAACTGGTCGGTAGTGTGCCTAAAGGCTCCGTCGCTAATTGTATTGGACCTGTAGTTGCTGCCTGCAATTGCACTGATAATGTAAACATTAAAACAAAAACCGTTGGCAATAAGTGCTTAATATAGTCTTTATTGGCTTTTTTCATGCTAGCTCCTAATAAGCAAATGCTTGTACATAACTAATTGTATTTTTCACACCAACGACACGTGCTGTGATACGGAAAACTGGGCTTTGCTCTGTTTGGGTTATAGCGCCTGCCTGCGGCGCTTCCTTGACAGCCGATGAACCAGTTCCAACTGCAGGCGCACCTAGTAGACAATTTGCCTCTGATGGCGCACCTGTATTTCTACACATACGTTGAACAATCACTCGAATCGTATTACCAGTCGTGTCTTTGCCATTCGCATCGATAGTACCTGCACCACCATCCTGTGCTGGAACACTATCAGTATTATCCCAAGCCAATGTTTTTGGATCTAAGGCTTGTGTCGCATAGTAGCCATTAGCCGCCTGATCACTATCAAGTAAAGATAGATTGGTCACTAATGCAAGCTGATTTAAGGCGGTTTCAATACCGCTATCGGCTGAATTAATTGCTGTTTGTTTTGCCGCCATATTACCGGCGATAATTGTACTGGTATCAACTGAGCGAATAAGCGCAGCAGCAGCTAAAGACATGACAAGCAGTGCAATTAATGCGATAAAGAGCACAACACCGTTTTGACGATATTTTGTCGCTGCTTCTAAAGATTTCATTGTGTTTATTGGTGTCATCTCAAACTCACCTAAAGGGTATTTACAGACCAAATCATGTTACGTAATGGAATAATCGTTTCGTATACGCGGTAGCGATACTTTTGCCAATTGGGAAGACCCGTTAAATTGACAACTGATGGCGCTGCGTCTTCATTCCATATGCATACTTTTGTCAGGCCAGCCGTCGTTCCGTTGCAAGCTTGACTGACATTTGATTTTTCCTCTTGTCCATTCCTCGCCACTATCGATACACGTACAGCCTTGATTCGATTACGGTTAGCAACTGAAATTGTATTACCCCACGTTGTGCCACTGGCATTCACCCAAGAGGTAATCACATTTGAATTGGCTGTCGCTGATACCCCATATTGTGCCTGCAGACTAACAATTTCTGAGACAATTGGCGTTGCTGTCGTGGTTGTTGCATCATTCCTGAGTAATTGTCTTCCTGCAATGGCATACGTTAGCTGGTTCCAGCTACCCATGCATGAAAGGCTGCCTGAGGTTGGGATACCTGCCACACTATCCATCGTGATGTGAGTAGTATCGGTAGCCATATCAGTATCATTAATCGTACCCATACCACAAGACGAACCTGAAGTAACTAGCACCACATCGTTATCATTACAACCTAAATTATTATCAACCGCTACAGTGCTGCCTGACACTGCTTGCACTTTGACCGTAACACCACCGTTTGTATTGGCACCATCATTTGCATAACGAACCTCTATACTGTCGCTGCCTGACGCCCCTCCATCAACAATACGAATTGGGAAAAGTCCGATTGCTGCGGTTGCTGCATTCCCATCATGATTGACCGTTGGATTTGAGTTACACAACAAAGGTGAGTTTTGCGTATCAAAAACGGGCAAGCCGAAGCCAGCCATTTGTATATCTCGCTGCATGGTGAATAAGGCAATACTGCCATTGGTTTGAGCATCAGCAGTACCCGTCGTTGTTCGCTTTTGACCTTCAAAAGCAGAGAACACCTGCGTAATGACCAAGGTTGCAATTAACCCAATGACTAGCGCTACCATTAACTCAATCAAACTGAATCCAGATTGATAATGACTATTTTTCTTATACCCTAGCATTAGCTCGCTCCTACTATTCGTGCATACGTTGTGTAGGTATGTTCATCTTGACCGGGAAGTTGCCATTTAATTTCCACCTTTACCTCTCCATCCGCTACTGGCAATGTCACCGTCCGCTTACCATTCGGTAGCAAAGCTGAAATATCTTCCTCTCCAAGAGCAAACACGGTTAAATCCGTTGGATTCGCCCACATTGCACCCAAGCGTTGTTGCGCAATAAAAGCGGCATCTGCGCGGTATTTTGCATCAGATGTATTTTTAACCATTGCACCCTGAAGACCTGCAATCGCTAGTATGCCCATCGAAAAAATCAAAACTGCAATCAATGCTTCCAGCAATACTGCGCCGGTTTGCAAATCATGTGATGATGGTGGATAACGGTTCATTCATTTTTTCCTATAAATTTATGGGCACGCCCTAGGATCTGGGCTAGATAGTGCAGGATCACACGTTTTAGAGCTACCGCCCACACTAATGGCCACGCGTAAATCTCTGCTTCCTGACAACGAAGGGTTGTCAACATCGATGCTAATAACACCACTCGCTGCCGTTGGTGCTGGACTTGTCATCACACCTAAACCATTGTAGACGAAGGGCCCAGCATCACTCGTTGTAACATTAACGCTTGTAGATGAACCGTCTCCGACACCTCTACTTTGTATATTAGTACCTGCAGGACAAGCGCCTGCGGGCGAAGGGCTAACACAAACAGTCCACTCACCATCTGAACCACGCAAATCTAGTTGTACATTGGCGTTTTGTTTTACCGCTTCTGCGCGCGCAATTTGTAAACCATTTTGAATAGATTCTGCTGTCGTTCTAATCATGGAGTTTTGTACCATTTCCTGATAACTAGGAATTGCAAACGTCGCTAAAATTGCAAAAATAGCAATAACGATAACGAGCTCAACTAGAGTAAAGCCATGTTGTTTAAATGGATTATGCATTAACACCCCGTCTTTTTCGTTGCCCAGCAGCCATTAGCAACAGCGCCACCATCATATTGAGATGTTTTAGCATTTGCTTGATTAACAGTGTAAGAGAAATTAGCCATTCCTTCGGCAGCCACGCCACTTGCTCTTAATAAATAACCGCTAGCATCTGGGGTACCTGAACCGCTACTGTCAAAGCATGCATAAGTAAAATATTTCTGTTCAGCTGGTGTGCAGTTCATACCAGCATATGTTCGGTTATCCTGAAAGTATTGCTCTGCTTTAATCCTTAAGTCAGCAAGATTTGAAGTTGCCTCTGCTACTTTCCCTTTTTTGACATAATTTGTATAGGCTGGTGATGCAATGGATGCAAGAATGCCAATCACCGCGACAACAATCATCAATTCGAGCAATGTAAAGCCTTTTTGTGTCGGATTAAATTTCTTCATTTCTAAACACCTCAAATATAATGCAGCCAACTATGCCAAACTCTTATAAATACTGTCTAGCACTATCCGATAATCGGTAAAAAATTAAGAATAAGCGGTAAAAAATGCTTCTATTCTGCTTTAAGAAAGTTTCAATGATAAAATAAGCCACTTACTGTTCTTTTGTGGAAAATGATGCGCAAGACATTGATTTACAGCTTATTGATTGCGGCCTATACCGCCATATATGGATGTGGCACAACTGGTCCTCTGTACATTCCAGAGCAACGCTATCCACAAGGAGTCCCGTCTGACGCACCAGATGGAACAGAAGCAACACAACCTGAACAAACACAAAATAATTAAAAGATATCACTGTGAATTTTTTTCAATTAAAAGATGGCGTCATGCACGCCGAACAAGTTCCTCTTACAAAAATTGCTGAAACATTCGGCACGCCTTGTTACGTTTATTCAAAACAAGCCCTCACTGATGCTTTCAACAGTTTTAAATCTGGACTAATAAACACAGATCATTTGATTTGCTTTGCTGTAAAAGCCAACCCCAACCTTGGGGTGTTAAATGTATTTGCAAGGTTAGGTGCTGGTTTTGATATCGTATCTGGAGGTGAGCTAGCGCGCGTAATTGCTGCTGGCGGCGACCCAAAAAAAGTTGTTTTTTCCGGTGTTGGTAAGACAGAGGATGAAATGCGAGCTGCATTGGAAGCAGGTATTCTCTGCTTTAATGTAGAGTCTGCTAGCGAGCTAAACAGACTCAACAAAGTTGCTGGAGAGATGGGTAAAATTGCACCGGTTTCGTTACGTGTCAACCCTGATGTGGATGCAAAAACGCATCCTTATATCTCGACTGGTTTAAAAAACAATAAATTCGGTGTTGCATTTGAAGATGCCATTGCAGTTTATAAAGAAGCTGCCGCGATGCCAAATATAGCGATACATGGTGTAGATTGCCACATTGGTTCACAGATTACAGAAATCTCACCGTTTATTGATGCCTTAGATCGTGTGTTAAAACTGGTCGATGATTTGGAAGCAAGTAATATTCACATTTCTCACATTGATGTAGGCGGAGGCGTTGGCATTACATATGATGATGAAACTCCTCCTGAATTTAAGGCATATACGCAAGCAATATTAAACAAGCTGAATCAGAAACAAGTCAAACTCTTGTTTGAACCAGGTCGTGCATTAGTCGGTAATGCTGGGGTGCTACTAACCAAAGTTGAGTATATCAAGCCGACAACTGCTAAAAATTTTGCGATTGTCGATGCCGCCATGAATGACCTCATGCGGCCAGCACTGTACGATGCTTATCACAATATCGTTGCCGCAAAGCCTCGCCAAGGCGAAGCGATTGAATACGAAATCGTAGGACCTGTGTGCGAAACTGGTGATTTTCTAGGCCATGACAGACTGCTAAACCTGCAAGAAGGTGATTTATTGGTTGTAGAGTCTGCTGGCGCTTATGCTATGAGCATGGCTAGTAACTACAACACAAGAGCCAGGGCAGCCGAAATCATGGTGGAAGGAAATCAGTGCCATGTCATCAGAGATCGCGAGAAAATTCCGGATCTATTCGCTACTGAAAAAAGATTACCTTAACATTTATTAATATTTGATTTCGAAAAATAGTTGCGGAATCTTGCACATAACGTTAAATTAACTGTTGAGTGACTCACTCTTGTTTGTGAATTTATATAATTTAAAGCTCAGGGAGATTTACATGAATAAGTTTGTACTTGCGCTACTGACAGCACTTTTTTTAGTAGGTTGTGCCACCACCAGTGGTTCATTACCAGAAATTGCACCATACGATGAGCCAACTTATGAACCATTACCAGACTTTGTACCTGCAGAATAATTTCTACCAGTAAAAAAGCGAAGGTAAACTTCGCTTTTTTTATTTCTATTGATTACTTTTAATCAAAAATCACCGTTTTGTTAGCGTATGTAAGAATACGGTTATCAATGTGCCAACGAACCGCGCGCGATAAAACAACGCGCTCTAAATCTCTTCCCTTTTGAAGCAAATCTTCAACTTGGTCTCGATGAGAGATTCGTGCAATATCTTGCTCAATAATCGGCCCTTCATCCAGCACTTCTGTCACATAATGTGCTGTTGCACCTATGAGCTTTACACCGCGTTCAAATGCACGGTGGTAAGGTTTGGCGCCAATAAAAGCCGGTAAAAACGAGTGATGTATATTGATAATCTGTTGTGGGTATCTAGCCACAAATTCAGATGATAAAATCTGCATGTAGCGTGCTAGGACAATTAAATCAATGTTGTAATCGTCAAATAGTTTAAATTGCGCTGCTTCCGCTTCTAATTTGTTTTCTTTATTCACTACAATATGGTGAAAGTCTATACCATAAAATTGAGCCAATGGTTTTGTATCTTCATGATTACTGATAATCAGAGGTATCTCACAGGCAAGTTCACCTTGTTTGTGGCGATGTAACAAGTCGATTAAACAGTGATCGTATTGAGAAACCATCAGCGCCAAACGTGGTTTATGTGCAGAGAACTTCAGTTGCCATTGCATGCGGAATTTTGTTGCGATTGTTTCAAATTGCTGGGCAAATGATGCTTCGTCTAGATTAAATTGTGCTAAATCCCACTCAACACGCATTAAAAATAGACTATTTTCTGCATCTTGATGCTGGTCTGCGTGTAAAATATTGGCATTATGCTCATGCAAGAAGTTAGCAATCGATGCTACGATGCCTTTTGCATCAGGGCAGGTAATCAGTAAAGTCGCGGTGTTTTTCATTAATATAGAAAAATTTCAAGATGAATTCGCCGCATTATAACTGATAGTACATAGTGCGGATATATCAAAGGATATAATTACTTGAGTGAAATGAATACCTTACAACCGAATATCATACTAGCTAATCCAAGAGGATTTTGTGCTGGGGTAGATCGTGCCATTATCATTGTAGAACAAGCGTTAGAGAAATTTGGCGCACCTATCTATGTAAAACATGAAGTAGTACACAATAAATATGTCGTTGATGAACTGCGTAATAAAGGCGCTATTTTTGTAGAAGAGTTGGATGAAGTGCCAACAGGTAGCACTGTTATATTCAGCGCGCATGGTGTTTCAAAAGCAGTAAGGGCAGAAGCAGAAGCGCGTGGCCTGACCGCTTACGATGCTACTTGCCCGCTTGTTACTAAAGTCCATATAGAGGTTGCTAAAATGCGTGCCGATAAGATGGAAATCATCATGATTGGGCATAAAGGCCATCCTGAAGTAGAGGGTACAATGGGCCAATCTGATGGCGGAATATTCCTTGTTGAAACGCCTGAAGATGTAGCTGCTCTAAAAGTTAGCAACCCAGATAAGCTAGCTTATGTGACTCAAACAACATTATCAATGGACGATGCAGCTCAAGTTATTAATGCACTTAAAAATAAGTTCCCTAATATTCAAGCACCCAAGAGTGATGATATTTGTTACGCCACACAAAACCGTCAAGATGCTGTGAAAATTATGGCTAAGGATTGTGATTTGGTCATCATTGTTGGCTCGCCAAATAGTTCAAACTCTAATCGATTAAGAGAGGTAGCCGAGAATCAAGGTGTTGCAGCATATATGGTAGACAATGCCAGCTATTTAAAACAATCGTGGCTAATTGGGAAAAAGAAAATTGGTGTATCTGCAGGTGCATCCGCACCAGAGGTATTGGTTAAGGAAGTCATTCAGACATTGCAAAAGCTTGGTGCGAATGAAGTAACCGAACTTAAAGGTGTGGTCGAAAATGTAGTGTTCAAACTACCTAAGAACTTAATGACAGCGATGAAAGAAGCATCATCATGAATTTTCATAAGTGCCGATGTAGCTCAGTTGGTAGAGCAGTTCATTCGTAATGAAAAGGTCGGGGGTTCAATTCCCTTCATCGGCACCATTTAATCAATAATGACTAAACCTAAAATACCTGTTTCATCCCTTGTACTCATTCATACAGTTGATTTGCTGGTACTTATTATGGAGCGTGCAGATAAAAAAGGATTTTGGCAATCTGTGACTGGAAGTATTGAAAGCGAGGAGACTCCTTTTCAAGCAGCCATACGTGAGGTACGTGAAGAAACTGGTATTGATGCTTTAGCCTATCGTTTTGAAGATTGGCACACCACAAACACCTACGAAATATACCCGCACTGGCGTCACCGATATGCCCCAGGTGTCACAGAAAACATCGAACATCAATTTGGTCTCACTTTGCCGACGCCAATAGCAGTGACACTTGCTCCTGAGGAGCATATTCGTTATGAATGGGTCGATTGGCGTGAAGCTGCAGAGCGCGTCTTTTCATGGACAAACGTCGACGCTCTAAAAAGACTAGGTGAAAAGCACGGATTAACTCTCTAGCCATTTCCAAAATGGAGCGCAACGTTATAAAATCAACTATTCTAGATAATAAGCGTCTAACCAATTATGCAAGCACAAGCGATACCTATTAAATTTGAGAAATTTCAATCAGCGAAAGACGATGACTGTCAGGCGCGTATATTGGCAGCACGCGAAAAATTAGGCAAACGTCTCGTGATTTTAGGCCATCACTATCAACATGAAAGTGTCTATCGCCATGCAGATTTCTCTGGTGACTCATTGAAGCTATCTAAATACTGCGAAAATTTAGATGCAGAATTTATTGTTTTTTTGGGTGTGCACTTTATGGCAGAGGTGGCAGATATTCTTAGCCGCCCAGATCAAATTGTGATTTTGCCTGACCTGGCTGCTGGCTGCTCAATGGCTGATATGGCCAATTTAGCTAAGGTCGAGCGCAGCTATCGTGAACTGAATAAAGTGCTCAATTTTGATGAAGACATAACACCAGTTACTTACATTAACTCTGCAGCTGATCTTAAAGCTTTTTGTGGTGAACATGGCGGTATCGTATGCACCAGTACTAATGCACCTAAAATCCTTGAGTGGAGTTTTAAACAACGCGAAAAAGTGCTGTTTTTCCCCGACCAAAATTTAGGTCGTTGGAGCGGATACAAAATGGGTATCCCACTGGAACAAATGCCAATTTGGGATCCGGATTTACCACAAGGTGGGCTAACCATTGAAGAGATCAAAAATGCTAAGATTCTTTTATGGAAAGGCCACTGTGCCGTACATCAAATGTTCCGCCCGCAGAATATTGAGCACTTTAAAAAACTGCACCCCGATGGAAAAGTGATTTCACATCCTGAGGCACCATTTGAAGTATGCTTAAATTCAGATTTTGTAGGATCAACAGAGTATATTTTAAAAACAGTCACAGAAGCTGAACCTAATACTAAGTGGTTAGTAGGTACAGAGCTCAACTTAGTCACTCGCTTAGCTGAACAAATGAAACCACAAGGCAAACTGGTTCAGTTTATGAGCCATGTCGTCTGTGAATGTTCAACGATGGCACGTATCGACCCACAGCATTTGGCATGGTGTTTAGAGAATCTAGTTGAAGGTAACATTGTCAATCAGATTACCGTGCCAGCTGATGAAGCAAAACTGGCAAAACTGACGTTAGATCGCATGTTAGCAGCATCCTAATGTCAGTAGATTGCCCTCTGTGCCAGCCTTGTTCGCACCTACTTTTATGGCAGGATGATTTTTGTCGCGTTGTGTTATTAAATGACGCGGACTACCCAGCGTACTGTCGCGTCGAGTTAAAAGAACATATAAAAGAAATGACTGACCTCGCGCCATCTGACCGCGCAAAAATGATGAAAGTAGTTTTTGCTGTAGAAACGGCTATACGCGAGGTAATACAACCAGACAAAATCAATTTAGCTAGTTTAGGCAATAAAACCCCGCACATACACTGGCATATCATCCCGCGCTTTGAAACAGACAAACACTTTCCAAATAGCCACTGGGGCGAAGCCGCGCGAGCAGGTAACACTCCTGAACTATCTCTTGCAAAGCTTGGTGAGCTTAAAACAAAATTAACCAAATTGATTGATTGCGCACTAAGCAAACAACATTAATCGACAATTAAACGCTCTACCACTTTGCCATGCTGCAGATGGCTTTCGATAATCTCATCAATATCTTCATTATCGACAAAGGTATACCAAACTGCTTCAGGGTAAACGACCAGTAAAGGCCCCTCGCCGCAGCGATCAAAACAACCGGCACGATTAACCCTGACCTTACCTTTACCTCTTAAGTCTAATTTTTTTATTTGCGCCTTCATATAGTCAAAAGCCGATTCCGCTCCTTTATCTGAACAGCAAGCAGCGCCATCATCGCGTTGATTTAAGCAAAAGAAGACGTGGTGTTTAAAATAATTATTCATATACAGCAATTAAATTGTAAGAGAAAAAAGAAAACATAATTATGACTTAACGTTTTTTGTCATTCAGATTTCAAAGTCAGTCAAGGCATTTTTGTGCCGCCAGTACGCTTAGTACGGCAAACAAAAATAACGCCGAATGGCATTGAAAGATAATGACTACACATAACTACTGCGTAGAGAGGGCATCCTCTTGTGTAAACGTCCAAGTCCTCGTAATCGATAAGATATCTGTTGTTTTTCGCATTTTTGCAGAAAATTTAGCATACGGGGCTGCTAAACGTACAATATTCAGCGCCGCCTCGTCTAAAATTTTAGATCCTGAGCTTTTATCAATGGATACATCCTCCACAGTCCCATCAGCTCTGATCGAAACGGTTAATTGTAACTTTCCATATAACTTCTGGTTTCTAGCTGCTGCTGGATAATTCATATTACCAATTCGTTCGACTTTTTGTCGCCATGCCTCGAGGTACAGTGCATCATCTGCGGCCTTTGCTCTTGATCCCAAAAAGCGGCGCTTTGGTCTTTTTTGGTATTCTTCTTGTTGTTTAGCAATCTGTGCTTCTAATCGATCTATCTCTAGGCTCGCAGCGAGCAAGGCCTCTCTGCTTAATGTTGTTGAAAGTTGCTTTTGCTCACCATCCTCTGGCTGGGTTGAAGCTGTGTGTTCTACTGGCCTAGATTCAAGTTTCTTTGTAGACTCAAGTTGAGTAAATAGCTCTTGCGCTTTTTTTTCCAACTCCGCAACATGTTTCTGCTCTCTGGCTTCCCTAGCTTGTAGTTTTGCTGATTTCGCTTCCGCTTTTTGTTGTTTATTGGCTTGCAACCTAACATCGGCTTGTTTGTTGTTCTTGGTCGGTAGCATTGTTTTCATTTGTTTGTCCTGATCCGTATTACCACCACGGTCTAGGTTAGCTTGCGCGATTACATCTGCTATTTCAGGGGCGTCTTTTGTTTTTGCGTTTACGAGAACTACTTCTAGGGATGGAAGCCGTTGCGCCATTTCCTTTAGTTCTGGTTCAAATTTAATCGCTAGAAAAACGATATGTGCAAGCACTGAAAAGCCAACTGCAATAGTCATTGGACTGAGCTTTTCTATTCCATTAAAAAAATTTTCTAACTGCTTACTCATAATTGATCGAGTATTTTTTGATGTATGCCACCAAAACCACCATTACTCATGACCAAAATCTGATCGCCGCTTTTGGCTTCTTTCACTATTGCTGCAATCAACTGTTCCATATCTGCAAAAACCTGTGATTTATTTTCTATCGGCTTTAATGCTTCTTTAATATTCCAATCTACATTAGCACCATAGCAAAATACTGCATCTGCATCTACTAAACTATCTGGTAGCGCCGCTTTCATCGTACCTAATTTCATTGTATTTGAACGCGGCTCTAACACAGCCAATATCCTTGCTTGCCCAACTTTAGCACGCAACCCAGCAACCGTCGTCGCAATCGCGGTCGGATGATGCGCAAAATCATCATAGACATTAATGGCATTCACAGAGCCACGTAGCTCCATTCGCCTTTTAACATTTTTAAACTGTTTTAACGCTTCTATACTTTGTGTAACCGGCACACCAACGTGACGGGCTGCGGCAACAGTCGCCAGTGCGTTCATGCGGTTATGATTCCCCATGATTTCCCAGGCTAAATGTCCTTCTTTTTCGTTCCCATACATGACGTCAAAACTGCCATCACCCTGTGTGTTAGCGATATGCCAATAATTCTTGTCCCCAAATGTTTCTATTGGAGTCCAGCAGCCCTTTTCAACTACTTGTTTTAGGCTTGTTTCTAGTGCATTCATCACGATTAGACCATTTTGTGGAATGGTTCGAACGAGATGATGAAATTGCTTCTGAATGGCTGCTAAATCCTCAAATATATCTGCATGATCAAACTCTAAATTATTTAATATGGCCGTGCGTGGATGATAGTGAACGAATTTCGAGCGCTTATCAAAAAAAGCGGTGTCATATTCATCTGCTTCTATAACAAAAAATGGCGAGATGCTCTCTTTATCCTGAACAGGGTTACCAGGAAGGCGGGCAGAAACAGAAAAATTTTCAGGCACTCCTCCAATCAGAAAACCAGGTGCTAACCCAGCATACTCCAACACCCAAGCCAACATCGATGCGGTAGTCGTTTTACCGTGAGTTCCCGCTACTGCTAACACCCATTTGCCTTGCAATACATGCTCTGCTAACCATTGCGGGCCGGATATATAAGGTAGCCCTTGATTTAAAATTTCCTCCATCAATGGATTGCCACGACTCACTGCATTGCCAATCACATATATATCTGGATTCAATTTTATTTGGTCAACATTGTAGCCTTCTATCAATGTGATACCTTGCGCTTCAAGTTGTGTGCTCATCGGTGGGTATACGTTGGCATCACATCCTGTTACTTTAATTCCTGATTGCTTCGCTAGTGCAGCAATCCCGCCCATGAATGTACCGCAAATACCTAAAATATGAATGTGCATTGGTTATTTATAAAATTCTATATTTTTTATTAATCACAAAATATTGATATAAAAATTACATCACAAAACCATGCAAAATTCTTATCAACAAGCTTGCTATTTCTTTATTCATTTTTTTGCAAAAAACATTAAAGTTCGACTTTTTTTTGTCGTAAATATTTGTAGAAAGCGGTCCAGCTAAACGACTGCTTAATGTGTAATGATAAGCCAATTTGTGACTTTGCTGACAAGTTTAATATGACTAAAGTAAAAATGAGATAAAAATGAACCAACCCATTATCCCAACAACTGATATTGCAATAGAAGAAGAAACCAAAGAAGTTTTTTTGGGTAGACACCCTATCCTAAACGGTAAACAAAAAATTATTGGTTATGAGCTGCTATTTCGATCAAAAGGTAACGATGATTCAAATACCAGCCTAGATGATTTATCTGCTACCTCTGGTGTTATTGTTAATTTGCTTAGTCAGTTTGGTATTGATCAAATTTTAGATAACAAACTTGGTTTTTTAAATATTGCAGCCAGCTCTATGATGAGTGACACGATAGAGTTGTTACCTCCAGAGCGTATTGTGCTGGAAATATTAGAAGACACGCCGATTAATGCACAGATTATTACGCGGTGTAAATCACTCAAATCGTTAGGCTTTAAATTATCAATTGTCGACTATGCTAATCGTCCTGAGCATATCGTGTTATTGCCACATGTCGATTATGTAAAAATTGATTTAAGTGTGACTGCTATTGATAAAGTGCCTGGATTAATTGCTTTAATACGCAAAAACTCAAAAGCGAAAATTATTGCTGACAAAGTAGAAGAAGAATCTTTGTTCCATGAATGTCAACCGCTGGGCTTCGATGCATATCAAGGTTATTTCTTTGCTAAGCCAACCATTCTAAAAGGTGAACAAGCACAGCCCGATCAAATGTGTTTAATGCGCATGATAGGTATGTTACTCGGTGATGCAGATTTATCTGAACTTGAAGCACTTTTCAAAAACAGCCCAGGCCTAACACTAGGATTACTGAAGCTAGTTAACTCTGTGGGCATCAATGGTGGCAGGGAGCCAGTTGAGTCTATTCGTCAAGCCATCGTGATGCTCGGTCAGAAGCAAATGTTACGCTGGGTTCAACTACTCATGTATGCGTCACCAAGTAATCCAGCTAGCGATACTATTATGTTGCAGGTTGCGAACCGAGCTAGGTTAATGGAACTAATGGCTGAAAAAGTGGAAAGTTACCAAGCGCACTTTAGTGATCAAGCATTTATGGTTGGCATGCTGTCATTAGCAGACACGGTTATTCACTCTCCTATGGAGCAAATATTAGAAGAAATTGGCTTATCTGACACACTCAAAAAGGCGATTCTGGAACAAACGGGTACACATGGCCAATTATTAAAATTGGCAAAAGACATGGAAGTCGGCAATTTTGATTCAACACAATATGAAATCAAAGAGCTAGATATTTCACCAGAAGAGCTGATGAACATTCAAATTGAGTGTATCGCTTGGACAACAGCCCTTAATCAAGCCAAATAAACTGCTTCAAGATAAATTAGGTGCTAACCAACGCTCTAGATAGTCTTTCGGCATGCCTCTGCGCTTTGCCATATCTTCTAGTTGGTCTGCACCAATCTTATCAACACTGAAATATTTACTTTCTGCGTGAGCAAAATAAAAGCCGCTTACAGAAGCCGCAGGTATCATTGCAAAGTTATCCGTCAACTGCATGCCAATTTCTTCACAACGCAGAAGCTTAAATACATCTGTTTTAACAGTATGATCTGGACATGCGGGATAGCCAGGTGCTGGACGTATACCTTGGTACTTTTCTTTAATTAGCCCATTGATATCAAGCTTTTCGTCTTTCGCATATCCCCATAGGTCAGTACGTACACGCTCGTGCATGTATTCAGCAAACGCCTCAGCAAGACGGTCGGCCAATGATTGAAACATAATTCCACTAAAGTCATCATGTGCATCGGCAAAACGTTTGGCTATTTTTTCTGTGCCAAGCCCACCAGTTACGGCAAACAGGCCAATGTAATCTTCCGCTTCACCTTTTGGTGCAATGAAGTCAGCTAAGCATTGATTCGGTCTGGGGACACCATCAATGACTGGCTTTTGCGTTTGTTGTCGCATGCCATAATAGGTAAATGCAATCTCAGAGCGGCTATCATCGGTATAAATCTCGATGTCATCATCATTCACGGTATTGGCAGGCATCAATGCAATCAAACCATTTGCCGTCAGCCAGCGACCATCAATGATTTTTTGCAGCATGCTTTGCGCTTCGTTAAATACTTTTGTCGCTGCTTCACCCACCACTTCATCTTCAAGGATAGCAGGATAAGAGCCAGCCAAATCCCATGTTTGAAAAAATGGTGTCCAATCAATATATTTTGCAATCAAACTAAGGTCTATGTTTTTAAACTCTCGTCTACCAATAAATTTAGGTTTAACTGGTGCATCTTTACCAGTAAAACTTAACTGTGCTTTATTTGCACGTGCCTTTTCAAGCGTTATTAATGGCACGCCTTTTTTGTTGGCATGCTGTTGCCGCGTTTTTTCATAGTCGGCCTGAATCTCTGCAAGATAAGCACCTCTTGTTTCTGGCGTAAGCAGATTTTGCATCACTGTTACAGAACGTGAAGCATCGGGGACATAGACGACAGGCCCTTCGTAATGTGGAGCAATCTTAACGGCTGTATGCGCACGTGAAGTGGTAGCGCCACCTATCAGTAATGGTGTTTTTATTGCACTGAAATGTGGATCACGTTGCATTTCTTTTGCAATATGGGTCATTTCCTCTAATGAAGGTGTTATCAACCCACTTAAACCAATAATGTCGGCATTTTCGGCTTTGGCCATCGCCAAAATCTCTGCTGCGGGCACCATCACGCCCATGTTCACCACTTCAAAGTTGTTGCACTGCAGCACCACGCTCACAATGTTTTTTCCAATGTCATGCACGTCGCCTTTGACGGTAGCGATCACTACTTTACCTTTAGGTTTGGCGACAACGCCAGTACGTGCTTCCTCTTCTGCTTTTTCTTGCTCAATAAAAGGAATGAGATGTGCGACTGCTGACTTCATCACCCGCGCTGACTTCACCACTTGCGGCAGAAACATTTTACCTTGACCAAATAAGTCTCCGACCACATTCATGCCGTCCATTAACGGGCCTTCAATAACATTAATCGGTCGCCCACCTTTTGCCGCGACAGCTAAACGTGCTTCTTCTGTATCCTCAACAATATAGTCTGTAATACCATGCACCATCGCATGCTCTAAGCGCTTTTCAACGGGCACTGGATTTTCAGGTGTCCCACGCCATGCTAGGGTATTGCTTTCTTTTTTATCGCTCGCAACTAAAGTACCAGCAATTTCAATCATGCGTTCTGTAGCATCATCTCTACGATTTAGCACCACATCTTCCACACGTTCTCTTAGTTCTGGTTCCAAATCGTCATAAACACCCATCATGCCAGCATTGACGATACCCATGGTCATGCCAGCCTTAATTGCATGGTAGAGAAATACAGTATGTATCGCTTCACGTGCAGGATTGTTACCCCGGAAACTAAAACTTACATTGGAAACACCACCCGAAATTTTTGCATGTGGCAGGTTTTGTTTAATCCAGCGCGTTGCTTCAATGAAATCAACCGCATAGTTGTTATGCTCTTCAATACCCGTTGCAATCGCAAAAATATTGGGGTCGAAAATAATGTCTTCTGGTGGAAAGCCATGCGCAACCAACAAATCATAAGCACGCTTGCATATCTCAGTTTTACGCTCGAATGTATCGGCTTGACCTTTTTCATCAAAAGCCATGACAATTACCGCAGCACCGTAACGGCGGCATAATTTAGCTTGACGCAAAAACTCTTCTTCACCTTCCTTCATAGAAATCGAGTTTACGATTGCTTTACCCTGCACACATTTAAGGCCAGCCTCCAGTACTTCCCATTTTGACGAATCAAGCATAATAGGCACACGGGCAATATCTGGCTCAGATGCAACTAAGTTTAGGAAATGCGTCATTGCCTTCACCGCATCCAACATACCCTCATCCATATTGATATCGATGATTTGTGCACCATTTTCGACCTGTTGACGCGCAACGCTAAGCGCTTCTTCATACTGCTCATTAATAATAAGCCGCGCAAACGCTTTTGACCCAGTGACATTTGTCCGCTCACCGACGTTTACAAACAATGAGTCTTCATCAATGATAAATGGCTCTAATCCTGATAACTTGGTAACAGGCTCTAATTCTGGCAATTGTCTTGGTGGCAAATCTTTAATTGCATTGTAAATTGCATGAATGTGCGGTGGTGTCGTACCACAGCAACCACCAGCAATATTAATAAAACCGCTTTGCGCAAATTCTTTTACTAAACTGGATGTTACATCAGGCGTTGCATCAAACCCTGTATCACTCATTGGGTTTGGTAAGCCAGCATTTGGATAGATACAAACATGCGTATCTGCAATTTTAGAAAGCTCTTCCACATAGGGCCGCATCAAGGTCGCACCAAGAGCACAATTTAAGCCAACAGTTAGCGGTTTTGCATGTCGTACAGAATACCAAAAAGCAGTGACTGTTTGCCCCGATAAAATACGCCCGGAGGCATCAGTAACGGTGCCTGAAATCATGAGTGGTAATTTATAACCAACTTCTTCAAAGAAGGAGTCGATTGCAAATAATGCTGCCTTGCAGTTAAGTGTGTCAAAAATGGTTTCGACCATTAGTATGTCGACACCACCTTCTACCAGTGCTCGCGTTTGCTCCAAATAGGCTTCTACCAATTCATCAAATGTAATATTACGAGCTGCTGGATCATTCACATCAGGTGAGATACTTGCTGTTTTGGGCGTTGGGCCCAATGTCCCTGCCACAAATCTGGGTTTGTCCGCTGTACTAAATTTATCACATGCATTCTTAGCAAGCTTGGCTGATGCGACATTCATTTCATAGACTAGCGTAGCCATATGATAATCATCCTGCGCTACACTGGTTGCACCGAAAGTGTTGGTTTCGATAATATCGGCGCCTGCTTCCAGATATTTTTCATGAATTTCTTGGATGACCTGCGGCTGTGTCAGTGATAGTAGCTCGTTATTACCTTTTACAAACAACTCTCGCTCACCGGCTGGCGCTTTAAATTCAGCAAAACGCTCGCCGCGATAATCAGCTTCGGTCAATTTATATTGCTGAATCATCGTTCCCATCGCGCCATCCAGAATCAGAATGCGCTGTTTGAGCAACTTTTTCAGTTGTTTTTCGGTAGGGGACTCTTTAATTTGGCTCATAGTTTGATGCTAAAAGGAATAATTCGTCATTTTAACATGCAACACTATACAATCTAGCATCGTACAATCTAACACTCACTGCTGACGATACTGCAATGCCTCGGCAACATGATGCGTTTGAATATTTTTTTCATTGGCTACATCAGCTATCGTTCGAGCTAACTTCAAAACACGATGATAGGCTCTGGCAGATAAGCTCATTTTCGTAATGGCTGTCTTTAATAAATGCTGGCCTGCCTCATCAAGCTGGCAATATTGCTCAACCTCTTTTGTGCCTAAAGCAGTGTTCGCTTTATTTTGACGAGCTAGTTGTATAGCGTGGGCTCTTTCGACTCGCGCCCTTATTGTCATACTATTTTCACTCAAGTTAGCTGCTGTAAGCTCTTCCTGCTTTAAGGCTGGCACTTCAATATGCATATCAATACGATCCAATAATGGACCAGAGATTTTAGCTTTATAGCGTGCAATGTTATCTGGTGTGCAACGACACTTATTGTTAAAGTGCCCCAAATAGCCGCAAGGACATGGATTCATCGCGGCAATCAGTTGAAACTTAGCTGGAAAATCAGCCTGTCTTGCGGCGCGTGAAATGGTAATTTGCCCACTCTCTAGTGGCTCACGTAAAACTTCCAATACCTTGCGATCAAATTCTGGTAACTCATCTAGAAATAACACGCCATGGTGAGCGAGTGATATCTCTCCTGGTCTCGGTACGCTGCCACCTCCAACCAAAGCAACACCTGACGCAGTGTGATGTGGCGCGCGAAAGTTTCTTTGCTTCCATCTAGTTAGCTTATAACTTCCATTTAAAGATTGTATGGCTGCACTCTCTAGAGCTTCTTGCTCCGTCATGCTAGGCAAAATACCAGCAAACCGGGATGCCAACATACTTTTACCCGTGCCTGGCGGCCCACTCATCAGAATGCTATGACCGCCCGCGGCCGCGATGGTTAATGCACGTTTCGCATGATTTTGACCTTTCACTTCATTAAAATCTGGATAGTCTAAAACCTGCTCAGCAGTATCAGTGTTGTAATGCAAAATGGGTGTATGCCCTGTTAAGTGTGCACAAACTTCCAACAAAGAATTAGCAGGATAGATCACCGCATCATTCACCAAACTCGCTTCTTCTGCACTTTGTTTGGGCATAATAAATGCACGGGCCTTTTGATTACTATGATGCAACATATGATATGTCATGGCTAACGCGCCACGGATTGGCCTCAATTCACCTGTTAAGGCTAATTCACCTGCAATTTCGTATTCAGATAGTTTGTCTTTAGGTATTTGCCCGCTGGCGGCTAATATACCTAATGCAATAGGTAAATCATATCGTCCACTTTCCTTGGGCAAGTCTGCTGGGGCAAGATTGACAGTAATGCGTTTTGCTGGGAATTCGTATTGCGAGGTTTGTATCGCCGCACGGACACGGTCTTTACTCTCTTTGACTTCAGCTTCTGGCAGCCCCACAATAGTAAAAGCAGGTAATCCATTCGCCAAATGTACTTCTACGACTACCTCAGGGGCGTCCATGCCACTCAAGGCACGACTGTATAATACGGCTAGATTCATTATTGTTCATTGTTATTTGTCTTTTAACAATGATTCTAACTCAGCTAACCTTTCTTCGCATACTGTTAATTGTTCACGCGTGTTTCGTAATACCTCTGTTTGCACATCAAACTCTTCCCGTGAAACAAGCTCCATTTTGGTGAATACGCCCTGAAGTAGTGCATGAATATTTTTTTCTGCATCACCCAGTGGCGACTCATCCATTATCTGTTTGATTTTACTTGATAAATCTTTTAGTAATTGGGAATTTAACATATCGTTTCCTCATATATTTAGGTGCATTTTACCAGTTCTTGCTTTTTTTATTAAATGAATTATTTCCCAGTAATTTTTATAACATATTGTTTTATTTGTATTTTTTTGTTGGCATAGCAATTGCTTACAAGCCAAGAGTATTTTTTTAAATACCGTTGCAATAAATTTATAAATTAGATTAAGGGGAATACGATGCGTAAAACGCTTTTATCAGTTGCCGTATTAGGCGCACTCACTCTGCCTGCAGTTTCATTTGCAGAAGACGCACCAGCTTCAGACTGGTCATTTAGCTCAAACGTTGCTTTTACTTCTGACTACTATGTACGTGGTCTATCACAAAACTTCCATAAGCCAGCATTACAAGGTGGTTTTGATGTAGAGCATAGCAGTGGTTTCTATGCAGGTATCTGGGCTTCTAATGTATCGCCTAATACGTTTCCTGATGCATCCTTAGAGATTGACTACTATGGTGGCTATGCTGGTGAATTTGGTGAAACAGGTATCGGCTACTCTGTAGGTCTGATTGCCTATACTTATCCAGGTGGTAGTTGGGGTGACTGTATTGGTTGTACAAAAAATGATGGTGTAACTCCAGCATCAGATGAAGACTGGACTACTTACGAAGCTAACTTCGGCCTATCATACAGCTATTTCAGTGCACAAGTTTCAACAACCTTAGGTAATTGGTTTGGTTTAGACACTAATACTGGTTATGAAGATGATTCAGAATTTACAACATACGTTGAATTAAATGCTGAGTATCCATTCGGTAATGGTTGGAGCTTGATTGGTCACGTTGGCCACTTAAATGTTACAACTGAAATTGATGTAAATACAACTGGATACATTGCTCCTTACAACGGCGAAAGAAATCCTGACTACACGGATTACAAAATAGCCATTGCTAAATCATTCTCACTCGCTGGCTCTGAAGGCTGGGCAGCTGAATTAGCTTATGTAGGTGCTAATGACACAGGTTACTGGAATGAAAAAGGCTGGGGCGGTTCTAGCTTTAATGGTCGCTCTCAAACAGCTGACTTATCAGACGATCGCTTCACATTCACTGTGAGCCGTTCATTCTAATTATCTAATCATGATCGGTAAGGTGGCAAATATACCTACCGATCATATTTTCAACATTTCCTCCAGGGGGTAAAAATGAAATTTATATCCGCAATAATTAAGCCATTCAAGCTTGATGAAGTGCGTGAATCTTTGTCTGCCATTGGCGTACAAGGTATCACAGTCACAGAAGTAAAAGGGTTTGGTCGCCAAAAAGGTCATACAGAGCTTTATCGCGGTGCAGAGTATGTGGTTGATTTCCTGCCTAAAGTGAAGATTGAAATTGCGATTACCGATGAAATTTTAGACCAAGTTGTTGATGCGATTGAAAAAGCTGCGTCAACTGGCAAAATTGGTGATGGCAAGATCTTTGTCTATAACTTAGAGCAAGTTTACCGTATCCGTACTGGTGAAACTGGCGCTGAAGCACTATAAGGGGTAATCAAATGAAAAAATTATTATCAATATTATCGCTTGTTGCATTCATGGGTGCAGGTGCGATTGCAACAAGCAGTATCAGTTATGCAGAGGACATGGCAGAAACTGCAGAAGAGATGACTGAAGCAGTTGACACTGCAATGGAAGCGGCAGCAGAAGAAGTAGAGGCAGCCGCAACAGAAGTTGAAGCAGCAGTAGATGAAGCTACGGCGGCTACAGAAGAGGCAGCACCAGAAGTTGCTCCAACTGTAGACAAAGGTGACACAACTTGGATGATGGTAGCAACATTACTTGTTATCCTGATGACAGTACCTGGTTTGGCATTATTCTATGGCGGCTTGGTTCGCAGCAAGAATATGCTCTCTATCTTAATGCAAGTTCTAGTTGTGTTCTCACTGATTTCAGTGGCTTGGGCAATCTATGGTTACAGCTTGGCATTTGGTAGTGGTGAAGGACTTATCATTGGTGACTTAGGAAAACTGTTCCTAAAAGGCGTTTCAATGGACTCTCTAGCAGCTACCTTTACAGATGGTGTAATGATTCCAGAAATGATTTTCATTGCTTTCCAATGTACTTTCGCTGGTATTACATGTGCTCTTATTGTAGGTTCTTTCGCAGAGCGTACGAAATTCAGCGCAGTATTATTGTTCACATTACTATGGTTCACATTCAGCTACATTCCAATTGCTCACATGGTTTGGGGTACAGGCGGCTACTTGTTAGATGCTGGTGCACTTGACTTTGCTGGTGGTACTGTTGTCCATATCAATGCAGCGATGGCTGGATTAGTCGGTGCATATGTGATTGGCAAACGTATTGGTTATGGCAAAGAAAACTTTGCACCTCACTCTTTAACTATGACGATGGTTGGTGCTTCATTACTATGGGTAGGTTGGTTCGGCTTCAATGCAGGTTCTAACCTTGAAGCAACTGGCGGTGCTGGTTTAGCATTCATCAATACACTACTAGCAACGGCTGCAGCCGTACTAGCATGGTCACTTGGTGAAGCATTAACGAGAGGTAAAGCTTCTATGCTTGGCGCTGCATCTGGTGCTGTAGCTGGTCTGGTTGCAATTACACCTGCTTGTGGTTCAGTTGGTCCTATGGGCGCAATTATCGTTGGTCTAGCTGGCGGTTTCTTATGCTTGTGGGGTGTTACTGGACTTAAGAAAATGCTTGGTGCTGATGATTCACTAGATGTATTTGGTGTGCATGGTGTAGGCGGTATTGTTGGTGCATTACTAACTGGCGTATTCACTGCACCTAGCCTAGGCGGCACTGGTGGTGATGATTTCTCAATCGCATCTCAAGTGATGATTCAAGCGGAAGGTGTGATTATAACAATCGTATGGTCTGGTGTTGTTGCTTACATCTGCTATAAAATTGTGGATATGGTTGTTGGCTTACGTGTTTCAGAAGAAGCTGAACGTGAAGGCCTTGACACTTCATCACACGGTGAACGTGCCTACACAATGTAATAATGCAGTAACACTGATGTATCATAAACGGCCCGTTATACGGGCCGTTTTTTTAGTAAGGAACTTTTACCAATACAAATTGTTTAATATAGCGGGTGTAAACGCCTATAATGCTAGTTAATAGCTACTCTATAATATTATGAATAAACACAGCAAATTTTCACCACACGAGAGATTATCCAAGCTTATTAAAAGTGAAAAAGATGATTTATTCATTCTCTTTTATCTAATCATCGGCTATAGCCTGCTCAATATCGCCACACCTGTTGCGGTACAAACATTGGTCAACAATGTCACCATTGGCGGTGTTATTGAACCGCTTGTTGTGATTTCAATTATCCTTTTTGTACTACTTGTGCTATCTGGCTTGTTATTTGTACTGGAAACATACGTTGTTGAGCTAATTCAACGTAGGCTATTTGTTAGCACGGCTATGCAAGTAGCACATAAAACCCAAGGTGCAATTATTCGCATTTATGACAACGCTAATCCAGTTGAGCTGGTTAATCGTTTTTTTGATATTACCACCGTTCAGAAATCGGCCGCAGTCCTTTTAACTGTCGGTTTTATTGCTGTCATTCAAATTGTAATTGGCAGCATTTTTTTAGTGTTCTATAGCTTTTATTTCGCGGTCATTGTGATCATGTTACTACTGTTTTTTTGGTTTATTCTAGCTGTATTAGGCAGGCATGCTACCAAAACTGCTATCGAAGAATCTGCGGCAAAATATGCGACGGCAGCCTGGCTGGAATCCATTGCAGGTAACTTTTATTTGTTCAAATTTTATAACGGCTTACATCGTGCGGAATCAATTACGAATAAATTGGCAAATCATTATCTCACTAAGCGTGCCGCCCATTTTTCACACTTACTATCACAAACATTTGGTGCAGTAATATTTTATGCATTCATTGGTACTGCAATGTTGGTGACTGCTGGTTTATTAGTTATCAATGGCCAGATCAACCTTGGTCAGTTCGTTGCGGCCGAACTCATCTTTTTTGGTCTATTAGGCGCTTTTGTTCGATTGGTGAGTAAGCTTGGTGATTACTATGACATTTTGGCTGCTCTAGACAAAATAGGCATTTTAGATGATTTGCCGCAAGAGGAAATCAAAGAAAATCATACTGCACTTGATAGCTTGCATACATTAACTGCTAATGCGGTCAGCTTTGCTTATTCAGAACGCGTGCATCCCATCCAGAATATCACCTTTGATTTGAGAAAAGGTAACAGTCTAGCCATTATGGGTATTTCTGGTAGTGGTAAATCAACCATAGTTGATTTGATAACAGGACTTCGTCAGCCAATACAAGGCCAAATTGAATTTAATGGTGTGGATTTACGTCAGATTAACCGACAAGCACTAAGAGGTAAAATTGGTATTGCTACTGAGGTCGAAGTATTTGAAGGTAGCATTCTGGAAAACATTCAACTTGGCAATACAGATATCTCGATGCATCAAATTAATGAAGTATTAAAAGAGCTGCATTTAATTGACGATATTGCTAAATTAGAACATGGCATGGATACAATATTGACAGGTTTTGGTGCCCCATTATCAACAACTCAACTACAAAGACTAATGTTAGTGCGCGCAATTGTGACCGATCCTGAGCTACTCATTATTGACGGCATCATTGATAATTTAAATTCTGAACAAACTAAATTTGTCATTGATTACTTTAATAAACGTAAAAATGACTGGATGTTGTTAATTACAACTCGATCTAAAGAAATTGCAACCCAGTTTGACCAACAACTTATTCTTTCTGATTTAATGGGTAAAGCATAATGAGTCAGCAAATTAACTATCAACATGACGCATTAACGGCTGCGCGTACCCCAGCGTTTGTTAGACGCTATGCACGGTTTTTAGGGATTGCTTTTTTTGTATTACCCTTGCTGTCGCTATTTTTACCTTGGCGTCAAAACGTCAATGCTACTGGTCAAGTTACTGCATTTTCTCCTACTGAACGTATACAAAGTATCGATGCACCTGTCAGTGGTGTTATTAGTAAATGGAATGTTCAAGAAGGTACTTACGTTAAAAAGGGCGATGTCTTACTAGAAATCAGCGATATAGATCCACTATTTAAAGAACGTCTAGCAGCGCAGCGTGACAATCAACAAGCAAAGTTGGATGCAAAGCGAGATGAATTAAAATCTTATGAGATACAACAACAAAACTTAATCTCATCTAGAGATGCAAAAATTTCAGCTGCGCAATTCAAATTAGATGTTGCACAACAAAAAACCTTATCCGCATCCGAATCCCTAAGTGCCGCGCAAGCGACACTTGATACGGCTGAATTTCAAACCAATCGCTTACAGCGTTTATTTAAAGACGGTCTGGTGTCAAAAAGAGATGTTGAAGTTGCAGAGCGTGACTATATCTTGGCTAAACGTAGCTTCAACAGTGCGCAAGCCAATCTTAATTCTGCTAAAGCAGAGGCGAACTCAGCTTCTGCAGAAATTACGCAAATAAGAGCAGATACGCAAGCTTCTTTAGATGCAAGCAGCGCCCTAATAAACAAAATAAAAGGGGAGCTTGCAGATAGTGAAAATAGCCTGACCAACTCTGAAATCAGTCTATCAAGGCAAAATATGCAAGTAGTAACAGCGCCGAGAGACGGTGTTATTCATAGACTACCGATCAACTCTCAATCTCAAGTTATCTCAAAAGGACAACCACTTTTAGTTATCGTCCCAAACACTGAATCGCGGGCTGTAGAGGTATGGGTTGATGGTCGTGATGCGATGTTAATCGCAAAGGGCAGTGAAGTAAGACTGGCGTTTGAGGGTTGGCCTGCTATTCAGGTTTCTGGTTGGCCAAACACCAGCATTGGGACTTTTAATGGCAAAGTGGCTTTTGTAGACCCAACCGATAATGGTGTAGGTAATTTTCGTGTGATGATTTTACCTGATGATAAAGAACGTGATTGGCCCTCGGCCGCTATGCTACGTCAAGGTGTTAATGCCAGGGCTTGGATTTTACTGCAAGAAGTATCAATCGGTTATGAGCTATGGCGTATTGTAAATGGCTTCCCAGCCAGGTTGCCAAAAGAAGCCTCTAGTAATTTAAAGAATGCACCTGTGGGTAATAAATGATAGCCGTTCTTAAGCGTTTTGTATTTTTTACTCATTTCATTTTCTTGTTTTCTACTCATGCTATTGCAGCAGAAGAAAACAAAAAGGCAGAGATTCGTCTGCAAAAGGATGAGGCACTAAGGCTAGAAGACTACGCCAATGCGCCTACCAAATCGTTAAAGGAAGCAATTGAGGAAAGCCAAGCAGAACAATATAAAGTTACTCCCGAATTAGACTTAGACCTTAAAAATGTATTAAAGCCATACGATCACCCTGAAGACTCTAGTGTCTTAGACCTTAACCTTTCTGATGCGAATAAAGCCAATCAAGCGACGCTAGCAGACCTGCGAGTAAAAGCATTAAAAAACAATTTGAATATACAGGTTGCTAAAGTCGATCCTGAAATTGCTGCCAGCGATGTGCGTAGAGAAGAGGCCAAATTTGACCAGTTGTTGTACATCTATGCTAAATATAAAGAATCTGATTATCCTAAGCAATCATCTGATTATGTCGAATTCAAATCTACAAACCCAACACTAGATAAGCAGCAAGTAAAACTCGATCAACTAGATCAGGAAATTAAGGGGTTTGATGTCGAAGCTGGTATTAAAGTACCTTTACGAACTGGGGGTACGGTCACATTAAGCACGCCACTCAACAATAAAGATACATCGCGCAAAGGTGGACAATTTGATAGTGAACAATATCAAAGCGCATTACGTTTTTCATTCAGCCAGCCACTTCTCCGTAATGCAGGCCGTGACATTAATGAAGCCAGTATCCGTATTGCAGGATTCGAACAACAAGCAGCTACATTAAATACGCGTTTACAAAGTATACGCATTATTGCAATGGTAGATAAAGCCTACTGGAAACTTTATGAAAGCTGGGGGCAATTAGATGTAAGGCGACAACAGTATGAATACGCTCAACAAAACTTACAAATGGTCAAAACGCGAGTTAAAGAAGGTTTGACAGCCCGAGTTGAAATTAACCGTGCAGAAATAGGCGTTGCAGACCGTCTAGAAGCATTGATCATTGCAGAAACCAACTTAAAACTAGCTAATCGCCAATTGCAGTTTTTACTCAATGATATTTCAGACAAACCATCGCTGGACAATATCTTTTTACCCAGCACATCACCCAGCTTAGTTAAATATGAGATTGATCGTCAAAAACTCATGCAAGATGCACTCGAAGGCCGTATTGAGCTATTATCGCAAGAGCTAAAATTAGCAGCAGATCTTGCAAAGATTGATTATCTGGAGAACCAAACGCTTCCTTTATTCACTGTAGATTATCAATATGGAGCCCTTTCAAATACTTTTGATAGTTTTGGTAACAGTTACAATAACATCCTGAATGGAGATTTTAATGACTGGTCCATCGGTTTTAAATTTGAGTTACCAATTAGCAATGAAGCGAATAAAGCCAGATTGGCCAAAGCCATACAACAACGTACCCAACGGTTAACTACAAAAACGTTACAGGCACTCACGATTAAGAAAGAAATATATGATGCTGTCGATCAGGTTGAGCAAAATTGGCAGCGCATATTAGCCGCTAGGCAACAAGTTTTGATTGCTGGTATTAATTATGAGGCTGAATTAAAGCAATTCAATGAAGGTCTTAGGACAATGACAGAGGTACTTGAAACACTCACACGATTAGGAGAAGCGCAAATTAAAGAAATAAAGGCGATAGGTGATTATCAAGTGTCATTAGTCGATACGGCTTACGCTACAGGCACACTATTAGGATACAGTAAACTAGACTTCACCGAGTAATCCCCTTATTCAAACATAAAGCGGCTGAATAGGCCGCTTTTTTGTTGCCAGCAACAAACGATAAAAAATTGCTTGACATATATAACTAAATAACTAATTATATAGTTATGAAAGAGTTGAAAGATATCCCTAGCGAGTGGCAAAACATCTCGGCGCTATTCGTTGCAATAGGAGATGAGCAGCGCCAAAGAATTCTGCTAAGCTTTGACAAAGATGAGCGACTCAATATTCTACAGATTGTTGCAAGCTCAAATCTTAGCCGTACTGCAGTAACACACCACCTAAATTTGCTTAAACAATGTGGTGCATTACATAGCGAAAAAGTGGGAAAAGAAGTATTCTTTTGGGTCAATAAAGCACACATCATTCAAGCGATTGAAGATGTGCTAACTTATATAAAAAAAGAAATATAAAACCGAGGGCAGACTTATGATCACTAGTTTTTTACGTTTCATCTGTAAGCTATTGTTTAGGGTTCAAGTAAATGGTTTAGAGAACGTTCCAGAAGAAAATGGATTACTTATCGTTGCTAATCATGAGTCCTTTTTAGATGGACTGTTGTTAGGTCTGTTTTTACCGAAAAAAGCCACGTTTGTTGTTCACACTGGTGTGTTAAAAAATCGACTTTTCCGCCAGTTCTTACGTTTAACACCTTATCTAGCTGTTGACCCGATTAGTCCACTTGCCATGAAAAAAGTGATCAAGCGTTTAGAAGCTGGAGAGAATGTGGTTATTTTCCCCGAAGGGCGAATCACATTAACAGGCAATTTGATGAAGGTATATGATGGGCCTGGGTTTGTGGCAGCCAAAACAAATGCTGTCATATTGCCTGTTCGTGTGGAGGGAGCTGCCCAGTCTTATTTTGGCCGCTTGTCTAATGCACATCCTAGAAAGCTATTACCAAAAGTAACACTAACCATATTACCAACAACTGAAATTAAAATTGACAACCCATCAAACCACCCCCCGCTAACAGCAAAACAAAGACGAAGAGTCGCTGGCGAGTGCATGCGCACTATCATGCAAAAAATGTTATTTCAGGCGCAAAAAAGTCGTACTTTTTTTGAAGCATTTTTAGAAGCCATCGATAAGTTTGGTGCCAAAACCAAGATCATCGAGGACATGAACGGGGTTGAGGAAACTTACCAAGAGCTACTAAAGAAGAGTTTGGCACTTGGTAGAATTGCCTGTAAGGTGAGCCAACCCAATGAGGTGGTTGGTGTTTTAATGCCAAATGTAACCAATACGCTCGCCTTGATTCTAGGTATGTCGGCATTCAATCGCATCCCTGGCATGCTCAATTACACAGCTGGAACAGCTGGCATTGAAAACGCCTGTATTGCAGCCAACATTAAAACCATTATTACTTCACATAAGTTTATTGAAGCGGCCAACCTAGAGGAAGTGGTTTCAAAGTTATCGCATTTACACGTAGTTTACCTTGAAGATCTTCGCTCAGAATTTGGCGTGAGAGACAGAGCATGGTTAATGGGCTATGCATTGCATTATCCACGGGCAGCCATGGAGAGAGTAAAACCAGAAGATAACGCTGTCATTTTATTTACATCAGGATCGGAAGGTAAGCCAAAGGGAGTCGTCCACTCACATAAAAGTATTTTGGCTAATGTTGCACAGATATTGGCTATTCTGGATTTCAATCCTTCCGATAAGTTTATGATGCTATTACCCATGTTCCATGCATTCGGTTTTACTGGCTCGATGTTACCCATATTAAGCGGTATTCAGACGTTGATTTTCCCTTCTCCATTACAGTACAAAATCATCCCTGAAGTCATTTATGACAAAGGCTGTACAGTATTATTTGCGACCAGCACCTTCTTGAGTAATTATGCAAAATTTGCACATCCCTATGATTTTTATAAACTGCGCTATGTCGTTGCGGGCGCTGAAAAATTAAGTGAAGAAGTCCGTAAGGTTTATCATGAAAAATTTGGTATTCGTATATTAGAAGGTTATGGCACTACAGAATGTGCGCCAGTTGTTTCAGCGAACACACCAATGGCTAACTTGCATGGTAGCGTTGGTCAGCTTGTGCCTGGCATGGATTATAAATTAGAGCCAGTTCCAGGGATTGAAAAAGGCGGTGTATTGCATTTGCGGGGCGAAAACATCATGAAAGGTTATTATTTATACGACGCCCCAGCTGTGTTATCCGCCCCTACTGATGGCTGGTATGACACAGGCGATGTGGTCGAGATAGATAAGCAAGGATTCATTCATATCAAAGGTCGTGTAAAGCGATTTGCAAAAGTCGCAGGGGAAATGGTCTCGCTGGAAACTGTAGAGAAAATTGCCAGTACCGCAGCACCCTCTTATGAGCATGCTGCCAGCAGCACCAGTGATGAGCAACGTGGTGAAAACATCATACTTTTTACCACCGATCCTAAACTCAAGCGTGAAGACTTGAAAATAGTCGCTAAGAATCTAGGTAGCCCAGAAATTGCTATCGCTAGAAAAATCATTTTTGTAGAGGAGATACCCCTACTTGGTACTGGCAAAACGGACTATGTAACGCTCAAAAAAATGGCTGCGTCTAGTTAATGAACCGCCGACAATTTATGACGAGTTTAGGCTTGTTAGGCTTAGGTGGAGTTGTATATTCTGCTTATAAGCTATGGCCAGATGCCGGTGTTTACCAGCCTTGTCTTTCTGCCATTCCTGAACATATTAGCAATCACCCATTAATGAAAAAAATTTGGTCAGAAATTGACCCTACCGAATATTGGGATAGTCACGTACATGTTGTTGGTACAGGGGATGGCGAGAGTGGTATATGGTTTAATCCAAATATGGATAGCTGGGCGCATCCCATTTTAAAAATACAAAAATATTTCTATGAAAATGGTGCTTGTGCCACAGATACATCTATTGACTTCAGCACCATGCAACGCTTAATTGATTTGTCCGCAAGCATGCCTACAGGTTGTAAATCACTATTGTTTGCTTTTGATTGGTTTCATGATGAAAATGGTAAGCCAAATCGAAAAAATACAATTTTCTATATCCCGAATGCCTATGCAAAAAAACTTGCAAGTGAGCACTCACAGCACTTTGAATGGGTAGCTTCTATTCACCCCTATCGGGCTGATGCAGTCGATGCGTTAACAGAAGCAAAAGCAGAGGGTGCTCGTGCCATTAAATGGTTACCTCCTGGCATGGGCATTGACCCAGCTTCTCCTAAGTGTGATGCTTTTTATCGAAAAGCGGCAGATTTAAATATCCCAATCATTTCCCATACTGGACGTGAAAATGCCGTACAAGGTGGTAATCAAAAATATGGTAATCCATTGAGATTACGACGCGCTTTAGATCAAGGCATTCGGGTAATCATGGCCCATTGCGCCAGTGATGGGACAGATGATGATTTAGATCATGGCAATAAGCGCATTAACAGTCTGGATTTATTTGCAAGGTTGATGGATACCCCAGATTATCAATCCCTAGTTTTTGGTGAGATTTCTGCTTTAACTCTGGTAAACCATGCATGGGCGATTAAGCCTATTTTGGAGCGAACTGACTGGCATAGTCGTTTAATTAATGGATCTGATTACCCGTTACCTGCAATTATGCCCTTGATTAATACACGACAACTCAATCAAATGGGGCTCCTTAAAAGCGAATACTTACCTTTCTTGCAAGAGCTCAAACAGTTTCATCCTCTGATGTATGACTTTGCAGTAAAGCGACTAATTGAATTTAACGGAATAAGTTTTGATAATAAGGTTTTTGCAACACGACGGTTTTTCGAGAATGCAACATAAAAGAATAAGGGGTTATCTATGGAAATTTTAATCGGAATTGTGTTGGGTTTTGCTATCATTATAGGCAGCTTAGCCGGTTTTATCGGTTTATTTACCAAAGGTGATAAAGAAGCCAGATTAAAAGCATTAGAAAACGAAGTTGATAGGATAAGAGCGCTGTTAACAGAGCTGGAAAGTAAGTCTAGTTCCAATGAGAAAACACAAACAGCAGCCACTGCTGCAACTAACATTGACACTGCCACCACTGTTTATATTGAAGCAAAAAAAGAGGCTCAAAATGAAGACCTACAAGATTCTATAGAGAGGGAAACCCCATTAGAACCGCAAACTACAAGCGAAGCCACTGAAGAACAGCACATTATTGATGAAAGTCCTAACCCACAACCAATAACGCCAAATATACTAGATCACGCCTTTAATTATGCCAAAAACTGGTTATTTGGCGGCAATACACTGGTTCGTTCCGGCATTATTGTATTGTTTATCGGTATTAGCTTTCTGATTAAATATGTGGCAGAAAACTCAAATGTACCAATAGAATTTCGCATGACAGGTATCGCCCTTTTCGGCGTTGGCCTCCTAGTCCTGGGTTGGCGATTACGGAGCGAACGTCAGCAGTATGCTTGGGCACTACAAGGCGGAGGTATTGGCGTTCTCTATCTTACTGTGTTTGCTGCGATGAAACTGTATCAACTTATTCCACCAAGCGCTGCATTTGCTCTACTTATTGTGATTGCATTTTTATCAGCAGCTATAGCGGTTTTGCAATCTGCAATGCCATTAGCAATATTAGGATTTACCGGTGGTTTTTTAGCGCCTATCTTTACGTCTAGTGGTAGCGGAAGTCATGTTGGTTTATTTAGCTACTATCTTATTTTGAATTTAGCTATCGTATTTATCGCCTATCATAAAAGCTGGCGCCCCCTAAATGTTTTAGGATTTGTATTTACCTTCATCATTGGTACTTTATGGGGTGCTAAAAATTATCAGCCTGCATTGTTTGCATCAACAGAACCATTCCTGATTATTCACTTTTTATTATTCACCTTAGTAGCTGTGCTCTATGCACATAGGCAAGCGATAAAAGCTAGCGATTATGTAGATGCAACATTAGTATTTGGCACTCCTATCGTTGGCTTTAGTTTGCAGTATGCATTACTAAGAGACTCTCAATTTGGATTGGCTTATAGTGCTTTAACGTTAGCCATTTTCTATATTGCACTTGCTTGGTGGATTCTCACCCGCAAAAGAGAAACGCTGCAGTTTTTAGGCGAATGCTTTTTGGCATTAGGTATTGGCTTTGCCACGCTAACACTTCCTCTTGCACTGGATGGTCGATGGACTTCAGCAGCCTGGGCCATAGAAGGTGTCGGCTTGTTGTGGGTGGGGCTCAAACAAAATCGCTTATTTCCAACTGTTGCAGGACTAGCACTACAGCTCTTAGGTGCTGCTGCTTTTGTATTTGGCTGGGGTTTAACTGGTCATCATTCGGCAGCGCATCAAAACATGTATCTTGGTGTTGCATTGATTGCCATTGCTGGCTGGGCATGCGGTGCGCTCTTGAACCATTACCGTCATAACACTATAAAATGGATGAGCAATGCCTTAGCTATTTGGGGCTGGCTATGGTGGACTGGTGCGGGCTTAACAGCTATCGATTACTACCTATCTGGTTCTGTAAAAGCACATGCAGCACTTGCTTTCGTTGCAGTGACAAGCATGTTACTACCGGTTTTAGCTAAACGCCTGCAGTGGACGTATTTAGCCAAATTAGGTGTCTTGTTATTACCTGTGATGGGCTTTGTCACACTACACGAGCTCTCAGAAAGTCATCCATTTGCATCCTATGGTGCGCCAGCTTGGTTTATTGCGTTTGCTGTATATATTACATTACTCTATCGCAACAAAATTATCGTTGGTAGTTCGTATCGCGCCCCTCTGATTTGGATTGCTTGCATTATCTTGGGACTTGAGTGGCAGTATCAACTTCAACAGTTTACTGATAGTGCTGGCGTGTGGAGCGATATAGGATGGGCGATTGTGCCTATGCTACTAATTGGTGGCATCAGTTACTGGCAATTTAGAGATGTTGAAATACTAGAAGGAGATGCATTAGATAAGGCACGGACATGGGGCTGGCTAGGATGTGCGCCACCGATGCTATTCGTATTGATTTGGTTTATCTACATGTCTCTTAATTCTGATGGTAATGCAGCACCGTTACGCTATATTCCAGTACTTAACCCACTTGATATCGCATTAATAGGCGCTCTCTTGCTGTATATTATTTGGCATGGACATATCACGAAGCACTTCCGTCATCAGAAAATATTAACACCTATTATTGCAGGCTTGATGACGTTCAGTTTATTAAACGGTGTGTTATTGAGAACATTACATCATTGGTTTGGCACGCCATTTAAGTGGTATGCTATTTTTGATTATCCACTGGTACAAATGTCATTTACGTTTATCTGGGCAATTAGCGCGTTTATTTTAATGTTACTTGCGCACAGAAAATCATTACGCATATTATGGATTGTCGGAGCCGCTTTGATGGCGCTGGTGGTTGCCAAAATCTTTATATTAGATTTATCACAAACTGGTACAGTAGAGCGTATTGCATCGTTCATCGGAGCAGGTCTTATGTTGCTGGTCATGGGTTATTTTGCACCCTTGCCTCCTGCAAAAACTACTGAGGAAACGCATGAAAAGGAATTAGCATGAAATCAAACTTGGTTGCTATATCAGCTTTAATCCTTGCTACATCCTCACAAGCCGCAATTTTTAACTTGGAGACAAACCAAGATGAACCGCTTTATCAAACCACATTACCGATAGCAGTTTATCGCTTTAGCAATAGTGATCATTTACAAGACTTAGTGGTCATAAATGCTGACAATGAAACAGTACCCTATGCCTTGGTTCCTTACGATCGCATGCATGTACAACAGGTTATGACAGAAAAGAGCAAACCGGTTGTTATTTTTCCAGTACAGCAAGATAGTGCCAATAATGCGGCTGTTACCGCAATTCAACTAGACAGTAAAGATAGCAAAACGAGCATTCAAATGACTTCTCAAACAGAAGTTCCATCATCAAAAACGTATTATTTATTTGACATGGGAAAGCAACATCCTGCTTTTAACAAGCTGACCTTAGACTGGGATGGGCACTCGGGAAAACTGATCATTTTAGACATTTTAACAAGCAATAATCTTAAAGACTGGCAACATGTAGGCGAAGCAACATTACTTAAAACTAGCGCCAACAATGAAACAATTTTAAAAAATAGTGTCAGTTTTGAGCAAGATATAAACGCACAATTTATGCAAATTAAACCAAAAAACACAACAGAAACCTTTTCACTCAAATCAGCCAGTCTTCAATTTAACCAGGTAGAAGAAACTGAATTACCGATTGCCTGGCAGGACATTACTTTGATGCATAGAGAACAGACGGATAAATCTGTTCATATCGAATTTGAGTCTGATGGTCGTTATCCAGCCCATTATTTAAATATTCAACTGCCGCAACAAAACACCATTACCAATGTAAGCATTCATGTTCGCAATAATACTAATCAGCCTTGGAGTCATATCAAAAATGCTCCTGTATATCGACTAAAAAAGGATGGTAAATACTATACAAATAAGCCTGTACAAATTACAAAAACCGCTTCGCGCTATTGGCGTCTTAGCTTTGATATAAAAAATGGTGGTATTGGACACGAAAACCCTAAATTGAGCCTTGGATGGCTGCCTGACACATTAATCTGGAATGCACGCGGATTAGCACCCTACCAATTGCTAATTGGAGAGGACACTAAAACAACTAACTTGATGAGTATTAATGATTTAATGCGTCCATATGACAAACTACGGTTATCTAAACTGCCATTTTCCTCTTTAACACTCGTATCAAGCAACCAACAAAACAGCTCATGGGAAACACCAAAAAATAATAAGCGCATATGGTTGTGGGCTGGGTTGTTTATCGGAGTGATTGCATTGGCAAGCATGGCCTACTCATTATTAAGAGCAAACCAGAAGGGTAGTTAGTACAAAACGATAAATATGATTTTGCACCATATAAAGAAAATATTAGGCTATTGTTTAATAGCGTATTTGCTAACTTGCAGCATTTTATATTTCATGCAGAAAAGGTTATTGTTCCCTAAACATGTCACACCATCAGTAGCTCAGAATTGGCATCCAGAAGGTGAAAAAAGCGAGCAAGCACTAATCAATGGTAGCTGTGGCAAGTTACACGTTGCTATTTGGCGTCACCCTGGTGCCAAAGGCACACTCATGATGTTTCATGGAAACGGTGAAACGATATCTAGCATTGATGATTATGTGCACGCGTTTCATGAACTTGGCTACGACTTAATGGCATGGGACTATCCTGGCTATGGTCGTTCAACTGATTGTTGGTTTAGTCAGGACATGCTGTTATCCGATGCAGAAACTGCATATCAATGGCTGACAACGAAAGAAAAGCCTAACAATATTTATCTATTTGGCTACTCACTCGGTACTGGATTAGCGCTGTCTGTAGCCTCTAGGCATACACAAAATCCCGTTTATCTTGTAGCTGCATATGATGCAATGACGAATGTGGCGCTAGATCATTATTCTAGCTTTCTGCCAGTGAAGTTATTAATCAGATACCCACTGCAAACAGAAGAGTGGGTGAATAAAATACAGCAGCCCATCTATCTGATTCACGGCTTAAAGGATAGGCTTATCTTACCTGAACGTGCGCGCATGCTCGTAAAGAAAGCTAAAGGTAAGGTAAAAGTAGAATGGGTAGAAAATGCTGAACATGCCAGCAGCAATCTGTTTGAGTATCGAAATCGATGGCTTAAAAGACTCTTACCTTAACAGAGATAATTAATATGAGCAGCCAGTTTCAACTTTTGCAACAACGTCGTTTTCGACCATTATTCATGACCCAGTTTCTTGGGGCATTTAATGACAATGTTTTTAAAACTGCACTCATCACTTTAGTAGCATTTCATGCCAGCCAACTCACCACTATGGACAGTTCCAGTTTGGTCACAATATTACCTGGCATTTTTATCCTGCCATTTTTCTTATTTTCTGCTACGGCAGGGCAAATTGCAGACAAATTGGAAAAATCTACCCTCATCAAAAATATTAAGTTATTTGAAATAATGATTATGCTATTTGCCAGCATTGGTTTCTTACTAAATAACATCATTTTATTGGCCGTAGCCTTATTTTTAATGGGTATACAATCGGCAATTTTCGGTCCGGTAAAGTACGCTTATTTGCCACAGCATCTCAAAGAAGATGAGTTGATTGGTGGAAATGGCATGTTAGAAATGGGTACATTTGTCGCCATCTTGATTGGGCAAGTATTTGGGGCTTGGTTGGCAACACAACAAACTAGTGCAGTCATGACAAGTTTATGTGTAATAGTGCTAGCTATAGCTGGCTACTGGTCTAGCTTATCTATACCAGATTCGCCCGCTGGTGCCCCACAACTTATTATCAACTGGAACCCGCTAACAGAGACATTCAATAATCTAAAATTTATCTGGCAACACCAATCATTATGGCTAGCGATTATAGGTATTTCCTGGTTTTGGTTTGTCGGCGCGACGTTGTTGGCACAATTTCCAAACTTTGCTAAAGACACGTTGTATGGAAATGAAAGTGTTTTTATTTTATTGCTATCTGTATTCTCCTTAGGTATAGGGATTGGTTCATTATCATGTGAAAAATTGTCTAATCACAAAGTTGAACTTGGCCTTGTGTTGTTTGGGGGTATTGGCTTAATCATATTTTGTATAGATTTATACTTAACCAGCACTCATATACATAGAACATTAATTGGATTACAAACTACCCGTAATTACATTAACTTCTTTTCGATAGCATCTCATTATCATTTATTAGCTGATATTTTATTGATTGGCGTTTTTGGTGGATTCTACATTGTGCCGCTGTATGCTTATATTCAAAGCCATGCAGAAAAAAGTCATCAATCTAGAGTCATTGCAGGCAATAACATCATGAATGCATTGTTCATGGTCATTTCTGCTATTTTTTCACTGTTGATTTTTAATCTAGGATATTCAATTCCAGAGCTATTTCTTGCTACTGCAATCATCAGCGCGATAGTGATTGCTTACTTATCCATAAGACAGCCAGCTTACTTGAGTAGCTTCTTTAACTGGATAAAGGTCATTCGTTCTAAATAGGACTTATAATATCGTGCAAATGAACTACTAAGCATTCAAGTATAAGTTAGATTTCACTATTCATGCATAGCGCAAAAATTAAACCAATGAAGCAAATGCTGCGAGACACTCTTGGCTATATGATTAAAGGTGGTCTGCGCATCAAAAATGGGCATCTACCTACGAGCACACATGAAGTGCCAAATGACTTCATCGGAGTCTGCGTTGCATCCAATGAAGATCCAGAAGTGGATCATTTTATTCTGGCTCAACTTGAAACGCTGGGTATTAATAATGTCCGTTTAGATTTCAGCTATGGCGATCTTGATCATTTCAATGAACGCTTTTTGCAGAAACTTATTGATGACAATTTAAACATCACCTTACATATAACCCTTCCTTTTGACGCAGCTAAAAACATCGACGATCTTGAAGAACAGCAGCGTTGGCGAGCATTTTTATCAACAGTCCTAGACCGATATGGCTCACAAGTTAGTCAAATCGAAATTGGGAACACGATTAACCGTAAACGTTGGTCTGGTTATTCATTGAATCGCTTTTTAACGATGTGGCAAATAGCCTATGAAGAAATTAAATCGCGTAATTTGATTTTATTAGGTCCGAATATTCAGGACTTTGAGCCAATGTATAACATCAGCATACTCAAAACATTACAAGCAAGAAATCAACTGCCAGACGTTCATACCAATAATTTATTTGTAGAAAGAGTCAGTGAGCCAGAGCGATTTGATCATAGAATTTTGAAATACAAATGGTCAAAACTGTTCAAATACAACCTAATCAAAAAAGCACGTATCTTGCAAAAAATAGGTCAAGATTTCGGCGTAGACAAAACAGCTTCGTCTGCCGCTTTCTGGGCAATTTATCGCATTAATCGGCTGATAGAAAACGGTATGCAAAAGCAAGCAGATTATCTAACGCGCTATTTCACGTTATTAGCTGCGTCTGGTGCCTTAAAGCAGGCCAATTGGGGTGCACTGATATGTAACCGTGAAGGCCTTATTAATGATGGCCTAACAGATGCTGAATATCCCAATCTAGAACGTATCGCGCACTATCAATCCGCTGATGGATTTTTAAACCAATACGAACGATACCCTAGCTTCTACGCTATGCAAACGCTTAACAAATTATTAACTGGTGCTCATTATCAATCAGCGATTGCTAGTGCCACTGGTTTAGAAATTCATCACTTTACTAACACACGTTCACAAGTGCACGTTGCGTGGACAATTAACGGCAAAGTCGCTTATCTTGCCGATATTTATAGCAAAAATACATTAAATAACGCGACCATATTAGATCGAGATGGCGAATCACTAACCAAGAACACAGAGTTAATTTGTGAGAAACCAATTTTTCTCTGCTGGGATGTCGATTTTAATATTGAGACCAATCCGCAACCCAAATTAGCTAAAGATCTAGCCATTCACGCACATATCGAAAGTTTGCAATACTATACATACAGTATTAATGGCTGGTCTGGTCTGATTTTAGCAAAAGACCAAACCGAGGCTGACATGCTGAAACAAGCATTAAATCCAAACTTACTTGAAGCACCACAAAAAGATCAATCGTTGCGACATGCCCGCAATGTTATTTGGGCAATGACTGACCCGCGAAACGCAAACGACAAGCTTACCGTAAAACAACCAGTTAAAATGTACCCACACAAAGCATTTTTAGATCGTTTTAAACCGAGCAAAGCCAAGCGAAGCTGGAATGGTGCAATGGAGTTATTAAGACGAGGTGTGAGTACAGCACAGCCTGTCGCATATTTTGAGAAAGTAGGCGATAGTACACT
>JBNLAC010000001.1:0-9362 GCA_050301935.1 Methylophilaceae bacterium | reverse complement strand
GGTTTTCTCTGCGTTTGCTCGCGGTGAACTTACATACAATGACCTGAATCCAGAAGAAGTTTATCAACAATTTGCGGCATTTACGCATCATATGCACAGCCGTGGAATCTATTTTAGAGACTACTCGGGTGGCAACATTCTTATTAAGATTAAAGATGACAAGCAACTTGAGTTTTCATTAATTGATACAGCGCGGTTGCGTAGTTTAAACCACTCGTTATCATTGAAATTACGAACGGCAGACTTAACGCGAGCTTGTCATAAGCTACATCCCGCTGGACGTAAACGCTTTATGCAAATTTATCTTGGTTTAAGTGGTAGAAAATTTAATCTAGTCACGCAATTGCGTTTTATGCGCTACGACCTGAAAGTTAAACTAAAACGTACGATTGGTAGAAAAGGCCTGAAACGGCTCAAGCAACGTATCAAAAAAGCGTTTTAATCTAATGATAATCATGAGCTGGTTTTAAGTAGTTTAAATAAAGCAATCCTATCAATCTTAAGTAGTATATTAACCACGTATCGCAACAGCTTTACGAATTTAAACAAAAGGAGAATCATTATGTGGACAACACCAGCAGCTACTGAAATGCGTTTCGGTTTTGAAGTAACAATGTACGTAATGAACAAATAATTCTTGTTCTTATGTGTATAAAGGCGCCTAGTGCGCCTTTTTCTATTTATACAAACGCATTATCTAAAATGAACTATTCACTGCCTTATTGGCTATTCCAAGTATTTAGAGAATTAATCTAGTAAATCTTTTAATTATCATTAATATACTGCATACATAAAAACCCTAGGGTATATCGAAATGGCATCAATCGCCGAACCATGGATGTGGGCAGCATTTTTAATATTTGTACTATTAATGCTTGTGTTAGATTTGTTTGTTTTAGGTGGCCATAAGTCACATAAAGTAAGTGTCAAAGAAGCTGCTACTTGGACAATTATTTGGGTCAGCCTAGCGCTTAGTTTTAATGCTTTACTCTGGTGGTATATACAGCAAACAGCAGGAGTAGAAATCGCCAATCAAAAAGCGATAGAGTTTTTAACTGGCTATATCATAGAAAAATCGTTATCAGTAGATAATATCTTTGTTTTTTTGATGATTTTTGCAGCCTTTAAAGTACCAGCTGAACATCAGCGACGGGTACTGCTTTATGGTGTTTTAGGTGCGGTTATTTTACGCGCAACAATGATTCTGGCGGGCGCTTGGTTAGTACAGGAATTCCACTGGATACTATATGTTTTTGGTGGCTTTCTACTCATATCGGGTTTGCGCATGATGGTAGCAGCTGAACATACGCCTGACTTGGAAAGAAATATGGTGCTGGCTTATGCTCGTAAGCATTTACGCATCACCAAAAACTATCACGATAATAAATTTATGATCAACAGCAATGGAGTGTACTACTTTACGCCGTTGTTTCTTGTTTTACTGTTGATTGAGTTTTCAGATGTGATCTTTGCTGTTGATTCTATACCCGCAATTTTTGCAATTACACTCGACCCATTTATCGTATTTACTTCTAATATTTTTGCTATATTAGGGCTTCGTGCGCTTTACTTTTTGCTTCTTGATATTGCTGATCGGTTCCACCTGCTCAAATACGGGTTAGCACTTGTATTGACATTTATTGGCGCCAAAATGTTAGTAGCACATTGGGTAAAAATCTCTACAACGACCTCGTTATTTTTCATCTGTGTCACATTATCAATATCGATTGTTGCCAGTTTGATTGTAAAACCTAAGCAAGATTAATTATTCTAGCTTCTGTTCGTGCATGTGCATCATCAGTTCTTGTTTGATAGCTTGTAACTTTGCTTTTACAAGTTTTTCGTTATCACTACCTATTCGCATTAATATGCGTTGACCAATCGACCGCTCTTCAAGATCATTGTCAGCATACTGATAATAAAATTTAGGTTGCACTACCTTCACTGGCTCTGCTAGCTCGGGTGCAGCCAGTAAATGATCAATTACAAAAAGTACACGATCATTAAAGTATTGATCTGGATAGCCTATCTCTTCATAAGATTGTTGGAACAGCGGGTAGAGATTGATATAGTTTTGCACCAACTTCTGCGCGTCGACTGCCTCAGCAAATTGTACATAACTTGCATAGCGTTCACTATTTTTTGGGCTGATAGTCTTGGTTTGCCCATGCTCCTCAACCATAAACTTTCCAGGGGCTTTTTTGATTGGCATCACACGCATTGAGATTTGTTTACGGGGTAAATTATCAATTGTTACAACAATATTACGTATTATTTGACCTTCATTAAAAATATGCATTAATGCTTTATTGTTGATTAGACTTGCAAGTGCTTGACCCATCAAATTATCGCTTGACGACAACTCGGGCAACTCAATAGGTTCGTCAGGTTCCTCCAGCACTTGACGCGATACAGGTTCTGTCTTTTCTTCTGGCATGGGCAGAACTTCGACTTCTTTTACTGTAGCGACCTCCGACTGCAGGGGTTCATCCTGCAAGTAAAAATATATTCCTACTGCTGCCATGAGGATTGCTAGAAGTGCAACCACTATTGATGTCGTTTTATTCATGATTTGCCATTTCGTAGAGGTTAAATTACAAAGACATCCGCCTGACGTCGCAAACTATTCTATTACGTAGTCTTAGCTTCTATATAACAATTCTGATGACCAGCTTAACACAAAGTTCAGCTCAATCCATTATGACAAATTCCTGAACACTACTTGATATTCATGAACTAAAGCGACTTTTTACAACTCATCACGTTAATAGCTATCAATTTGTCGTGTAATACTAATCAATATAATCCTGCGCGAGAGGTGTGCAATGAAAATTAATCAAGTTACCGATGAAGAGTTAGAACTTTATTTCAATTTTTTAATGAAAAATTACGGCGTCACAGATGTTCAGGAGTTTGATTTTATGGTTGATGATAACAATTTATCATGCACCAAAGGGCAAGATTTACTAGAAGCTATTTAGCATAGCCGCAACAGTATGGCAGGCGCTGGCAAAAAGCCAATCTCTATGTAAGTATTCTTTTGGTATAGCGACTGAATAGGCATACAATGAATTTCGTAGGCTAAAGGAATATGCCGTGGGACAATTTTCAACATTCGTATTTGATGCGATACAAATACTCGTTTTTTTATTTGTATTTATTGCGGGACTGATCGTTGCCAGCATCATTGTTTTTTACTTTATCGATCGCTTTCAGACCCAGAGCACGCTCAGAAGAAACTACCCTGTTATCGCAAGATTTCGCTACCTTTTCGAACATATGGGTGAGTTCTTCAGACAATACTTTTTTGCCCTAGATCGCGAAGAAATGCCATTCAATCGTGCTGAGCGCTCATGGGTTTATCGTGCTGCTAAAAACGTCGATACCATGGTCGCCTTTGGCTCCACTCGTGTGCTCACGCATCCTGGCACCGTTTTTTTCGTCAGTTGCCCTTTTCCTACACTTGAAGACGAACGAGTCGAGGCAGTAGCCATGACCATTGGACCTGATTGCAAACACCCTTATACAACAAAGTCCATTTTCAATATTTCTGGGATGAGCTATGGTGCCTTGTCTATCCCAGCTGTGCGTGCGCTTTCCATGGGTGCCAAAATGGCAGGCATCTGGATGAATACTGGAGAAGGGGGATTAACACCTTACCATTTAGAAGGCGGTGCAGACTTGGTCTTCCAAATCGGCACAGCTAAATTTGGTGTACGCAAAAAAGAAGGTGGGTTTGATCGCCAGAAATTAGAAGAGGTGGCTGCTCACCACCAAGTTAAAATGTTTGAGATTAAACTCAGTCAGGGAGCAAAACCAGGTAAAGGCGGTATTTTACCGGGTGCTAAAGTAAATGAGGAAATCGCGCAAATTCGTGGTATTGCAATTGGTCAAGATGCAATTAGTCCAAACCGTCACCCAGAAATTAATAGCGTGGACGACTTGCTAGACATGATTAATTTCGTTCGTGAAGTCACAGGAAAACCAGTCGGTTTTAAAACTGTAGTAGGTGCTACCTCTTTCTTTGACGATTTATTTCAAGCCATACATAGGCGCGGTAGTACAAGTGCTCCAGATTTTATCACCATAGATAGCGCTGATGGTGGCACAGGTGCTGCGCCAATGAGCTTAATAGATCATATGGGGCTCCCTATTAAAGAGAGTTTGCCATTTGTTGTTGATAAACTTATTCAGTATGAATTAAGAGACCGAATAAAAGTCTGTGCAAGTGGCAAGCTTATTACACCTTCTGAGGTTACTTGGGCCTTTTGCGCAGGTGCCGATTTTGTTAACTCAGCCCGCGGCTTTATGTTTGCTTTGGGTTGTATCCAATCATTGCAATGCAATAAGAATACTTGCCCTACTGGTATCACCACACATGATAAAAAACTGCAATATGGTTTGAACCCTGAAGATAAAGCAGTGCGCGTCATGCAATATGCAAAAAATATGCTTAAAGAAATCAATACTTTAGCACATGCATGCGGTGTATCGCGCCCTCGTGACCTTAATCGCAAGCACGCGCGTATCGTACAAGCTAATGGCAAATCTGTAAGCATGGTAGATTTATATCCAGAACCAACCACGAAACTGATTAACACCAATGCAATCAGACGTAACTTGGTTACATCAGATAAAAAATTGTCGAACTTATCAACAGAAAGTGTAAGATAGGATGAATCAAATAGCCACAGAAGCATCACTCATTAAAATGAATGCATCCGATTTATTCGTTAAAGCTTTAGAAAATGAAGGTGTAGAGAGAATCTACGGTGTACCTGGTGAAGAAAATCTTGATTTTTTAGAGGCACTTCGGAAGTCTAACATCGACCTTATCCTGACACGCCATGAACAAGGTGCTGCATTTATGGCTGCCACCTACGGTCGGCTAACAGGCAAACCAGGCGTATGTTTATCAACGCTGGGCCCTGGTGCAACGAACCTAGTCACAGGCGCAGCTTATGCTCAATTGGGCGGTTTCCCATTAGTCATGATTACAGGACAAAAGCCAATCAAACACAGCAAGCAAGGGCTATTTCAAATCATTGACGTTGTCAGCATGATGAAGCCAATCACTAAATATGCAAAACAAATTGTCAATGTGGATATGATTCCATCGATGGTGCGTGAAGCTTTCAGATTAGCGACTGAAGAACGACCAGGTGCTGCATTGTTAGAGTTACCAGAAGATGTAGCTGCAGAGGAAGTGAAAGATAACACGACGCCTGTGTTTAGCATTAGTAAACACCGGTACCCGCATGCTGACCGTGAAATTCTTGATTATGCTGCCTCCATGATTAAAGAAGCTAAACATCCATTATTAATGATTGGTGCTGGTGCTAATCGAGCAAGAATTTGGCAAGCTTTACATAACTTTGTTGATGCTACAGGAATACCATTTGCCAATACGCAAATGGGTAAGGGTGTAATCTGGGGCCGCAGAGAAAAACATCTAGGCACTGCCGCCCTATCAGATGGCGACTACATTCATTGTGCCATTGATCGTGCTGATTTGATTATCAATGTTGGTCATGACGTTGTAGAAAAGCCGCCATTCTTCATGGTTCACGGTGGCGCGAAAGTCATTCATGTTAATTTTAAGTCAGCACAAGTGGATAATGTCTACTTCCCTCAACTGGAAGTCGTTGGAGACATTGCCACCTCAATTCAACGAATTGCCAACCGAGTAGGCATTACTGATACACATGATTTTTCTTATTTTATGAAAGTACGTGGCTATGTCATGGAACACATCAATGAAGGCGGTGATGACCCAAGCTTCCCAATGAAACCACAACGCTTTGTTGCTGATATCAGAAAAGTAATGCCTGCCGATGGCATCATTGCGTTGGATAATGGTGTCTATAAAGTTTGGTTTGCGCGTAATTATTTCGCAGAACTAGCCAACACAGTGCTGCTGGATAATGCCTTGGCAACGATGGGAGCAGGCTTACCATCGGCGATGGAAGCCGCTCGTTTATACCCCGATCGACGAGTAATGGCAATCTGCGGCGACGGTGGTTTTATGATGAACAGTCAAGAAATGGAAACGGCTGTGCGCTTAAAACTAAACTTGGTTGTGTTAATACTAAATGATAGTTCGTATGGCATGATTCGCTGGAAACAATATGGCATGGGCTTAGAAGATTACGGCCTCCAGTTTAATAACCCAGACTTTGTCATGTATGCCAATAGCTATGGTGCCACTGGGCATCGTGTAGAAAATCCTGAAAGTTTTATTCCACTCATTAATGAGTGTTTCGATAAAGGTGGCGTACACCTGATTGATTTACCCGTTGATTACTCAGAAAACACCAAAGTATTGATTGATGAGTTACGTGCACGAGTTTGCGTTATTTGATAAATTCGCAATACTAATCTAAATGACTAGATACTATTGCCTCATTTGAGGTCAGCAGTATTTCCCTTAAAAAACACAATAGTGAAACGATAATTGCTCCCATCGAGGAAATAAAACTGATTAAAACGACATGGGAAATATTAAAACCTGATTCTACTGATATAAACAAGCTAGCAATTGAAATACAAACTAATAACGCACCTAAAGTAGCAAACCCAATTGCAATACGTAGTAAAGTGATTCGCCTAACTGTAACATTTAATTCGTGCTTGTGCGCTTTCCGTAATTCTTGATTTAAGCTATTTACATTTCTAGCACGATCAATAGCGCGACCTAATCGACCAACCATCACATTCAAGATTGAACCGATACCCGTCAATAAAAAAACGGGCGCAACTGCATCTCGAATTGCTTCAGAAACTAGGTGAATATCAGTAATAGGCATTAGTATAGAAATGGAAGCATATATTTAATATGCAATCTTAACTTTTTTTTCGAACTAGCGAGATAGTTGAGTAATAAATTTCGCTACTTAATAAGCAACAAATAAATCATCAGCCCAAAATAAAGTATTGCAAATATTGCTACAATCCAAAAAACCTTAAGCATATTGCTATTAATTTCAGTTAATTTTGCATTATTTGCTTCCAGCAACTGGATTATTTTATCGTCATTTTGCATGATGCATCCTTGCATTTATTTTCTTACTTGTCGTTTGCTTGCCATATATTCAGCATAGATATTTCGATTGCGCATACACGTGGCGCTATTTTTGTCCTCACATTGCTCGCGCAACTTACAAAAACAAGTCCTAGCGACCATTTTTTCCAAAGCATTTAACATTGTATTACTAGTTTTTTGCATCTATAACCTCTACTAAAAATAATTAACTGCAAACCTGATTTCTACCATTTTCTTTTGCTTTATAAAGTGCTTTATCAGCAATATGAAGCAGTCTTTCCAATTTACTCACTTTATCAGTTATTGATGCGACTCCGATTGATACCGTAAAGTTGATGACTGAGCTGCCATTATTGTAATAAACCGTTAAGTTCTGTATCAGGTTTCGCAAATTTTCTGCTACATCAATAGCATTTTTTATACTAGTTTGCGGCAGTAAAATAGCAAACTCCTCGCCACCGATACGCCCCAATATGTCATTTTCTCTTATGTTATGTAAACACACTTCACTCAGTTTAGACAATACTGCGTCGCCAGCCATGTGACCATGTAGATCATTTATATTCTTAAAGAAATCAATGTCCATCATTAGGATAGATAAATCATTCTTGTATCGGGTTGCTCTGCTTAGCTCTAATGTTGCTAACTCCATGAATTTACGCCGATTATTAGCGCCTGTTAGGAAATCAGTATCTGCTTTTTCCTTCAATTTAGTTTCGAGTTTTTTGCGCTCTGTAATATCTCTAATAACACCAATAATATAGCATTCACCATATGCGTCTATGTATCTCGTTTTAGTCGTGATTATTGTTTTTGTTTCACCTCCGTTAAGTGTTAGCGTCTCCTCACAAGTATTCTGAATACCATCTGCCAATACTTGGCGATCAATTTTAAAAAAATGCTCTTGTTCGTTTTGTGGGACTTTCTCCGCTAGCGTTTTTCCTATGACATCTTTTTTTGCAGTGTCAAACATCTGGCAAAAAGACTCATTAGCTAGAATTATTTTGCTATGCTTGTCTTTAACAAAAATTGGTTCACCTGCATTATCAATGACGGCACGCAGAAATTTTTGATCAGCTCGAAGTGACTCATTTTCATTTTTAATCTCAAGCAACTGCTGCTCATCAATTGGTTTCTTTAAATCTATTTCTGACAAATCTATGCCTCTCATCATTGCTTAAGCATTAGTAGGATCTAAACATCGTTATCTATATGATTACATTAGTTTAATTAAGTGAAGTTTATGTGAGCTAGCATACTTCAGTTGTACAGGCATTTGCACTAAGCTGTTTAACTTTTGATACTATGTTGTCAGCTTGTTCGTTATCGAGCTCGCGAATCGGCGCCTCTAATGCTGCTAGTGTATCAGCATCCCTCTCTTGATAGGCAATACGTGATAGTGCAAGCATGGCATCGAGTTCTCTAGAATTTAATGATATCGCTTTATTTAAGTATTTTTTTGCCTCTACAATATTACCTGCGCCTTCCTCAGCAACACCAAGGTAATACCATGCATCTGTTGATTTTGGCTCATGATTTGTCCAGTCTTGAGCAATTGTTTTTAAAACTTGCCAATCTTGGTTTTGATATGGAATCACGACTTTCATAAACGCAGGACGTTGCTCTATTGGTAAAGCCCAGAATGGGATATCGTTTGTTGCAAGACTATGCGTTTCTGGTGTCTTCATCAGCTCTTTAATCCACTCGACAGGCAGGTGATAAAAATACCCTTTGTTGCCTGGGCTTTTAAAAGTCGTGATACCAATCAGATTCATTTGTTCATCAAACAAAGCACCGCCACTAGAACCCAAGCCAAATGCAGCGTCTGATCGAATGATGAAACTGTCCTGATAAGGATATGTAGCCTTCACCGCTCCATAAGATGGTTGGGGCACATTTTGTCCAATGGGAAACCCTAAGCTAAATACAGGCTCTTCATATTGTAATGAAGCGCTGTCGCGCAATTTAACAGGCTCAAAAGGTAAGTCATCAAATTTCAGTAAACATAAATCCCGCTTCCAATTTGCTTTAATCGCAATTGGTTTATAAGCATCACGAAATTTTGCTACGTTTGCGCCTTTGGCATTTGCTATCACATGGCAGTTTGTCGCTACATACTCTTTGCTAACTACGACGCCAGATCCACGACCGTTTTGGCCATTCGGCAACTCAGTTGTAATCATCACAACGGAGTGGCTTAACGCCAGTGTGTCAGCAAAGCTTGGTCTGGCCAATAGACTTGGCGCATACAGCAAGCAAAGCACAAATAGCATTTTATGCATTTCATTAACCCTTTATGTAAACGTTTGTTGTCAGACAC